>JAIXTT010000075.1 GCA_027483795.1 Hyphomicrobiales bacterium
GAGGCCGTTGAAGTTGAGGTCGTAGACGTTTTCGACGCCCTGCACATACATCGCGAGGCGTTCGAGGCCGTAAGTGAGTTCGCCCGAGACCGGCGAGCATTCGAAGCCCGCGACCTGCTGAAAGTAGGTGAACTGCGACACTTCCATGCCGTCGCACCAGCATTCCCAGCCGAGGCCCCAGGCGCCCAGCGTCGGGCTCTCCCAGTCGTCCTCGACGAAGCGCACGTCGTGGAGCGCCTGATCGATCCCGATGGCCCTGAGCGACTTCAGATAGAGATCCTGAAGGTCGGGCGGCGAGGGCTTCAGGATGACCTGATACTGGTAATAATGCTGGAGGCGGTTGGGGTTCTCGCCGTAGCGGCCGTCCTTGGGACGGCGGGAGGGCTGCACATAGGCGGCCTTCCACGGCTTCGGGCCGAGGGAACGCAGCGTGGTCGCCGGATGGAACGTGCCCGCGCCGACCTCCATGTCGTAGGGCTGCAGGATGACGCAGCCCTGCTCCGCCCAGAAGCGGTGGAGCGTGAGGATCAGTCCCTGAAAGGAGCGTTGGGGCGCGAGGGCGTCCGACATGGCCGTTCCGGTCTCGAATTGGGGGTCGTGAAGCGGCCGGCACCATGGAGTCCGGCCCCGCGCACGTCAAGGCGGGCGGGGGGCATGACGGGGAGAGGGCGGGCGGGGCGAGCCGTCCGCTTCCGGGTCAGGCGATCAGCGTCTTCGGGAGCTCGCCTTCGCGGCCGAGGGCTTCGAGGACTTTGGCGACGATGCCCTTCGCGTCGAGGCCGGCATCGGCATACATGCGCTCGGGCTTGTCGTGGTCCTGATAGACGTCGGGCAGGACCATGGCGCGGATCTTCAGGCCCTTGTCGAGCGCGCCGCTCTCGGCGAGATGCTGCAGGACATAGGATCCGAAACCGCCGACCGAGCCTTCCTCGATGGTGATCAGCACTTCGTGATCGCGGGCGAGACGGTCGACCAGCGCCGTGTCGAGCGGCTTGGCGAAACGCGCGTCGGCGACCGTCGCGGGCAGGCCGTGGGCGGCGAGTTCGTCGGCCGCCTTCAGCGCTTCGGCGAGCCGCGTGCCGAAGCTGAGGATCGCGACGCGCGAGCCCTCGCGGATGACGCGGCCCTTGCCGATCTCGAGGACCTCGCCGCGTTCGGGCATTTCGACGCCGACGCCCTCGCCGCGCGGATAGCGGAAGGCGATCGGGCCGGAATCATGGGCGGCGGCGGTCGCGACCATATGGACGAGTTCCGCCTCGTCGGCGGCGGCCATGACCACCATGTTCGGCAGACAGCCGAGAAAGGCGACGTCGAAGGATCCCGCATGGGTCGCGCCGTCCGCGCCCACCAGACCCGCACGGTCGATCGCGAAGCGGACGGGCAGGTTCTGCAGGGCGACGTCGTGCATCACCTGGTCATAGGCGCGCTGCAGGAAGGTCGAATAGATCGCGCAGAAGGGCTTGTAGCCTTCGGTCGCGAGCCCCGCGGCGAAGGTCACGGCGTGCTGTTCGGCGATGCCGGCGTCGAAGACGCGGCCGGGAAATTCCTTGCCGAAGAAGTCGAGCCCCGTGCCCGTCGGCATGGCGGCGGTGACGGCGACGATCCTGTCGTCCTCCCGCGCCTGCTTGATGAGGCTTTCGGCGAAGACCTTGGTGTAGGCGGGCGCATTGGCCTTGGGCTTCGCCTGCGCGCCCGTCACCACGTCGAAGGTCGTGACGCCGTGATATTTGTCGGCGGAGGCTTCGGCCGGGGCGTAGCCCTTGCCCTTCTGCGTCACGACATGGATCAGCACGGGGCCGGTGTCGCTGTCGCGCACGTTCTTCAGAACGGGAAGGAGATGGTCGAGATTGTGGCCGTCGATCGGGCCGACATAATAGAAGCCCAGCTCCTCGAAGAGCGTGCCGCCCGTCATGAAGCCGCGGGCATATTCCTCGGCGCGCCGCGCCTTGTCGTAGAAGAATTTCGGCAGGCGGGCGGCGAGCTGCTTGGCCGCCTCGCGGATGCCGCGATAGGTGCCGCCGGAGACGAGCCGCGCGAGATAGGCCGACATCGCGCCCGTGGGCGGGGCGATCGACATGTCGTTGTCGTTGAGGATGACGATGAGCCGCGAATGCATCGCGCCCGCATTGTTCATCGCCTCATAGGCCATGCCCGCCGACATCGCGCCGTCGCCGATCACCGCGACGACGTTGTTTTTCCGCCCGTCGAGATCGCGGCCGACGGCCATGCCGAGGCCCGCGGAGATCGAGGTCGAGGAATGGGCCGCGCCGAAGGGGTCGTATTCGCTTTCCGTGCGCTTGGTGAAGCCGGACAGGCCGCCGCCCTGCCGCAACGTACGAATGCGGTCGCGCCGGCCCGTGAGGATCTTGTGCGGATAGGCCTGATGGCCGACGTCCCAGATGAGCCGGTCGTCCGGCGTGTCGAAGACGTAATGCAGCGCCACGGTGAGTTCCACGACGCCGAGGCCCGCGCCGAGATGGCCGCCCGTCACGGACACGGCGTCGATGGTTTCGGCGCGCAATTCGGCGGCGAGCTGCTTGAGCTTGGACGCGTCGAGCCGGCGGAGATCCGCGGGAACGCGGACGGTATCGAGAAGAGGCGTGTTCAAGGGACGGGGCACTTGGTTTCGACCGATCCTGTTCGAACTTCGGAAACGCTGAAATTTACGGCAGGGCTTACACCTGAAGGGTTAACGCCGCAATTGCAGGGAGGTGCGGCCTTCAGCGTTGCGGCAACGGGATGAATTCGTGCTCGCCGGGCACCGTGTCGAAACGTC
Source organism: Hyphomicrobiales bacterium (assembly GCA_027483795.1). GTDB lineage: Bacteria > Pseudomonadota > Alphaproteobacteria > Rhizobiales > Beijerinckiaceae > JAIXZO01. Next base: position 2,777 of record JAIXTT010000075.1, read on the forward strand.
CGGCGGCCCATTCCGCCTTGGCCTGTTCGATCCGCTCCTGCCGCGAGGAGACGAAATTCCACCAGAGGTGGCGCGGCCCGTCCAAGGGCTCGCCGCCGAGCAGCATCAGCCGGGCGTGGGAAAGCGCGAGCAGGGAGATGCGGTCGCCCGGCCGAAAGACGAGGAGGCGGCCGGGGCCGAAGACGTCGCCCGCGATGTCGATCTCGCCCGAGACGAGATAGATCGCGCGTTCCTCGTAATCGTCGTCGAGCGGCAGAACGGCGCCGGGGGCGAGGACCGCCTCGGCGTAGAAGGTCGCCCAAGGGAAGCGGACGGGCGAGGTCTCGCCGTAGAGCGAGCCCATGATGAGCCGCACGCGCTTGCCCTCGCCGGTGATGCGGGGGAGGTCTTCGGCGGCGTGATGGACGAAGGCGGGTTCGACCTCCTCATGCGAGGCGGGCAGCGCGGCCCAGGCCTGGATGCCGAACAGTCTGGCGCCCTTCGCACGGTCCTCGACGCCGGTGCGCTCGGAATGGACGATGCCGCGCCCGGCCGTCATCAGGTTCAGCTCGCCCGGCCGGACGGGTTGGACGACCCCGAGGGAGTCGCGGTGCATGATGCCGCCGTCGAAGAGATAGGTGACGGTCGACAGGCCGATATGCGGATGGGGCCGGACGTCCATGCCCTGCCCGAGCAGGAATTCGGACGGCCCCATCTGATCGAAGAAGACGAAGGGGCCGACGGTGCGCTTGCCGGCGGCCGGCAGCGCACGCCGGACCTCGAAGCCGCCGATGTCGCTCGTGCGGGGAACGACGACCTGCTCGATCGCCTCGCAGGCATAGGCGTCGCCGGGGGCCGGATCGTCGGCGTGCTGCGCGCTCATGGGCTGTCTCCGTCCGGGCTCCGCTCGTCCCTTACGCCGTATATGGGTTCGCTGAAGCGGCGTTGCAGGGCGCGGATCAGCCCGCGTCGAGAGGTTCCGTTCCGCGCGGACGCCCGTCCGCGCCGAGCGCGATCTTCTCGATCTTCATTTCGGCCTGTTTGAGCAGGGCTTCGCAGCGGATCTTGAGCGCTTCGCCGCGCTCGTAGATCGCGATGGATTCCTCGAGCGGCACATCGCCGCGCTCGAGCCGCTGGACGATCGTCTCGAGTTCCTGCAGCGCGCGCTCGAAGGGCAGCGCGGCGATGTCGGCATGAGAGGCGGCTTGGGCCTGAGCGGCGTCGGTCACGGCGATTCTCCGGCACGGAACGTGAGCGGTTATCGGACGCGGCGGGCGAGGAGGCAAGCGGGTCGACGGGGTCACCCGGGGCGCGTGGATCAGGCCGCGGACCCCAGAGTCTCCTCGACGATCCTCGGATTTCCGGCGATCACGGACAGGAGAACGCGGGCCGGCCCCTCGGGACGGCGTCGACCTTGTTCCCAGTTCCTCAAGGTCGCGACCGAAACGCCGATGCGGTCGGCGAAGGCGGTTTGCGAAAGCCCCGTCGAGCGTCGGATCGCACGAACGTCGACCCTGTCCGGGACATGGACGACGACCCCGGACGCCGGACGTCCCGCCGCATGGGCGAGGGCTTCTTCGAGACCTTGGAGGATGCGGCTCGTCGGTTCCTTCATCACGCTCTCCAATAAGCTCGTATCCTCTCGACCAGTCCGCGCATCGTCGCGATCTCCCGGTCCGAGAAGTCGCCCCGCTCTCCCTTGCTGAGGATCGCGAGGAGATAGGTGGGCGCCTCTCGACCGAGATGAACGGTCAGAACCCGGTATCCGCCGCTCTTCCCCTTGCCTCTTCCGGCAAAACGGACTTTGCCGATTCCTCCGGAGCTCCGGATCTCGTCGCCGGCCGTGGGGTCGACCGAGATCCGATCGACGATCGATCGTCTTTCGTCCTCGCTCAGGCCCAAGGTTTCCGCGTCACGGATGAACTGAGGCGTTTCTGCAATCGTCCATCGCGCAATCGACATGAGCCGACGATAGCGACACGGAATACTACGTCAATGGCGTAGTTCTGTCACCCCCGCGTGCCGAGGCGCAGGCCGGGGGCGGGGCGTTCCTGCACGACGTCGCGGCGGAAGCGGAACAGGGCGGCGGGGCGGCCGCGGGTCGTGGTCTGCTCGCCGGTCGGTTCGACGAGCGCGGCGTTCTCCACGAGGCGGCGGAAGTTCTGCTTGTGGACGTGGCGGCCGGAAATCGCCTCCACGGTGCTCTGCAGCGCGGTGAGCGTGAAGGTCGCGGGCAGGAGTTCGAAGACGACCGGGCGGTATTTCAGCTTGGCGCGCAGCCGGCCCATGGCCGTGGCGAGGATGCGGCGGTGATCGAAGGCCATGGCTTCGCCGAGCGCGGGCAGGCGCTCGCGCGCCAGCGCGGCGGGGCGGCCGTCATGGAGCGCTTCGGCGATCAGCCCGGCCTCGTAGAGGAGTTCGTAGCGTTCGAGCACCTTCTCCTCGTCCCAAGGCGCGCCGTCGATGCCGAAGGAGAGGCGGAAACGGGCGGCGCGGGGCAGGGCGCGGCGGGCGACGTCGGCCTTTTCCGCCTCGGTGTCCTCGGACCATTCGCGCAGCAGAGGCAGGATCGTGCCGAGGATGGCGGGCCGGCCGCCGCGCCAGTCCTCCCACGGGAAATAGCCGTACCAGGGCCGGAAGCGCGCGCCCGGCGGGAGCGCCTTCGCCTGACCGTCGACGCGGGTGAGGGCGAGATAGCCGATGGACACGACATGCGGCATGCCCGCCTCGCCCGCCGCGCGGCCGCGGTCGCCGAAGGTGTAGAGCTGCTCGACATAGCCGAGCGAAAGCCCCGTCTGCTCCGACACGAAGGCGCGCAGCCCGATTTCCAGCGTGCGGTGGGCGAGCGGGTCGAAGCGGCCGGAGGGCACCTCCACCGCGCCCGTCTCGCCGGTGCGGGCGACGAGGATCTGCGGGTTCGACCGCTCGACCGTCACGACGGCGGCGGCGAGTCCGATCTCGACGGCGGTTTCGGGAAAGACCGGCCGTCCCGCCACGTCAGTCCCAGGGCAGTTCGAAGGGCGTGCCTTCATAGGCGTCCGCGCCGCGGCCGATGGCCTCGATCGCCGCGATCATGCGGCCGCCGCGGCCGAGCATGGCGTCCGCGGTCGCGACGAGGCGGGGATTGGGCGTGGCCGAAGGGGCCGCGGAGCGCAGCCGCCGCGCCGTTTCGACCTCGCAGAGGGTCGGGCGGAGCGCGCAGGCGGTGATGTAGGCCGCCGCGGTGGAACGGCTGATCCCCGCCCAGCAATGGATGACGATGGGCCGCTCGCGGTCCCATTCGCGGACGAAGGAGAGGAGCCGCGCGACATGCTCTTCGCCGGGCAGGATATGGCCGTCCATCGGGGCGGTGATGTCGCTCACGCCGATGAAGAGGTGACGATCCTCGGGGATCGAGGCCGGGCGCTGGACCGCCGTCGCCGCATTGATGAGCGTGACGACATGGCTCGCGCCGACGGCGCTGACCGTTTCGTGCAGGCGAGAGAGGGAGCTGACGTGGATGGAGGGCATGGTGCGACGCGATTCGAGGGCGGGGCTCCGTTCGTGCCGCGAGTCTATGACCGTTCCGCGACGGGCGCGAGGGCCCGCGACAATGCGTCGAACCGCGCGACGAAGCGCGTCTTGGCTTCGGTCGGCGTCCACGGGACGAGATGCGCCTCGGCGTCGCGCGGCACGGCGACGGGCTTGCCGAAGAAGCGCTGCGCCTCCTCTTCGGTGAAGCCCGCGAGCGATACGGCTTCGAGCCGCGCGGCGGCGCGGTCGGCGGCCTTCATCAGCGCCAGCGTGCCGTTCGACGGATGCGGCGGAAGGCCGAAACGGATGTGGATCGCGGCGGCGAGCCGCTCCTCGACGCCCTTGTAGTCGCCGCCGAGAACGGCCTTGAAGGGCGAGATCATGTCGCCGATGACGTATTCCGGCGCGTCGTGGAGCAGCGTGCAGAGCAGAACGTCCGGCCCGAGACCGGGCGTCGCCTGACGGGCGATCGCCTCGACGAGCAGCGAATGCTGGGCGACGGAATAGCCGTGCTCGCCGACCGTCTGGCCGTTCCAGCGCGCGACGCGGGAGAGGCCGTGCGCGATGTCCTCGATCTCGACGTCCATGGGGGAGGGATCGAGCAGGTCGAGACGGCGGCCGGACAGCATGCGCTGCCATGCGCGGGGGCGCTTGTCGGTCACGATCGTTCTCCGAGAGCACGCACCTCCTCGTGGCGGAAGCAGTCCGTGAGATGGTCGTTGACCATGCCGACCGCCTGCATGAAGGCGTAGACGATGGTGGGGCCGACGAAGTTGAAGCCTTCCTTGCGGAGCGCCTTCGACAGGCGGGTCGAGGTGTCCTCGGCGGTCGGCACTTCGGCCGAACTGCGGAACGCGTTCTGCCGCGGGCGACCGTCGAGATGCTTCCAGAGGAAATGCGAGAAGCCTTCGCGGGCCTGGATCTCCTGCCAGGCCCGGGCGCCCGCGACCGCGGCCGTGATCTTCGCGCGGTTCCGGACGATGCCGGGGTCGGCCATCAGCGCCTCGATCTTCTCGGGGCCGTAGGTCGAGATCACGGACGGCTCGAAGCCGTCGAAGGCGGCGCGGAAATTCTCGCGCTTCCTGAGGATCGTGATCCAGGAGAGGCCCGCCTGAAAGCCGTCGAGGATCAGCTTCTCGAAGAGCGCGCGGTCGTCGAATTCGGGCACGCCCCAATCGGTGTCGTGATAGGCGACGTAGAGCGGATCCGTGCCCGGCCATGGGCAGCGGCGCTTGCCGTCCTCGTGCAGGATCGCGACGCGTTCGATCATGCTCCGGTGGTAGCGGCTTCGCCTTCGCCGGGGAAGGGGAAGCGCGCCCATGCGGGCTTCACGAGCACGAAGTCGCGCCCGCCGGCGGTGATGCGCTCGCCCGCCTGCAAGGCGTCCTCGATGCGGTCGAGGCGCAGCAGGGCCAGCGCGCGGCCGCCCGACGCGACGGAACAGATGCGGCCCGCCGATTTGCCGCCCGCGAAGGCCTCGCTGCCGTCGAGCGCGGCGATGCCGTCGGCGAAGCGGACGGGCACCATGCGCGTGCGCGCCGTGCCGCGATGCTGCATGCGGGAGACGACTTCCTGCCCGACATAGCAGCCCTTGTCGAAATCGACGCCGCCGAGCGCGTCCATGTCGATCTCGTGGGGGAAGACCTCGCCCGTCATGAAATCCATGCCCATCTCGGGGACGCCGAGGGCGATGCGGTGCTCCTGCCACGCCTCCGCGTCGACGGTCGCCAAGGTCTTCGCATGCTCCCGTTCGGTGATCATCCGGTCGCCGAGTTCCGGAAGGCGCGGATCGGCGAAGACGATGCCGTCCTCCTCGGGCGCGGTATCGCCCGACCAGAAGACGACGACGCCCGCCGAATCGCTGATGTCGGCGATCTCGACCTTGGCGCGGAGCTTGTAGAAGCCGAGCCGCTTGGCGAGATCGGGCGCGAGGCCGCGCAGGCATTCGAGCCGGAAGCCGCCGCCCCACGGCTCCTCCGCCTCGGACACGATCATGTCGGCGATCACCTTGCCCTGCGGCGTGAGAAGGGCGGCGTGGCGCGCCTTCTCATAGGTCACGGTGCCGATGTCGGCGGTCAGCAGCCCGTTGAGGAAGTCCCGCGCGTCGGGCCCCTTGACGAGGACGACGCCGCGATGGGGCAGAAAGGCCGACGGCATCCGTTTCTCCTCGCTTGCAAGCTCAAGGGTCATCATTACGTATGCCCGCGAGGGTGCGCGCTCAAGCCCGTGTGGAGAGGATGTCCTGATGTCGTCGTCTTACGATCTGGTCCTGAAGAACGGTACGGTGGTCAATCAGGACGGGATCGGCGTCCGCGACGTGGGCGTGCGCGACGGGCGCATCGTCGCGATCGGCGATCCGGGCGCGGGCGGCGCGGCGCGGACGATCGACTGCACGGGGCTGCATGTGCTGCCGGGCGTGATCGACAGTCAGGTCCATTTCCGCGAGCCGGGACTCGAGCACAAGGAAGATCTCGAATCGGGCTCCCGCGCCGCCGTGATGGGCGGCGTGACGACCGTCTTCGAAATGCCCAACACCGATCCGCTGACCACGAGCGCGGAGACGCTGGCGGACAAGGTGCGGCGCGGCACGCTGCGCATGCATTCGGACTTCGCCTTCTGGGTCGGCGGCACGCATGACAACGTGAAGGACCTGCCGGACCTCGAACGGCTGCCGGGGGCGGCGGGCATCAAGGTCTTCATGGGCTCCTCCACGGGGTCGCTGCTGGTGGAGGACGATGCGGGCGTGGAGGCGATCCTGTCGGTGATCCGCCGCCGCGCCGCCTTCCATTCGGAGGACGAACCGATGCTGCGCGAGCGGCGGGGGCTGCGCGTCGAGAACGATCCGCGCTCGCATCCCGTCTGGCGTTCGGCGGAAGCGGCGATGCGCTGCACCGACCGCCTCGTCCGGATCGCGCGCAAGGTCGGCGCGAAGATCCATGTGCTGCACATCACGACGGCGGACGAGATCCGCTATCTCGCGAACGCCAAGGACGTGGCGACCTGCGAGATCACCCCGCATCACCTGACCCTCGTCGCGCCCGACTGCTACGAACGGCTCGGCACGCTGGTGCAGATGAACCCGCCGGTGCGCTCGGCCGAACATCGCGAGGCGCTGTGGTGGGGCATCACGCAGTCGGTGGCCGACGTGCTCGGCTCCGACCATGCCCCGCATACGCTGGAGGAGAAGGCCAAGCCCTATCCCGCCTCGCCCTCGGGCATGACGGGCGTGCAGACCTTCGTGCCGATGATGCTCGACCATGTGAATGCCGGGCGGCTCACGCTCGAGCGCTTCGTCGACCTGACGAGCGCCGGCCCGCAGCGCATCTTCGGCATCGCCACCAAGGGCCGCATCGCGCTGGGCTACGACGCGGATTTCACGATCGTCGACATGAAGCGCCGCGAGACGATCACCAACGGCTGGATCGCGTCGAAATGCGGCTGGACGCCCTATGACGGCGTCTCGGTGCAGGGCTGGCCCGTCGGCACGATCATCCGCGGCAATCAGGTGATGTGGGACGGGGAACTCGTGACGCCCTCGCAGGGCGCGGCGGTGCTGTTCGAGGAAGCGCTGCCGCGCTGAGGCGGCGGGGCGGTCAGAGCAGGGCGGCGGCTTGCCGGACGAGCCTCGCGAGATGCGGGCTCGTGGGGAGATCGTCGACGCGCTCGGGCTCGACCCAGCGCACCTCGCCGGCCTCGGGGCCGGTCCGGGGTTCGCCGGCGATCCAGCGGCAGGCGAAGGCATTGACGACGAAATGGCGGACGATCCGGCCGTCGGTCTCGCGCTCGATGATGTCGACATGGCCGGCGAGGCCGATCACCTCCGCCGCGACGCCGACCTCCTCCATCAATTCGCGCAACGCCGCCTCCTGCAGCGTCTCGCCCAATTCGACGATGCCGCCGGGCAGCGAGAAGACCTTGTCGGCGGGCGGCTTGGTGCGGGAGGCGAGCAGAACCTTGCCGTCCCGGAACACGGCCGCGCTCGCCGCGAGGAAAGGGCGGGACGGGTAGAGGCGGGAGTCCGTCACGCGGCGTCCCACAGGCGGATCACGCCGAAAGCGTCGAGCGCCTTGTCGGCGGAGACGAGCACGAGATCCTCGACGAGCGCCTGCGCGCAGAGGATCCGGTCGAACGGGTCTTTGTGATCGGGCGGCATGGTGCCCGCGAGCGACGCGTGACGAATGCCGATCGGCAGATCGTAAAGTCCGCCGCGTTCCAGCTCGCCGCTGAAATCCGTGATGAGCGGCTCGACGCCTGCAAGTTTGCCGAGTCGATGCTTGGTCGCGATCTCCCATGCCGAAGCGGCGCTCACGAAGGTCCGCTCCGCCTCGTTTTCGATCAGGGCCTTCATGCGGGCCGGAAAGCGGCCCGAGCCTTCCATGAACCAGATCAGCGCATGGGTATCGAGCAGCAGCCTCATCGCCCTTCCCAGAGCGCGAGTTCGTCGTCGGGAAGGGGATCGAAGAATTCCGGTCCGAGCGAAATCCGGCCCTTGAGCGTGCCGCCCTTGGGACGACGCGGCCCGTTCAGCGGCACGAGCTTCGCCGCCGGCGTGTCTCCGCGCGCGATCACGATCTCTTCGCCCGCCTCGGCAGCGGCGACGAGCTTCGAAAGATGAGTCTTGGCTTCGTGAATCGTCACGACACGACCGGCGGCGTGGCGCGACGCGCCTCCCGCCTCAGGCTTGCGGGCCGCCGTGTTCGGCTCGTCCTTGGCGGTCTTGCTCGACATGACCGGGCCTCGAAGGTTCGGAGCGGTTAGCTAACGAAGTTAGTCCGCAACTTCGGCGACCGCAACCCTCACACGTGCTGGCCGCCGTTGATGTGGATCTCCGATCCGGTCACGTAGCTCGACTGCTCGGTGCAGAGGAAATAGATCGCCTTGGCGACCTCTTCGGGCGTGCCGAGGCGGCGCATCGGGATCATCTCCACGAGCTTCTCGGTGCCGGGCGAGAGGATCGACGTGTCGATCTCGCCGGGGGAGATCGCGTTCACGCGGACGCCGCGGGGACCGAAATCGGCGGCCATCTCGCGGGTCAGACCGGCCAGAGCCGATTTCGACGTCGCATAGGCCGCGCCGGCGAAGGGGTGCACGCGGGAGCCCGCGATCGAGGTGACGTTCACCACCGAACCCTTGGCGCGCTCCAATTCCTCGACGAGGCCGCGGGCGAGCATCACGGGGGCGAAGAAGTTGACCTGGAACACCTTCTGCCAATCCGAGAGGGCCGTCTCGATCGTGCCGAGACGCGCGCCGCCCTCGCCCTTGGGAGAGATGCCCGCATTGTTGACGAGCGCGTCGAGCCGGCCGCCTTCGAGGCGCGAGCGGATCTCGGCGATCGCCTCCAGCGTGTTGGCGGGGTCCGCGAGGTCGACCTGGATATGGTCTTCCGGCCCCATCTCCCACGGACAATTTTCCGGGAAGGCGTGGCGCGAGCAGGTGATGACCCGCCAGCCCGCGGCGGAAAAGCGCTTGACGGTCGCATGGCCGATGCCTCGGCTCGCGCCCGTCAGCAGCATCGTGCGGCGGGGTTCGTTCGACGGCGTGGCCATGGAAGCTCGCGGGCGGGAGGACGGGTTGTTCACGGATACAGCCTTTCCTTCGTCCATGCTCCCGTCGGCGCGGGCCGGCGGAACACGATGCGGTCATGCAGGCGGAACGGCCTGTCCTGCCAGAACTCGATATACACCGGTCTGATGCGGAAGCCCGTCCAATAAGGCGGCCGGGGGATGTCGCCCACCGCATATTTCGCGGCATGGGCCGCGACCGCCTTCTCCAGCGCGAAGCGACTTTCGAGCGGCCGGGACTGCCGGCTCGCCCAGGCGCCGATGCGGCTGTCGCGCGGGCGGGAGGCGAAATAGGCGTCGGCCTCGGCATCGCTCACGCGTTCGGCGGGACCGCGGAAACGGACCTGACGGCGCAGGCTCTTCCAATGCAGCACGGCGGCGGCCTTGGGGTTGGCGGCGAGTTCGCGCCCCTTGGCGGATTCGGTGTTGGTGTAGAAGACGAAGCCGTCCTCGTCGAAGCCCTTCAGCAGCACCATGCGCACGTCGGGCAGGCCGTCCTCGTCGAAGGTGGACAGCGCCATGGCGTTCGGATCGTTCGGCTCCGAGGCCGTCGCCTCTGCGAACCACGCCCCGAAAAGGGCGAAGGGCTCGTTCCGCTCGGTGAAGTCACCGCTCATTAACCCGTTCCGTTGCTCACTGATCTTCGACGACCGGCCGGCCCCGAGGACACCCATGTTCCGCGTGCGTATCGATCATCTTTATAGGGCGGCTGCGGCCGCCTCGCCACGGCGGATCGCGGCGTGCATCGCGATCGCGCCGGCCGCGGGACTTCTGCTGTCGGCATGCGCCGCGCAAAGGCCCTCGATGTTCGCCGCCGCTCCGTCGGCCGACGAGATCACGGGCGGCATCGTCTCCCGGGCTTCGCTCGACGCCGTTCAGCCCGGCCGGGCGGCGGCGATCCGCCTCGCGCTGGAGCCTTCGGCGGAGGGCGCCGAGGTCGCCTGGATCGATCCCGAGAGCGGGCGGCGCGGCACCGTCGCCGCTGCGGGACCCGCCTTCGTGAGCCGCGACCGGCTCTGCCGGGCCTTCACCGTGGTGACGGCGAAGGCGGGCGGAAGCGAACGTTCCGTCGGCAGCGCCTGCCGGATCGGCGCCGGTCCGTGGAGCCTCGGGGAGTTCGAAACCCTGCCGGACAGGGCCTGAACGCGGCCTTGACGCGATCCGGCGTTGCGCGCCGCGCCCGCAGATCCCACATTGCCGACGTGGAATCGCCGCGATCGGGTCGCGTCGACGGGGGCGGGGCATGCGTGATCCCTACGAGGTGCTGGGCGTATCGAAATCGGCCGACGAAGCCGAAGTGAAGCGCGCGTTCCGCAAGCTCGCCAAGGCCTGGCATCCCGACCGCAACACGGACGACCCCAAGGCGAAGGACAAGTTCTCGGAGCTCAATGCGGCCTACGAGATCCTCGGCGACGCCGACAAGCGCCGGCGGTTCGACCGCGGCGAGATCGACCGCGAAGGCAAGCCGCGCCATCCGGGTTTCGAGGGTTTCGGGGCCGGGCCTGCGGGAGGCCCCGGCGCGGGCGCGGGCGCGGACGGCTTCTCCTTCGGCTTCGGCGGCAACGGCCCCTTCGCCCGGCGGGCGGGCGGCGGCGGGGCGGGCATCGATCCGTCCGATCTGTTCTCGGACCTGTTCGGCTTCGGCGGCGGCCGCCGGGGTGCACGCGGTCCGCGCGCCGCTCAGGCGGGCGGCGATCTCAAGGGCGAAGTCTCGATCACCCCGGCGGAGGCCGTTTCGGGCGTCTCGAAGCGCGTGTCGCTGCCCGACGGCCGCGCGCTCGACGTGCTGATCCCGGCGGGCGTCGCGGACGGTCAGGTCGTGCGGCTGCGCGGCCAAGGCGTGCGGGGCGCGCAGGGCGGGCGGCCGGGCGACGCCTTCGTGACGGTGCGGGTCCTGCCGGATCCGCGCTTCACGGTGGAGGGGAAGGATCTTCGGCTGCGTCTCGCGGTGACGCTCGAACAGGCCGTGCTCGGCGGCAAGGTGCGCTGCCCGACGCTCGAAGGCGCGGTGGAAATCGCCGTGCCGCCGCGGTCTTCGACGGGACGCACCCTGCGCCTGCGCGGCAAGGGAATGCCGGGGCCGGACGGCGCGGGCGACCTGTTCGTGGTGATCGAGATCGTTCTGCCGCCCGACGGCGACGCGGAACTCGAGGATTTCCTCCGCCGCCGCCGCGAAAGGCGGGGGTGAGGGCGTCGAAAGGAAGACGTGGATGCCCGCAGGCGCGGGCATGACGGGGTGGGGCTTCCCCCCCCCCTTGGCGTCATCCCGGCCGGAGCGCAGCGCAGGGCCGGGATCCGCGTCTTTCTTGCTGCGTCGAAGGGAAGACGTGGATGCCCGCAGGCGCGGGCATGACGGGTGAGGGCGTCGATCGGACGGTGACGTCGCTCAGACGGTGACGATGCTCAGACGGTGACGATGCTCAGACGGTGACTTGGGTTCCCACTTCCACGACGCGGCCCGTCGGGATCTGGAAGAAGTCCGTGGCGTCCGTCGCGTTGCGGGCGAGGCCGATGAACAGCTTGTCCTGCCATATCGGCATGCCGGAGCGCGCGGCGGGCTTGATCGACCGGCGCGAGACGAAGAACGACGTCGACATGATGTCGAAGCTCCAGCCGAGCTTGCGCGCGATGGCGAGGCCGCGCGGCACGTTGGGCGACTCCATGTAGCCGAAGCGCAGCGTGACGCGGGAGAAGAGTTCGCTGATCGGCTCGATCGTCACGCGGTCCTCGTCGGCCACGCGCGGCGTGTCGGTGAAGTTGACCGTGAGGATGACGTTCTTCTCGTGCAGGATCTTGTTGTGCTTCAGATTGTGGAGCAGCGCGGCGGGCGCGTAATCCGGATCGCTGGTGAGGAAGACGGCCGTGCCCTGCACCTTGTGCGGCGGCTTCTTCTCCAGATTGCGCACGAGCATGTCGAGCGGCACTTCGGCCTTGCGCGTCTTGTCCTGCAGGATGCGCGTGCCGCGCCGCCAGGTCCAGATGAGGACGATGAGCGCGGAGCCGAAGGTGAGGGGCGCGTAGCCGCCTTCGAACAGCTTCAGCAGATTGGCCCCGAGGAAGGTGAGGTCGATCATCAGGAAGGGGATGACGAGCAGGGCCGCCGCGGCGGGCTGCCATTTCCAGACGCGCCAGATGACGAGGAAGGCGAGGATCGCGTCCACCGTCATCGTCGTGGTCACGGCGATGCCGTAGGCCGAGGCGAGATTGCTCGACGTGCGGAAGGACAGGACGAGCGCGATGACGCCGAGCAGCAGGAGCCAGTTGATCCGCGGGATGTAGATCTGCCCCGCATGGGTCTCGGACGTGTAGCGGATCTCCATGCGCGGCAGCAGACCGAGCTGGATCGCCTGATGGGTGAGCGAAAAGGCGCCCGTGATGACCGCCTGGCTCGCGATCACCGTCGCCATGGTCGCCATGATCACGACGGGGACGGTCGCCCAATCGGGATAGAGCCGGAAGAAGGGGCTCTGCACCGTCTCGGGATAGGCGAGGACGAGCGCGCCCTGACCGAAATAATTGAGGACGAGCGCGGGCAGGACGAGCCAGAACCACGCGGCCCGGATCGGACGCTTGCCGAAATGGCCGAGATCCGCATAGAGCGCTTCCCCGCCCGTGACCGCGAGGAAGACGAGGCCCAGCGTCACGAGCCCGATGATCTTGTGCTCGAGCAGGAAGCGGAGGCCGTAGAGCGGGTTGACGGCCGCCAGCACGCCGATGTCGTCGCTGATATGGGCGATGCCGCCGCCGGCGAGCATCAGGAACCAGCCGACCATGATCGGGCCGAAAAAGGTCGCCACCTTGGCCGTGCCGCGGCTCTGGACTGCGAAGAGCGCGATCAGGATCACGAGCGTGACGGGAATGACGTAGGGCTCGAAGGCGGGCGTGACGAGTTTCAGCCCTTCGACCGCGGACAGGACGGAGATCGCGGGCGTGATGATCGAGTCGCCGTAGAACATGGCGGCGCCGATCACGCCGAGAAAGAAGACGAGATTCGTGCCGCGCCCGAGCGCGCGCTGACAGAGCGCCATCAGGGAGAGCGTGCCGCCCTCGCCGTTGTTGTCGGCCTTGAGCAGGATCATGACGTATTTCGCCGTCACGACCAGCAGCAGCGCCCAGACGATCAGCGAAAGGACGCCGAGCACCGTGTCGCGCGGCACCACCGGAACGGCATGGCCCGTCGCCGGACCTTGGAAACCGACCGCCGCATGCAGCGCCTCGCGGAAGGCGTAGAGCGGGCTGGTGCCGATGTCGCCGTAGACGACGCCGACGCTGCCGATGGCGAGCGCCCAGAAGTGCTTCCCGCTTCCCCCGTGACCGTGGGATCGCGTATCGGCTTCGAACTGCTCGTTGGGTACGGTTGAGGACATGGGGGTCCCGGATTGGTCGCCGTCGAAGGCGCGGGCTTATAACACTCTCAGCGAAGAAAGACAGGGGGCTCCGTCGCCTTGCGGACGGGCTTTCGGACAATCGCTCGGGACGGCTTCCGCCGGCGCGATCCTTCCGGTAATGATGCGCGCCGAACGTTCCGCACGGCAAAGCCGCAGCTCTTCGAGTCGGATTTCATGAACGCACAGACAAGCCGACCCTCCCTCCTCGCCGGCAAGCGCGGTCTGGTGATGGGCGTCGCCAACAACCGGTCGATCGCCTGGGGCATCGCCAAGGCGGCGCACGACCACGGCGCGGAACTCGCCTTCACCTATCAGGGCGAGGCGCTGGAAAAGCGCGTGCGTCCGCTCGCCGCCGAACTCGGCGCGACGGTCGTCGGCCATTGCGACGTCACCGACCCGGCCACGATCGACGCGGTCTTCGCGGAATTGGAGCGGCTCTGGGGCAAGCTCGACTTCGTGATCCATTGCATCGCCTTCTCGGACAAGGACGAATTGACGGGGCGCTACGTCGACACGACGGAGGCGAATTTCTCGAAGTCGCTCCTGATCTCCTGCTATTCCTTCACCGCGGTGGCGCAGCGCGCCGAAAAGCTGATGACGGACGGCGGATCCATGCTCACGCTCACCTATTACGGGGCGGAGAAGTGGATGCCGCATTACAACGTGATGGGCGTGGCCAAGGCGGCGCTCGAGGCGTCGGTCCGCTATCTTGCCGCGGATCTGGGCCCGCAGAACATCCGTGTGAATGCGATCTCGGCCGGGCCGATCAAGACGCTCGCGGCCTCGGGCATCGGCGACTTCCGCTACATTCTGAGGTGGAACGAGTACAACGCTCCGCTGCGCCGGACGGTCACGATCGAGGAAGTCGGCGAGACCGCGGTCTATCTCGTCTCCGACATGGGTCGCGGCATGACGGGCGAGATCCTGCATGTCGACGCGGGCTATCACGTCGTCGGCATGAAGAACCCGGAAGCGCCGGACATCACGCTCGACAAGGCCTGATCGACCCATGCGCGCCGAACGCATCTGGTTCCTGCGTCACGGCGAGACGGCCTGGAATCGCGAAGGCCGGCTGCAGGGCCAACAGGACATCCCGCTGAACGATCTCGGCCGCGCGCAGGCCGAGACGGCGGGGATCCGTCTCGCCGCGCTGGCTCCCGCCGCGGAATTGCCTTGGATCGTGAGCCCGCTCGACCGCACGCGCCGGACGGCCGAACTCGCCCGCGAAGGCGCGGGCCTGCCGGCCGAGGGCTATGCGCTCGACGACCGCCTGAAGGAGATCACCTTCGGCCGTTGGGAAGGGCTGACCTGGCCCGAAGTCCGCAAGGCCGACCCGGCGGGCGCGGCGAAGCGCGAAGTCGACAAATGGGGCTTCGCGCCGCCGGGCGGCGAGAGCTATGCGATGCTGGTGGAGCGGATCCGCCCTTGGATCGAGACCGTCGACGCGCCCTGCGTGGTGGTGGCGCATGGCGGCGTGGCGCGGGCCATGCTGCACGTGATCGCCGGCGTGCCGGAACACGAGGTCACGGCGCTCGACATCTGGCAGGGCCGGGTGCTCCTGCTGGAGCGGGGCGGATACGCGTGGGTTTGAGGGGCGACCTCTCGGCGTCATCCCGGCCGGAGCGCAGCGCAGGGCCGGGATCCGCGTCTTTCCTCCGAATGCGGGATGCTTGAAGACGTGGATGCCCGCAGGCGCGGGCATGACGGGGGTGGGCGGCCGAAGGCGGTTCGCGGCGCGGTTTGACCCCCGCCCCGTGCGCTTCTACAAGGGCGCCGATCGGGGTTCCCCATGTCGCACAATACGTTCGGTCATCTCTTCCGCGTCACGACCTTCGGCGAAAGCCACGGGCCGGCGCTCGGCTGCGTCGTGGACGGCTGCCCGCCGCTGATCCCGATCACGGCCGAAGAGATCCAGGCCGAACTCGACCGGCGTCGCCCCGGCCAATCGCGCTTCACCACCCAGCGCCGCGAGCCCGACGAAGTGAAGATCCTTTCGGGCGTCTTCACCGACGAGGCGGGCGTGCAGGTGACGACGGGCACGCCGATCGCGCTGATGATCGAGAACGTCGACCAGCGCTCCAAGGACTACGGCGAGATCAAGAACAGCTATCGCCCCGGCCATGCCGATTTCACCTATGACGCGAAATACGGCATCCGCGACCATCGCGGCGGCGGGCGCTCCTCGGCGCGCGAGACGGCGGCGCGGGTCGCCGCGGGCGCGATCGCGCGGAAACTCGTCCCCGGCATGGTCGTGCGCGGCGCGCTGGTGCAAATGGGCCCGCACAGGATCGACCGCGCGAATTGGGACTGGAACGAGGTCGGCAACAACCCGTTCTTCTGCCCCGACGCGAAGGCCGCGGCCTTCTATGCGGATTATCTCGACGGCATCCGCAAGGCGGGCTCCTCCGTCGGCGCGGTGATCGAAATCGTGGTGGAGAACGTGCCGCCGGGCCTCGGCGCGCCGATCTACGGCAAGCTCGACGGCGATCTCGCCGCGGCCATGATGAGCATCAATGCGGTGAAGGGCGTCGAGATCGGCGCGGGCTTCGCCGCGGCGGAACTCACGGGCGAAGAGAACGCCGACGAGATGCGCTTCGGCAATGACGGCAAGCCGATGTTCCTCTCCAACAATGCGGGCGGCATTCTCGGCGGCATCTCGACGGGGCAGCCGCTGGTGGTGCGCTTCGCCGTGAAGCCGACCTCCTCGATCCTCACCGAGCGGCGCAGCGTCGACCGTTTCGGTCGCGAGACCGACGTGATGACCAAGGGCCGCCACGATCCCTGCGTCGGCATCCGCGCGGTGCCCGTGGGCGAGGCCATGGCCGCCTGCGTCGTCGCCGATCATCTTCTTCGTCATCGCGGTCAGGTCGGCGAAAGCCGCCCCTGGCCCTTCGAGCCGCGCCCGGAGCGGCGGGAGTCCTGAGCGTGTCCCATACCGTCACCGAGGCCATCGAGGCGATCGCCCGCGGCGAGATCGTGATCGTCACCGACGACGACGACCGCGAGAACGAAGGCGATCTCGTCTGCGCGGCGTCGCTCTGCACGCCGGAGATGATGGCCTTCATCATCCGCAACACCTGCGGCATCGTCTGCGCGCCGGTGACGGCCGACGACGCGCGGCGGCTCAATCTCGCGCCCATGGTCGCGATGAACGACGCCCCGCTCGGCACGGCCTTCACCGTGACCGTCGACGTGAAGCACGGGCTGACCACGGGCATTTCGGCGGAGCAGCGCTCCAACACCGTCCGCGCGCTCGCCAACGGCAATATGGGCGCGGCGGATTTCGTGCGGCCGGGACACGTCTTCCCGCTCGTGGCCAAGGACGGCGGCGTGCTGATGCGCTCGGGCCATACCGAGGCCGCGGTCGATCTCTGCCGGCTCGCGGGCCTGCCGCCCGTCGGCGTCATCTGCGAACTCGCCAATGACGACGGCACGGTGATGAAGGGCCCCCAGATCGACGCCTTCGCCGACAAGCACGGATTGAAGCGCATCTCGGTCGCCGACCTGATCTCCTACCGGCAGGCGCGCGAAAAGCTCGTCGAGCGCGTGGCGACCTTCCCGGTCAAGACGGAGATCGGCGAACTCACGGGCTATGCCTACGTGACGCGGTTCGACCCGGTGCATCACTTCGCCTTCGTCCACGGCCGCATCGGCGACGGCAAGCGCGTCTATACGCGGCTGCACCGCGCCAATGTGCTGACCGACACGCTGGGCGGCGCGAAGGAGATCCATGCGGCGCTGGCGCGCTTCAAGGCCGAGGGCCGGGGCGTTCTGGTCTATCTCCGCGACGGCACGGCGGGCGTTCCTCTGACCGCCATCGGCGAAGAGGACGACGGCGCGGAAGCGAGGCGGCAGAAGCAGTGGCGCGAGGTCGGGCTCGGCGCGCAGATCCTGAAGGATCTCGGGGTCGGTTCGATCGTGAACCTGTCCTCGAAGGCGCGGTCCTATGTGGGGCTCGGCGGCTTCGGCATCGAGATCGCGGAGACGAAGCCCGTCGAAGGGTGAGGGAGCGACGCGGCCGACCACGGCGGTCGCAGCCCCTCGGACGTCATCCCGGCCGCGGCGCAGCGGAGGGCCGGGATCCACGTCTTTTCATGGCGGCGACCCGAAGACGTGGATGCCCGCAGGCGCGGGCATGACGGGGTGGGGTGCGGGCATGACGGGGTGGGGATTCCCCTTCCTCACGCTCCCCGCATCAGCGTCATTACATGGGCGGCGACGGAGCGGGAGAGGCCTTCGAGGTCGTAGCCGCCTTCCATCAGCGAGACGATGCGGCCTCGGGCCGACCTGTCGGCGAGGTCCATCAGCTTCGCGGTCGCCCAGCCGAAATCGGCCTCGGTGAGATTGAGATTGGCCAACGGGTCGCGCAGATGCGCGTCGAAGCCCGCCGAGATGATGATGAGGTCGGGCCGGAAGGCGGCGAGGCGCGGCAGTACCGCGATCTCGAAGGCCTCGCGGAATTCCGCGCCGCCGTCGCCCGCATGCAGCGGCACGTTGACGATCGTGTCGTGCTCGCCGCGCTCGTCCGCCGCGCCCGTGCCGGGATAGAGCGGCATCTCGTGCGTCGAGCAGTACATCACGCTCTTGTCGGCCCAGAAGACGTCCTGCGTGCCGTTGCCGTGATGCACGTCCCAGTCGACGATCGCGACGCGCTCGGCCCCGTGCACGGCCTGCGCACGGCGCGCGGCGATCGCGGCGTTGTTGAAGAAGCAGAAGCCCATGGCCGTCGCGCGTTCGGCGTGATGGCCGGGCGGACGAGCGGCGACGAAGGCGTTGGGCGCCTTGCCGGTCATCACCTCGTCGACGGCGAGGGTCGCCGCGCCCGCGCCGCGCAGGAGGGCCTCCCAGGTGCCGGCGGACATGGTCGTGTCCGCGTCGAGCCGGACCATGCCGTCGGTCGGGGCGACCTCTTCCAGCGCGCGGACATAGTCTTCGGGATGGACGCGCAGCACGTCCTCCATCGCGACTTCGGGCGCGAGTTCGCGCGCGAGCGGGGCGAAGCGCTCATGCTCGAGGATGCGCTCGACGACGCGCATGCGGTCGGGCCGCTCGGGGTGACCGGGCGGCGTCAGATGGTTCACGAAACAGGGATGCGAGACGATCAGCGTGCTGCTCAACGGACTGCCTCCCGGAACGCGCCGCGCGTTCCCGCGATCACCCTTTCAGTATCGGGCGGATGCCCGAGTCGGTCCATCGCCCGGAAGGAGGAGCCGCGCCTTGCGCGGGATCAAGCGCCGGGGCCGAGGCCCAGATCCACGACGACGATCTCCGGCAGGATGCCGAAACGGATCGGCCAGCCGGAGACGCCCAAGCCGCCCGACACGACGAGATGCCGCTCGTCCTCGACGACATGGCCCCATGCGTAACGCTCGCCGTAGCGCGAGGGCACCACATGGGCGCGGTCGAGAATGCGGACCTGCCCGCCATGCGTATGGCCCGCCAGCGTCAGGGCGACGCGATGCGGGACGGAGGGGAAGATGTCGGGCTCGTGCGCGAGCAGGATCGACGGCGCGTCGCCGAGACGCGAGAGCGCACCGGGGAGATCGTCGTCCCCGACCCAGCGGCGGTCGACCTTGCGCGCCCGCTGCGAGGCGAGGCCGATGAGGTCGAAGGCGCCGCCCGTCGCATCGAGCCGCACCACGTCGTTCGTCATCACATGGATGCCGACGGCTTCGAGCGCGGCGCGGACGCTGCGTCCGCCGTCGGGCGCGCGGCCGGGGCCGGGCTTCTGGTTGTGGTCGTGATTGCCGAGCACGGCGCGGACGCCCAAGGGGGCGGACAGCCGCCCGAGGACGGCGGCCCATTCCTCCGCATGGAACCGGCGGAAGGGGAGTTTCAGGGAGCTGACATAGTCGCCGCCGAGCAGGACGAGGTCGGGCGCGAGCGAACGCGCCGTCTCGACGATCTCCGCGATGCGTTCGAGCGACATCAGCGGGACGCCGGCGTGAATGTCGGTGACGAGGACGATCCGGAGGCGGAAGCCCTCCGGCCATGCGGCCGGCCGGGGGGCGTAGCGCCGCACGTTCAGACGCCCGCGCGGCAGCTTCAGGGTTTCGGTCGTCCCGCGATCCGTGCGATGCCCGAGGCCGAGCGGAGACGGCGTTCCGCGCCGATCGAGCATCGTGTCTCCTCAGTCCCGATCGCGCAGGACCGGCGGGAGTTCCCGGCGGGCTTCGCCGCGCGGCGCGCGACGCTTCATCATTTCCAGCGCGGCGGCGACGGCGGGGATGCCGATCTCGCCGAAGCGGCGATGCATTTCGTCCGGCCGACCTTGCGACGTCCGATCCGTCCGTGCGCGGGTCCGAGCGGTAGCCATGATGTCCTGTCCCTTTCGTGAGCTTCGATGTCGCCATGGTCGCGCGCCACTGCGGCGCGCTCGCGGAGACTTCGTGGCGGCGCGGTGGCCAAGGGCCGCATCACGCTGCGACATAAGGTAACCACCGCCTCGCTTAACGGCGGATGAACGGGGGACGGCGTCAGGCGGCCCGGATCTCGGCCTCGAGCCGGGTGAAGGCCCTTTCCAGCTTGTCGAAGAGTTCGTCGATCTCGGCCTCGGTGATGATGAAGGGCGGGCAGACGGCGATCGTGTCGCCGAGATTGCGGACGATGAGCCCCTCCTGCTGGGCAAGGGCCACGGCCTTGGCGCCGATGCCGCGCTTGCCGTCGAAGGCGCGTTTGGACGCCTTGTCCTCGACGAGCTCGATGCCGGCGACGAGCCCCTTGCCGCGGACCTCGCCGACGAGGGGCCGGTCGCGCAGCGCGTCGAGGCGCTTCCGGAAGAGCGGGATGAGGCGGTTGATGCGGCCGAGAATGTCGTCGCGCTCGTAGATTTCGAGCGTCTTCATCGCCACCGCCGCGCCGACGGGGTGGCCGGAATAGGTGAAGCCGTGGCCGAAGGTGCCGATCTTGCGGCTCTCGTCGAGCATGGCCTCGTAGATCTTCCCCGGGACCAGCACGGCGGAGAGCGGGAAATAGGCCGACGTGATCGCCTTGGCGAGCGACATCGTGTCGGGCGTCATGCCCATGGCTTCCGAGCCGAACATGGTACCGAGCCGGCCGAAGCCGCAGATCACCTCGTCGGCGATGAAGAGCACGTCGTATTTCGCGAGAACCTTCTGGATCTTCGCGTAATAGGTCGCGGGCGGGACGATGACGCCGCCCGCGCCGGAGACCGGTTCGGCGATGAAGGCGGCGACGGTCTCGGGGCCCTCGCGCAGGATCAGCTCTTCGAGTTCGTCGGCGCAGCGGGTCGCGAAGTCCTCCTCCGTCTCGCCGTCCTTCCCGAAGCGGTAGTGATGCGGGCAGGACGTGTGCAGGACGTTCCGGATCGGCAGGTCGAAATCGATGTGGTTGTTGGGCAGGCCCGTGAGCGAGGCCGTGGCGACGGTGACGCCGTGATAGCCCTTGAGCCGGGCGATGATCTTCTTCTTCTCCGGCCGGCCGATCGCGTTGTTGTAGTACCAGACGAGCTTGATCTGGGTGTCGTTGGCGTCCGAGCCCGACGCGCCGAAGAACACCTTGGAGACGGGCATGGGCGCCATCTCCTTGAGCTTCTCGGCGAGTTCGATGCCCGGATCATGGCTCTTGCCGCCGAACATATGCGTGAAGGGCAGCTTCATCATCTGCTCGCGCGCGGCTTCGACGAGTTCCTCGTTGCCGTAGCCGAGCGAGGTGCACCAAAGCCCCGCCATGCCTTCGAGATAGGGCTTCCCCTCCACGTCGTAGAGATGGACCCCCTTGCCGCGTTCGAGGATCAAAGGCCCGGTCTCGCGGAAGGTCGCGAGGTTCGTGTAGGGGTGGATGAGGGTCTCGACGTCGCGCGCCTGAAGATTGCTGAGCATGGCCGTGTGTGCTGTGCTGACGGGAAACCGCATCGTGGCAGAAGCCGATGCGGGGTTGAAGTATGCAAGGACACGCATCCGCCATGGCCTCCGATCAGAGCCTCGTCCGTCTTTCCGCCTGCGAAGTCGTCGATCTTCTCGCCATCGGGGCGGTCACGCCGCTCGATCTTCTCGATACTTTGCAGGACCGCATCGCGAAGGTGGACGGGACGGTGAACGCGCTGCCCACGCTCTGCTTCGACCGCGCCCGGGACCGGGCGAGGGAGATCATGGCGAGGCCCTTCGCCGAACGCGGGCGTCTCGGCGGCCTGCCGATCCCGATCAAGGATCTCGTCGAGGTCGAGGGCGTGCGCACGACCTGGGGCTCGCCGATCTACAAGGATTTCGTGCCGACCGTCTCCGACCCCGTGGTGGAGACGTTGGAGGCGCAGGGCGGCATCGTCTATGCGAAATCGAACACGCCGGAATTCGGCGCGGGCGCGAACACGTTCAACGAGGTGTTCGGCATCACGCGCAATCCGTGGAACACGACGCTGTCGGCGGCGGGCTCCTCGGGCGGGGCGGCGGTCGCGCTGGCGACGGGCATGGCCTGGGTCGCGCACGGCTCGGACATGGGCGGATCGCTGCGCAACCCGGCGAGCTTCAACGGCGTCGTCGGGATGCGGCCGAGTCCCGGCCGCGTCGCGACCGATCCCGGCAACAAGGTCGACCGGCTGCTGCAGGTGGAAGGACCCATGGCGCGCAGCGTCGACGACGTCGCGCTTCTGTTCGACGCCATGCTGGGCGAAAGCCCCGCCGACCCGATCTCCCTGCCGCGCGCGGCGGGCGAGGGATTCCTCGCGGCGGCACGCTCGGGCCGCAAGCCGCGCCGAGTGGCCTTCTCCCGCGATCTCGGGATCACGCCGGTCGATCCGGAGGTCGCCGACATCTGCGCGGCGGCGGCGAAGCGCTTCGCCGGGGCCGGGGTCATCGTAGAGGAGGCGCATCCGGACCTCTCCGAAGCGCATGAATGCTTCGCGACGCTGCGGGCGATGAGCTTCGCCTGCGCGCATGCGGAAAAGCTGAAGACCCATCGCGACCTGTTGAAGCCGGACGTGGTGTGGAACGTCGAGAAGGGTCTCGCGCTCACGATGCCGGACATCGTGAAGGCGGAGGCGCAGCGCGCGGCGATGATCCGGCGCGCCAATGCCTTCTTCGACGATTACGACCTGCTGCTGTGCCCGGCGACGATCGTGGCGGCCTTCCCGGCGGATCAGCGCTATCTGACCGAATGCGACGGCCACGTCTTCGCGAATTACGTGGAATGGCTCGGCATCGTCTATGCGATCACGCTGACGACCGCGCCCGCGCTGTCGCTGCCCTGCGGCTTCACCAAGGACGGGCGTCCGGTCGGCCTGCAGATCGTGGCGCGCCCGCGCGGCGAGGCGAAGCTGCTCGCCGGGGCGAAGCTGATGGAAGACCTGCTCGGCCTGAAGGGAACCACGCCGATCGACCCGAAAAACTGAGGCGGGCGGCAAGACGTGGATGCCCGCATGCGCGGGCATGACGGGGTGTGGCGGGCATGACGGGGGTCCCTATCGGCGTCATCCCGGCCGGAGCGCAGCGCAGGGCCGGGATCCACGTCTTTCTTGCTGCGTCGAAGGGAAGACGCGGATGCCCGCATGCGCGGGCATGACGGGGGGTGGCGGGCATGACGGGGTGCCGCGGGCATGACGGGGGGCTTCCCCGTCATTGCGAGGAGCCCAGCGACGCGGCAATCCATGTCGGGCGTGGGGCGCGAACTCCGAGCCATCAGCTGGATTGCTTCGCCTTCGCTCGCAATGACGGGGGGTGCGGCGGGGGCGGCTCTTCGGCCTGCGGCCCGAGCCTTCCGCCTCTCAGATCGCCGGGGCGTCGTCGTCCGGGGCGGATGCGAGCCCCGGCTCGATGACGTCGGCGCGGGCGCGCGGCGCCTCCTCGGCCTCGTGCGACGGGACCCGGTCGGCCTCCGGAATCGCGGGGGGCGTCCGGTCGGGTCCGGGATCGGGAACGTCCTCCCGCTCGGGAGCGGACGGATCGGGCGCGTAGAGGGGGCTGTTCGGGGGAATGTTAATGGACATGGCGTCCTCCTCGTCGGACGCCAACGCCGGGACGGTGCGGTCGTTCCTGCGACGGCCCCGCGCAAGCGATCGGGCAAAGGCCCCGAGGCGGCCGGTCTCTGCGAGGAACCCTTCCGGGGTCGCGGCGTTGCCGCCTCATCCTTTCCGCGGAAACGAAACGAGGCATGGCCATGGCCGCTCTCCGGACCCTCAACGACCTGTTCCTGCACGCCTTGAAGGACATCCATTACAGCGAGCGCCTGATCCTGCGCGCGCTGCCGAAGATGGTGAAGAAGGCGCAGACGCCGGAACTCAAGGAAGCCTTGGAGACGCATCGGGGCGTGACCGAAGTGCAGATCCAAAGGCTTCAGAAGATCTTCGACATCCTGCAGAAGCCGTCGCGCGGCGTGAAATGCGAGGCGATGGACGGCATCATCGCGGAAGCCGAAAGCCTGATGGAGGAGATCGACGATCCCGAAGTCGCCGACGCCGGCATCATCGCCAATGCTCAGTCCGTCGCGCATTACGAGATCACGCGCTACGGCACGCTGGCCGCATGGGCGCAGGAACTCGGCATGGACGAGGCGGCGAAACTCCTTCACCAGACGCTGGAGGAAGAGAAGGGCGCGGACCGCAAGCTGTCCGATCTCGCGAAACGGCGCGTCAACAAGGCGGCCGCGGCCTGACCGGGGCCCCGTCTTCCCGATCTCTTCCGACGAACGGGAAAGGGCCGGCATTCGCCGGCCCTTTCCGCGTCAGTATCTCTCGCAATAGCGACGGCCGTAGACGTCCCGCCAGCATCGCTGCCGGGGCGCCGTCGTGCCGCCGATGATCGCGCCGCCCGCCGCGCCGATGGCCCCGCCCGCCACCGCACCCGAGGCGCGGCCCGTGGCCAGCCCCCCGATCACGGCGCCGGTCGCGCCCCCGATCACGGCGCCCGTCGCGATCCGATTGTCGCGCTCGGTCTGTCCGCAGGCGCCGAGGCCCGCGGCCAGCAGTCCGACGATCACCATCCTGCGCATCGAAACCTCCTGATGCTTCGCGTGTCGCGAAGGCAACGTTCGTGTTTCGGGATGGTTTCGACGGTCGGGCGATCCCCGCGCGGAAAGGGAGGACGAACGAAAAGAGGCGATCGGAAACGCGGCGAGGCAGGAACCTCAACGGTTTCGCCGACGTTGAGCACGCGAGAGCGGACGGAAAAAGGGGATCGCCTGCGATGGCACAAGAGAAGAAATCGGCAAAGGACAAGAAATCGGGAACGTCCAATCGCGGCTTCGCATCGATGGACCGGGAGAAACAGCGGGCCATCGCGCGCAAGGGCGGCGAAAGCGTCCCGAGCGAAAAGCGCAGCTTCTCGAAGAATCCCGGCTTGGCGGCGGAAGCGGGCCGCAAGGGCGGCCGCAGCGTCGCGCCCGAGGACCGCAGCTTCTCGCGCAATCACGAATTGGCGGCGCGTGCCGGACGCAAGGGCGGAGAAGCCTCGCATTCGGGCCGGCGCGAAGGCGGCGGCGACGACTGAGACCCGGGTTCGGACGGCCCGCGGCGCGGCGGGCCGTCTTCGTTGCGTTCCGCGACGGCGGACGGATCAGGCCGCGTCGCGGGCGAGGAGGCGGCGCTCCCAGTCGAGCGCGTGGGTGACGATGGTCTCGAGATCGTCGAAGCGCGGTCGCCAGCCGAGCGTCGAGCGGATGCGTTCGGCGGCGGCGACGATGCGCGCCGGGTCGCCCGGACGACGCTCTCCGAGCGTCACCGGAAAATCGACGCCTGAGACCTTCTTCACGAGGTCGATCACCTCCAACACCGACGAGCCGTGGCCGTAGGCGCAGTTGAGGATGCCCCCCGCCCCGCCGCGACGCAGATGGGCGAGGCCCGCGACATGCGCGTCGATCAGGTCGGACACGTGGATGTAGTCGCGGATGCAGGAGCCGTCGGGCGTCGGATAGTCGGTGCCGAAGACCGTCATGCCGGGACGCAGGCCGAGCGCGGTCTGCACGGCGACCTTGATGAGATGGGTCGCGTTCTGCGTCGCCTGGCCGGAACGGCCGGCGGGATCCGCGCCCGCGACGTTGAAGTAGCGCAGGGCGAGAGAGTTCAGCCCGTGCGCATGCGCGGCGTCCGCCAGCATCCATTCGACCATCAGCTTGGAGCGCCCGTAGGGCGAGACGGGGACGGCGGGCGTCGTCTCGGTGACGGGCATCTCCTCCGCATCGCCGTAGACGGCGGCGGTGGAGGAGAAGATGAAGTTCGGGACGCCGCCGCGGACGGCGGCTTCGATGACGGCGCGGGCCTTCACCGTGTTGTTGAGATAATAGCCCAGAGGATCGGCGACGCTTTCGGGCACGACGATCTTGGCCGCGAAATGGGCGACGGCGTCGATGCGGTGCTCCCGGATCACGCGGTCGAGCAGCGCCTGGTCCCCCATGTCGCCGCGGACGATCCGGGCCTTGGGGGAGACGAGACGCTCGAAGCCCGTGGAGAAGTCGTCGAGCACGACGACGTCCTCGCCCGCGTCGGTCAGGGCGAGAACCATGTGGCTGCCGATATAGCCGGCACCGCCCGTGACGAGAACGGTCATTCAAAAGCTCCATATCTGCGAAAATTCGGCATCAGGACGTTGCGGAGAGTGTCGCAAATTCCTGAACAAGTCCTCTCGCCTCGCGGCGAGGGCGCAGGGCGTCTTCGCCTCGATCGGGCGGGAAGCGCATGAGAGGGATCCGGCCCGGCGCGCTCGTCACGACGCCTGCATGATCGCGCGGGCGCGTTTGGGGCCGGTGCCGAGGGCGGCGTCGATCTTCTCGAAGGCGGCGAGCGCCCGGGCCACGACCTGATCCATCTCGTAGCTGCGATAGTCGGCGAGACGGCCGACGAACCAGACGTTGGGCGTCGCACGGGCGAGCTGTTCGTAGCGCTTGAAGAGCGCGGCATTCTCCGGCGTGGGGATCGGACGGCAGGGTTCGCCTTCCGCGGAAGGATATTCGTAGGCGATCGTCGTCTTCGGGTGTTCCTGCCCGGTCAGATGCTTGTATTCGATGACGCGCGTATGGGCCTCGGTCTGCGGGTGCTCGATCACGGCGGCGGGCTGGAAGCGCGGCGCGTCGATCGTCCGGTGCTCGAAACGCAGCGAGCGGTAGGGCAGCCTGCCGAAGCGCCGGTCGAAGAACTCGTCGATCGACCCCGTGAAGATCATGCGCTTGAAGGAGATGCCGCGCCGCACGTCGGCGTAGTCGGTCTGCAGCATGATCTTGATGTTGGGATGGTCGAGCATGCGCTCGAACATCCGCGTGTAGCCGTGCTTCGGCATGCATTGGAACGCGTCTTCGAAATATCGGTCGTCCTCGTTCGTGCGCACGGGCAAGCGGGCGACGACGGATGGGTCGAGCGCCGAGGGATCGAGCCCCCATTCCTTGCGCGCTTGGTCGCGGAAGAAGGTCTCGTAGAGTTCGCGGCCGACGCGCGCGACGATCAGGTCCTCGAAGGTGCGGATCTCCGCCCGCGGCTCGGCGCGCGCGCGGAAGAAGGTCTCGACCGCCTCGTCGTCGTCGAGCGAAAGGCCGTAGAGCGCGTTGATCGTCGTGCGGTTGATCGGGAACGGGACGAGCCGATCGTCCACCTGCGCCAGCACGCGATGTTCGTAGGGCCTCCATTCCGTGAACTGCGACAGGTAATCGACGATCGAACGGTCGTCGGTGTGGAAGACGTGCGGTCCGTAGCGGTGCACGAGAAGGCCCGCCTCGTCGTAATGATCATGAGCGGCGCCGCCGACATGGTTGCGCCGGTCGACGACGAGGACGCGCTCGTTGCGGACGCGGGCGAGCCGTTCCGCCAGCACGCTTCCCGCGAAGCCGGCGCCGATGACGAGCCAATCGAACACGGAAGCGTCTCCTCACGGATTGCGGCGCAGGGGCGTCGACATCCGGTTCGGCAACGCGGGACGGGACGGAAAGGTTCCGTTCGCGCCGCATCGAAGGACGATGCGGCGTCGTCCGTTCGGGGAACTCCTCGCCCCTTCGGTCGTTGAGGGCTCGGGACTCCGGGGAGACGGGAACATGATCGAACGGCCCGAGGACATTCGACGACAGGCCGAATGCGCGACCATGCTGGTCGCCATCGCCAAGGTGATGCTCAATGCCGACGCCGCCGAATTCGCCGCATGGCTGCGCGCGGTGGCCGACGACATCGAGGCCCAGGGACGGGGCGCGCCCGACGATCCCGAGGTCGCGGCCGAAGCGCTCCGCCGCTCGAACTGACCGCATTCGACGGCTCGTCGTCGCCGACGATCGATCGGCCCTTCATGCCGCGGGGCCGTGACGGGCCGCGAAGATCACCCTGATGCCCTCGAAGGACGCCTCCTGCTCTTCGCCGTCGTCCTCTTCGTCCTCGTCGGAATCGAATTCGGCGCCGTCCCACAGTCCGGCGACGCTCGGCGTGAAGCGGAGCACGACGATGTCGGGATCGTCGGGGCCTTCGAAACAGCTCCCGGCCTCGATCGACCAGAGCTCCGCGAGCTTGGCGCGATCGTCCACCAGCTCCATGGAGCCCGTCACCGATACGTAGACGTCCTCTTCGGGGTCCGCGAAGGTGAGGCAGGCCGACGGATCGGCGCGGATCTCCTCCTCCTTGTGCGTCGCCTTGTCGGAGAGGAACCAGATCGACCGGTCCTCGGGGTCGGGCAGCGCCTGCATGGGCCGGCCGTGCAGACCCTCGCCGGATTTGGTGACGAGCATGCAGGTGCCGATCCCGAGCACCGCCCGCCAGAACCGTTCACGATCCTCACGTTCCGCCATGGCCTTCTCCTTCCGCGCGCCTCCTACGGCAAACGCGGGGCGTCCGCCGTGGTTCCTGTCGGAGGCGGGGCGGTCGTGCGGACGGTTCAGGAACCGCCGGACCCGTCGCGGCGTTGGCTCGAACGTCCCGTTCCATCGATGCGGAGGCCGCTCCGATGTCCGTCCACCCTCTTCCCCAGGTCGCGGGGCTGCTTCTGCCGCCGGACGCGCTCGCCGTCGTCGACGCTTTTCGGCGCTTCGATCGCTTCCGCGGCGACGACGAGAGCCGCCGGCGCGAAGCCGTGTCGCGGCGGATGCGCGGCCTCATGCCTGGCGACGCCGCGGATGCGGTGATCGCGGAGGCTCTGCTCGTCGACGGCGAGATCCGCCTGCGGTCGAAGGGGCGCTTCGTCTTCTTCAACGAAGGCGCGCCGACCGCATCCGCGGACGAGGCCGCGCTGCTCAACCTGATCGGGGCGATGCAGAGCGCCGACTATACGGCGGCGGCGGAAGCGGCGATCCAGCTCGAAATCCTGCAGGCGCGGGCGCTCTTCTCGCTCGCCTTCCGCCTGGGCCGCAGGCTCCTCGAAGGCGGCGTCCGCTTCCGTCCGCGCAGCTTCCGCGGCACGGCGGTCACCGCACGCGTGCCGGAGCCGCGGCCGCCGCGCGGCGCGCCGTCGCTCAACCTCGTCGAGGGCTGCGGCGGTTGATCGAAGGCCGGACGCGCCGGTGCCCGCCGGGGAAAAGGATCCCCGATCGGGCCTTCGATCTTCGTCCGGATCCGGACGCGTCAGGCTTCGCGGCGCGCGGCGACCGTCACGAGGCCGAGGGTGAGCGCGGCGCCCAGCCCGGTCTTGAGCAGCGTGGCGGCCCAGAAGGGAGCGACGCCCGCCGCCCAGGCCTTTTCGGCCCCGAAGAGACCCGCGAGCCAGGCGAAGCCCGGCGCGAAGATCGCCGCATGGCCGATCGCCATCACGGCGAGGAGACCGAGGAGAGAGCGGCCGAAGCCGCGCTCGACCAGCGCGCCCGTCACGAAGGCGGCGGCGAGGAAGCCCGCGAGATAGCCCGCCGTCGGGCCGGCCATATAGGCGAGGCCGCCGCCTGCGGCGAAGACGGGCAGGCCGAACGCGCCCTGAAGGAGATAGAGACCGACGGTCGCCGCGCCGAGCCGCGAGCCGTAGGCCGCGCCGAGCATCAGCACGACCATGCTCTGCATGGTCATGGGCACGGGATAGAAGGGCACCTGAACCTTGGCCGAGAGCGTGAGCAGGAGCGAACCGGCGACGGCGAGGATCGCCGACTTCAAAAGCGAATCGGCCCGGCCGCGGGACGGCCAAAGCGTGCCGGCGAGCGTGGAAACGGTCATGAAACACCTCGAAAGAGAGTCTTGTGCATCCGCACTGGATAATCTTCGTGCCGGACCCTACACGGTCGGACCGAAAGCGCAACGGCGCAGCCGGGTGGAAACGCCTTGGACTTCGGTCGAACGGGGAGAGCGGAGATGAGCGAAGAGGTGCCCTTCGATCGCGAGGCGCCGGTCGCGGGCCGGCTCGACCTCGTCTCGCCCCTCGTCCGGCGTCTCGTCGCGGACAACGGCGGACCCTTCACCTTCACGGGCACCTGCACCTATGTCGTCGGGCGGGGGCGTGTGGCGGTGATCGACCCCGGCCCGGCCGACCCCGCGCATCTCGCCGCGCTCCTCGCCGCGCTCGACGGCGAGACGGTCGAGGAGATCCTGCTCACGCATACGCACCGCGACCATGCCGACGGCGTGGCCGCGCTCGCCGCCGCCACCGGAGCGCGGATCACGGGCTGCGGACCGCATCGCAGCGCGCGGCCGCTCGGGCTCGACGAGCGCAATCTCCTCGATGCGAGCGCCGACCGCGACCATGTCCCCGACCTCGAAATGCGGGACGGCGACGTGCTGACCGGACCGGGCTGGACGCTGGAGGCGATCGCCGTGCCGGGGCATACGGCGAACCATCTCGCCTTCGCGCTGCGCGAGGAGGGCACGCTGTTCTCGGGCGATCACGTGATGGCGTGGTCGACCTCGATCGTCGCCCCGCCGGACGGCTCCATGGGCGACTATATGGCCTCGCTGCAGAAGATCGGCGCGCGCGAGGAGGGGCTCTATCGGCCCGGCCACGGCGGGCCCGTGCGCGAGCCGGCGCGCTTCGTCCGCGCGCTCATCCACCACCGGCGGCAACGCGAGGCCTCGATCATGACGCGCCTCGAGAAGGGCGACGAAACGATCCCCGCGATCGTGAAGACCGTCTATCGCGGGCTCGCCCCCGCGCTCGAGGGCGCGGCGGGGCTGTCGGTCTTCGCGCATCTCGAAGACCTCGTCGCCCGCGGGCTCGCGGCGACGGAGGGCGCGCCGCGCCTCGACGGACGGTTCCGCCCGCGCTGACGGGCTTCAGCCCGGATCGCGCGGGACGAGACGCCAGATGCCGACCGGCCCGCGGGTGGGGATCTCCTCGAGACCGGGACCGAAACGCCCCTCCCGCAGCCTCCGCTCGACGCCGTCGCCGCGCTCCTTGCAGACCGCGACGAGCGTCGCGCCGCGCCGATGCATGAAGGCGAGGACCTCTTCGTCGCCCGCTTCCATGAGCTTCAGATTTTCGACGATCGCATCCGAAACGCGGTGGTAGGGGGCCGTGAAGACGGAATGACGGGTCGTCGCGAGGATCGGCGCGCCGAGTTCGAGCGAAGCGAGCACGCGGGCGGGCGGCAGGGCGGCCAGCTCGGCGAAACCTTCCGGCCGATCGCAGGCGCCGGGCGGCGGCGTCGGCGGCGGGCTCGCCGCGACCGCGCCCGCCGCGACCTTCGAGGCCCCGGCCTCGATGATCAGCGCCGTCGCCATGGGAACGGAGCAGACGAAGAGGCTCGCGAGCGCCGAGGCCCGCAGGACTCCGAAACGGGCCCAGACCTGCGCGAGGCCGGGAAGCGACGCGCCGATCACGATGGAGGCCAGCAGGATCGGATAGGCGATGTTGCGCACGGCCGCGAGCGCCGTCGCCAGCGCGACCAGCATGAAGAGCGCCGCGACGGCGGCCTTGCCGGGCGGGAGAAGGCGGGCCCGCGCCAGCGTCGCGAGAAGCAGAAGGGCGACGAGCACGGGCGAGACCGTGAGCAGGAAGAAATCCGTCGCGTTCAACGAGAAGCGGATCGGCTGCACCTCCATGTTGCGGGCGAGCCAGAGGGGGTGAATTTCGGGATTCTCCATGCCGAACGGACCGGCGAGGCAGCGCGGTTCGAGCCCGAAGATCAGCGCCGCGGCCAGCGCCGCGCCCGCGGCCGCGATCGCCGCGCGGCCCGGCAGGCTCGCGCCGGCGCGGACCGCGAGCGCGACGAGACCCAGCGCGGCGCAGGCGGCGAGGCCCGCCGCGAGATTGACGGCGAGCGCGTCGCAGCGCGCGCGCAGCAGAAGCTCCGGCGGCGTCTGCAGCACCAGAAGCGCGGGCAGGAGGACGAGGACGGTCTCGCAGAGCCCGCGGAACTCCTCGCGCGTATCGCGCGCGACGAAGCGGACCGCGGCGATCGAGAGGCCGAGCGCGGCGAAGGGGGCGCTTTCGAGCCCGATCGCGAGCAGAACGCAGACGGCGACGCCGAGCAGGCGCCCGGCGCGGCGCGAACCGTCGAGCCCGAGCACGCAGGCGAAGACGGCGAGCGCGAGCACGATCTGAACGTTGTGATGATCGATGCGGCCCGGTCGGAACTGGACGAAGGCGGGCAGAAAGCTCACTGCCGCATGGGCCGCCGCGAGCAGGCCGCCGAGCTCCCCGCCCAGACGCCGCCCGGCGACGGCGACGCAGAGCACCGCGGGCGTCACCCAAAGGAGCGGCCAGACGAATTGGGCCGCGAAATCCGCCGCGGCCCGGTCGACGAAAAGGCCGAAGAGCAGGACGAGCCCCGCGATGCCGGCGTCGATCAGGCGCGACCAATGCGAATCGAGCCCGCCCGGCGGATCGAGCCGAGGCTCGTGGAGATCGAACCAGGCACGGCCGTCGAGAAGCTCGCGCACCTGCAGCATGCGCATGAGGTCGTCATTGTCGAGGAAGTAGCCCGCCGGGAAATTCCCCTTGAGGACAAGGGCGACCGCGGCGGTCGCCCCCGCCGCGGCGAGCGCGGCCCCGATGAAGAAAGGCCCGGAAGGGCCGGACTGAAAAGGCATGGATGAAACCGATGATCGAACGGGGCGAAGCTAAGCGTCTCCGCCCCGCGGCGCAATCGCCCCGCCGCCGGAAACCGGCGGGATGGTTCACGGAGACGGAGGGCCGAAGAACGGGGCCGGGCTTGCGCGGAGCGCGGGGAGCCGCGGCGCCGGAACCAAGCACGGGCGTGTACGTTGTGGCCGTGCGAACGCGGTGCGGATGCTCGAGCCCCCTCCCAGTCGTCCGCACGCGTCGGGACCCGCGGCGATCACCATCGCCGCGGGTCCCGATCCTTCGGGTCCCCGCGCCCGGCCGTCCGCAGGCTTCGTATCCCCTCTTCCCGAAGGAGAAGCGCATGACGCTCGGAACGATCCTCCTCATCCTGCTCGTGCTGCTGCTTCTCGGGGCGTTTCCCGCCTGGCCGCACAGCCGGGCATGGGGCTACGGGCCGTCGGGCCTCGTCGGCGTCCTGCTCGTGATCATCATCGTCCTTCTGCTGACCGGCCGCTTGTGACGCCGCAAACCGAAACCCTCGAAAGGAACGCGCAATGGCAGACGAACAAAGTCCCGGCATGACCGAACTCTCGCAGGATCTCTCGCGGATCCGGGAGGATCTCGGCAAGCTCACCGAGACGGTCGGGCTGTTGGTCAGCGGGACGGGCGAGGCGGTGCGCGGCCGGGTCCGCAGCGCGGTCGAGGAGACGCGGCACAATCTCGGAGAGACGGCCGAGACCGTGGTGAATACGGGGCGCGAATATGCCGAGGGCGCGGCCTGCGGCCTGCGCGACGCGGGCGGGCGGATCGAAGCTTCGATCGAGCGGCACCCGCTCGCCGCGGTGATGATCGCGGCGGCGCTCGGGCTCGTCGTCGGGATGGTGAGCCGGCAAGACGGGCGATGAGCCGATGTTCTCCGACATCGCGGC
This sequence comes from Hyphomicrobiales bacterium, assembly GCA_027483795.1. Taxonomy (GTDB): domain Bacteria; phylum Pseudomonadota; class Alphaproteobacteria; order Rhizobiales; family Beijerinckiaceae; genus JAIXZO01. The sequence goes on from JAIXTT010000075.1 coordinate 35,977, forward strand.
CTCGTTGAGGCGCTCGGTCCGTCGTTCCGTTCGGGACGCGGTCGCGCGGATCGTGCTTCTCATCGCCGCGGCGCTGGCGGGGGGCGTCGCGACGGGCTTCTTCGTCGCGGCGGCCTATCTCGTCCTCGAACCCGTCTGGGGCGCTCCGACCGCCGCGCTGATCGTGGCGGTCGCCTTCCTCGTCGTCGCCGTTGTCCTCGCCTGGTCGGCGACGCGCGTCGGCGCGGGAACGCCGGCGGAGCCGCCGATCGCCGAACGGCTGCGGGCGACCCTGTCCGGGGCTCTGGCGGCGGGGGCGATTCCGGCGTTGCTCCGGCTGCGGCGTCGGCGCGACGAGACCGCGGCCGAGGCCGCGCCGCTCGCCGAAGGAGACCGGGTCGCCGCCGAAGGGGCCCTGCGGCGGCTCGCCCCCGCCGGGCGCATCTGCGCGGGACTTCTCGCGGGCTATCTCGTCGGGCGGATCGCGGGTCGCGGGCTTGCGGGTCCGCGGGCGTCCGTCAGGCCCGCAGCTCCATGCGGCGGGGAGGGTGCGACCGCCTGTCGAAGAAGAGCGCCTGACTGATCACGGCCTTCACCGTCTCGATCAGGAAGGGCTTGGTGATCAGAAAGGCCGGTTCCGGCCGATCGCCCGTGAGGAAGCGCTCGGGATAGGCCGTGATGAACACCACGGGCACTTCCAGCGAGCCGAGGATCTCGTTCACGGCGTCCATGCCGGAAGAGCCGTCGGCGAGTTGGATGTCGGCGAGGATCAGGCCGGGCCTGAGCGTCTCGATCGCGGTCACGGCCTCCTTGTGCGTTCTCGCGATCTCGACGACGCGATGGCCGAGATCCTCCACCAATGTCCGAAGATCGAGCGCGATGAAGGGCTCGTCCTCGATGATCAGGACGTCGGTCCGGATCTGCTCGGCGATCTCGCGGCCCGCCGTGTCGACGAGGCCCTGCGCTTCGGCGACCGAACAGTCCAGCACCTGCGCGATCTGCTCGATGCCGAAGCCCTCCAGCGAGCGCAGGAGGAACGCGACCCGCGGCCGCGGCGTGATGGCCTCCAGATTGCGCCGCGCGCCCGCCTCCGGACCCGTGCTTCGAGGATCGGAGACCGCATCGATCGTGACGGACCGCCAGACCCCGAGAAGCAGCTTGTAGAGCGCGATCCGGGCGTCCTTCGCGCCGGAGACGAGTGCGGGCTCGGCGATCACGGCCTCCAGCGCCGCCTGAACATAGACGTCGCCCACGTTCTGGCTGCCCGCCAGCGCCCGCGCGAAGCGACGGAGATAAGGAATGTGCGGCGAGACGAATTCGGACGACGGCATCGGGCCCCCTGACCGGTGCGTGCTCCCCGATCGGAGCGATGCGGGAAAACGCGGGCGCGGAGGGTAAGGTTCCGCTGAAGGAACCCCTTTCGGTCGGGAGCGTTGTATCGGGGCTCCACCCGACCAAACGGAGATGGAGAGCCCCTTCGGAGGGTGGGATGGAACAAAAAAGAAGTGCGCGGGAGGCGGCGGCGACCGAACGGGCCTCGCGCTCGGGCGAAGGCGAAGCCAAGCCGAGCATGCATGTCCAAATTCAGGATCACATCGGCCGCCAATTGAGGGCGGTTTACGACGACGTGCTGAATCAGCCGGTTCCCGACCGTCTGCTTGAATTGCTGGAGGAACTCGATCGCGGAAAGAAGGACGGAGAGGGCAGTTGACGGCACGCGCCGGGGTAAAGTCCGATCTTCTCGCAGCGATCCCGAGTCTTCGGGCCTTCGCGATGTCTCTGTGCGGCAACATGGACCGCGCGGACGACCTCGTGCAGGAGACCCTCATGAAGGCCTGGAGCAATCTCGACTCCTTCACGGAGGGGTCGAACATGTCGGCCTGGCTGTTCACGATCCTGCGGAACCTCTTTTATTCCGAGTACCGCAAACGCCGCCGCGAAGTGCCCGACCCGGAAGGTCAGATCGCGGCGCGGCTGGCGACGGGGCCGGCCCAGTTGGGGCATATGGACCTGCTCGATTTCCGCGCGGCGCTGCAGCGCCTGCCTCCCGACCAGCGCGAAGCCCTGATCCTCGTCGGCGCGTCGGGTCTCTCCTACGAGGAGGCGGCCCGGATCTGCTGCTGCGCGGTCGGCACCATGAAGAGCCGGGTCAATCGGGCGCGCAACCGGCTCGGCGAAATCCTGTCCCTGCGTCCGGGCGACGATTACGGCAATCCGACGGATTGGGAACCCGCCCTCGAATTCGGCCGCGGGCGGACGACCCGCGTGGCCGAGTGAGCCTCATTCCGAACGTCGCGCCTCACGGCCGCCGCGCGGCCGCGGCTCTTCCAGCACCGCGGCGCCGAGCGTGCCGAGGGCTCGGAGAACGGAGAACACGGATCGGTGTTCCTCGTAGCGGTTCATGATCATGCTCCGCCGCGCCGTGTAATAGGCCGCCTGAATGTCGAGCAGTTCGAACAGCGTCCGCTTTCCGCCCGCGAATTGCTCGTCATAGAGCTCGCGGGCCTTGGCGGACGTCTCCACGCCCGAGGCGAGACCCTCGGCCTTCTGGCGGGCGCCCATGATCGAGCGATAGGCCTGGCGAAGGTCGGCCTCCGCCTCGTCGCGGATGAAGCGATATTGCAGCTCGGCCTGTTCCAGCCGCTCATAGGCCTGCCGCACCTGCGCCGAGGCGAGGCCGCCGTCGAGCAGGTTCTTTCTGAAGGTGAGCAGGGCCCGTCCGTCGATTTCATCGCGTCTTTCGCGGCCCTGATAGCTCTTGGACGTGAAGTCGGCTTCGAAAGAGATCTGCGGCAGATCCGAACTGCGCTGCGCCGCCACGTCCATCCGCGCCGCTTCGATCGTCGCCTCGAGCACGGCGAGGCGGGGATTGTGCGAAGCGAGGCGGGCGACCGCGTCTTCCGCCGACCGGGGAAGATGCGCGCGCGGCAAGGGCGCGGGCCGCAGCGCGCCGGGCTCGACCTGAACCAGCCGGCGGAACCGGTCCGAGGCGTTCTCGACTTCGGCCTGCGCGTCGGCAAGCATGGTCCGGGCGTCGGACAGCCGGGCTTGGATGCGCTTGACGTCGGCGGCGGTCGAATTGCCGTTCTTCTCGTTCTCCTCGACGAGGGCGCGCAGGCGATCGAGCGCGGCGGCGTTCTCCTCGGAGATCGCGAGCGTCTCGCGCGATTCGAGCACGCGGAGATAGGCGTCGGCCATGCGGTAGGCGACTTCCTCCGAGACGTCGCGCACGCCGCGCTCGGACGAGGTGCGCCGCGCGTCCGCCGAGCGGATGCGGCTGCCGTTCAGACCGAAATCATAGACCACCTGGCGCAGGACGACCTGTCCTTCGACGCGCGCGGACCCCGTGGCGCTCTTGCGGTCGTAGACGTCGGTGCCCAGCGTTTCGGTGGAGCGGCCGATGACGCCCTGTCCGCCGCCGATCCGCACGTCGAGCTGCGGGAACAGGGCGGAGCGCGCCGCGTCGAGACCCGCCGAGGCCTCGAGCGCCCGCGAGCGGGCGATGCCGATCTGCGGATGGACGGCGAGGGCGCGGCGCAGGACGGCGGGCAGGCTGTCCAAGGGCTCCGCCGCGGGCGCGGCCGCACGACCGGCGGCCGGACGCGATGCGGTCTGCGGACAATTCGGCGCAGTCTCCGCTTCGGGCGGGCAGGTGGTCGCGGCCTCGGCCGTCGAGAGGAGGAGCGTCGCGGAAAGGAAGGATGCCGGAGCGACGACGAGGCCTGCGGCGGCGACGAGACGAGTAACGACCTTCAAGCGCAAGGGCGCCTCCATGCAACGAATCATACGCAATACGGGGCTCATTATATAAAAAGTTGTGGTTAACGAATTCATAAACTGTCGGTTTATCTTAGCGAGACAAAAATAGAAAAGAATGAATTGAAAACATAAAATTTGAAATCAAACAAATCTAAAAATACAACTCCCGCGTTTTACATCGATAAACGGGAAGCAATTAAAAGCGTCATCGAAGTATACGCTTCCCGTGTCGACTTTCGGGGAGCCGACCCATGGGCTGAGATGATGGCGGACGCGACGATGGACGGCAGCAGGAACGCGAATACGGATACGGGCGCGGATGCGCATCGCGCGGTCGCGGGCGGCGAGCGGGAGGGCGCGGCGCTCGTCGTCGAGCGGCCGGATCCCGGCGCGATCCGCATCGCCGACGTCGCGGGCGCCCGCGTCCTCAAATTCGCGTTCCCGCTCGACGGCGTGAAGATCATCGCGCTCGACGTCGATCTGGTTCTGCTGTTTCCGGACGGGGCGAAGCTCGTGCTGCCCGGCCTCGCGCTGGAGATCGTGAGCCCGACGCCGCCGGACATGCTCTTCGCCGAAATCCGGGTCGACGCGCAGGAGGTCGTGGGCGAAATCGGCGACGTTCAGCTCAGCCGTTCGCTGCCCTCGCTTCAGCTCGTCAGCGCGAAGGCGAGCAAGGACGAGGCCGAGGCGGAGCAGGACGGCGAGGCTGCCGCGACCGAAGCGCAGCCCGTCTCCGTCGTCGCGCTGCAGAAGGCGAGCGCCGCGAACGATCGCGCGAAGTTCGACGATCCGGCTCAGCCTCCCCAGACCGCCAATACGAACACTTCGACCTCCTCGTCGAGCGGCGGGCCTTCGGCGGCCGCCAGCCCGAGCGCTTCGGTGACGCCGGCCGAAGGCGACGGCAACATCGCCGCGGCGAAGCTCGTCATCGTCGCCTTGGGCATGACGGACGGAGAGGTCGTCGAGAACGACGGCGGCCTCGAATTGCGGGGCGGCGCCGCGGCGGATCAGGCGGCGGAGGATCCCTCCTTCTTCGCCCAGAGCCGCTCCGAGACGCTTTCGGGCAATGCGGGCGACGACCTGATCTTCGCCGAAGATCCCGACGTCATGCCGGACGGAACCACGGGCCGTCGCCTCGACGTGACCATCGGGATGCCGAAGGCGGGGCTCGTCGCGGTCATGGCCAAGGTCTACGGTCTGCCGGAAGGCTATTCGGTCGCCAATGCGCAGCAGGTCGGCAGCCAGTTCTTCGTCGCGCTCGATCCCGACAATGATCCGAACCATGCGACGCTGGACCTGATCTATCCGCTGCCGGGCAACGGGGCCGCGCCGGACGATCTCGGCTTCTACGAGAAGTTCACCCTCGGCCTCGAACTGCTCGTGCGGACGCCCGAAGGCTTCGCCGTCACCAACGGATCCGCCCTGGTCGGCGTGCGTCGCGTCGACGGGCCCGAGGACGCCACCTTCCTCGATCCGTCGAGCGGCGACCCGGTGGTGATCCTCTACGACAAGCCCGCGGGCAACGTCATCGACGCGGGCGCCGGGAACGACACGGTCCATGCGGGCGCGGGGGCGGACACGATCATCGGCGGCTCGGGGAGCGACCTGCTCTCCTATCGCCGCTCTCAGGACGCGGTCGACGTCGATCTCGGCAGCGGAGCGGCCTCGGGCGGCTTCGCCCGCGGGGATTCGATCTCCGGCTTCGAAGCGCTCGAAGGCTCCGCCTTCGCCGACCGCCTCGTCGGCGACGCGGGGGCGAACACGCTGCTCGGCGGCGCGGGCGCGGACACGCTGATCGGCGGTGCGGGTTTCGACGTCGCCGATTATCGGAGTTCGACGCTCGCCGTAACGGTGGATCTCGCCGCCGGAAGCGGGACGGGCGGCGATGCGGCGGGCGACGTGCTCGCGGGCATCGAGAAAGTGATCGGCTCGCGTCGCGACGACCGGCTTCAGGCGTCTGAAACGGGCTCCGATCTCGACGGCGACGTCGGCGACGACACGCTCGTCGCGGGCGCGGGCGCCGACCGTCTCGACGGCGGCTTCGCGGCCGATCCGCTCGAAAAGGACGCCGCGGATTACGGGCTCTCGACGCGCGCCGTCGCCGTCGACCTCGCCGCCGGGACGGGATCGGGCGGTTTCGCGGAGGGCGACACGCTCGTCGGGATCGAGATCGTGCAGGGCTCGACCTTCGCCGATACGCTGCTGGGCGCTGCGACCGACGACGTTCTCGCCGGGCGGGCGGGCGCGGACCGGCTCGAAGGCCGGGCGGGTGCGGACACGCTCGAGGGCGGCTCGGGCGACGACACGCTCGTGGGCGGCGCGGGCGGCGACCTTCTGGCGGGCGGCGACGGCATCGACCTCGTCGATTACTCCGGCTCGGATACGGGCGTGACCGTGCGGTTGAAGGGCACGGGCGCGGGCGGCGACGCCGAAGGCGACCGTTTCGAGAACGTCGAACATGTGATCGGTTCGGCCTTCGGCGACGTGCTGGCCGGCGACGACGGCGACAACCGCCTCGTCGGCGGAGCCGGCGACGACGTGCTCGGGGGCCTTGCAGGCCTCGACACGCTCGACGGCGGCGAGGGCACGGACACGGCCGATTATTCCGCCTCGGGAGCGGCCGTCACGGCGGATCTTCAGACGGGCCTCGTGTCCGGCGGAGACGCGACCGGCGACCTCCTGATCTCCATCGAGAACGCCGTGGGCGGCGACGGCGGCGATACGCTGAGGGGCATCGAGGATGCGATCGGCTCGGCCTTCGCGGACACGCTGCAAGGCCAGAGCGGCCAGAACCGGCTCTACGGCGGAGCGGGCGACGGCATCATCGGCGGGGTCGCCAATGCGGACTCCGCCTCGCCCGAAGCCGTGCAGGGACTGATGAAGGCCCTCGAAAAGCCGCTCGTCGGCATGGCGACGGGCTTTTCCGCCTCCTTGTTCGGGCTTGCGGGCTCGGTCCTCGTCGGTCTCGCGACGCGGTTCTATTCCGACGCCGCGCATGTGGTGAAGGAGGAATTCGAGGAGTGGCTCGCGAGCGTCGCCCAGATCGAAAAGACCATGGGCGAAGCGGGCGCGGTGATGGACCAGAGCGGCGTCGGCGCGGTCGCCAACGCGATCGTGAACGTGTTCCGGGGCACCCAGACCGCGCTCGACCGCTCCTCGGACGTGATCCGCGGGCTCGGCGAACGCCAGTCCAAGCAGACGGAGGCGCTGGAGCGCACGCTCGAAGCGTTGGAACGTCTCGCGGGCCGACAGGCGGTGACCGACGAAAGGCTCAATTCGATCGAGCTCGTGCGCAATGCCGTGCTCGGCCTTCGCGCCGACATGGCGGAACTGGTGCGCATGCAGGATTCGCGCATGTCGGAGAGCACGGGCCGCATCGCCGAACTCGTCGAGACGAGCGCGAACGCGATCGGCGACGGGCTGCGCGACGTGATGGAGCGCCAACGCGAGATCGCCCGCGCCACCCGCTCGCTCGAGGCGCAGATGGCGACCTCGCTTTCGCGCATCGGCCAATCGCTCGATACGGGCCGGAAAGTCCAGGAGGACGGGTTCAAGGATCTGGCCGAAGGGCAGGCGCGGCTCGAACAGGTCGTCGCGGAGACGGTGCGGAAAATCGACGGCGAAGCCGTCGGACGGCAGGTCGGCTCGATGGTCGAGACCCGCGTCTCGGCGACGATGCACGACATGGTCCGCTCCCTCGACGCGGCTTTCGACAAGCTCGCGGTGGGGCTCGGCGTCGTCGCGGAGGCTCAGGATCAGGTGCGCGGCGCGATGCAGGCGCGGCTGGGCGGGGACGGCGAATTGCGCGCGATCGGACATTCGATCGAGACGGGAATGGCGCAGGGCTTCGCGGAGGTCGCGCGGTCGATCGACTCCGTCTTCTCCGGCTATGCCGACCTGTTGCGGCGCGAGCGCGAGCGCGGCGAGGCGGCCCCGGCCGCCGTCCGGCCCGCCGAGCCCGTCGAACCTCAGGCGGAGGCGCGCGCCCCGCGCACCGCGGCCGTGGGGCCCGAACTGGCCCTGATCGAAGAACGTCTCCGGCCGATCGTCGCCGAAGCGAAACGTTGAAGGAGGAGATGCCGCCATGCTGCGAACCGTCGCCGAACGGCTGAAGAACCTGCGCGGGAGACGCGGCCGCGCTCCGTCGGATCTCGTCGACTGCTGCATCGTCACGCGGCTCACGCTGCCCGATCGGGACATCGATCTCGAAGGCGTGGTGCTGCGCATCGGGTCGGAAGAGGCCTTGTTCCGGGAGGCGGCGATCCATCTGTTCGACCGCTCGGAGGAGACCGTTCTGCTGGCGATCGACGGCGACGCCTTCCCCGGCCGGATCCTCTCGACGGACGCCTCCGGTTTCCGGATCGCCTTCGACGAACCGATCGGGCCGGAGAGGCTGCGCGACTGCATCATGCGGCACGGCGTCGACCGGGTGGTCGTCGTCTGAGCGGGCGCGTCGCGGAAAAGGAAAAGGCGGCCTGAAGGCCGCCTTTCATCGGATCGCGATGGTCGGAGTGGCAGGATTTGAACCTGCGACCCCCTCGTCCCGAACGAGGTGCGCTACCAGACTGCGCTACACTCCGCCGACGCGATCCGGGGCTTATAGCCGCGGCATCGGAGGGGCGCAACGGCAAAACGGCCCCCCGCGGACGATTGCAAGCGCCGCCGGCGGCCACTATGGTGCGCCGCGCCGCCGGACCGTCGGTCCCGGCCTGTTGGGGCGTCGCCAAGCGGTAAGGCAGCGGATTTTGATTCCGCCATGCGGAGGTTCGAATCCTCCCGCCCCAGCCAATTCCTTCGTGATCGTCCGCGGGCCGCATGACGGCTTTCGCTTCGGCGGCACGCGGAGGATGATCGGCGACCCCTTCCGGAGAACCGCGCCTTGGACCTCTCGCTCGCCGTCTTCATCGGCCTGAACGTCGCCGCCGCCGCCTCCGGAGCGGTCTTCAAACCGGGGGAGTGGTATGAGGCGTTGAACAAGCCCGCCTGGCGGCCGCCGAACTACGCCTTTCCGATCGTGTGGACGGCGCTCTACGCCCTGATCGCGATCGCGGGCTGGCGCGTCTGGAACCGCGCGCCCGCGGACATGCTGATCGGCGCGATGGGCATCTACGGCCTTCAGACGCTGCTCAATGCCGGCTGGTCGGCGATCTTCTTCGGTCTGCGGAACATGCGGCTCGCATTCGTCGAACTGATGGGGCTGTGGCTCTCCATCTTCACGACGATCCTCGTCTTCGCGGCGATCGACGGGATCGCGGCGCTGCTGCTCCTGCCCTACCTCGCCTGGGTGAGCGTCGCGGGCATGCTCAATCTGGCGATGATCCGGCTGAACCCGACGCCGCCGGCTCAGCTGCCCCGATAGGTGGAATAGGACCAGGGCGAGCAGAGCAGCGGCACGTGGTAGTGGCCGTCGGTCTCCGCGATGCCGAAATGCAGCGGGACGATGTCGAGAAAGGCGGGCGCGGGAAGCGATACCCCCGCCTTGCGGAAATAGTCCGCCACATGGAAGCGGAGCTGGTAGCGGCCCGGCCGATAGCTCTCGCCGATCATCAGGGGCGCGTCGGTCCGGCCGTCGGCATTGGTGACGACCGTGCCGAGATGCGTCCAGCCGCCGTCGGCTCCCGCTTCGAGGAACTCGATCGTCATGCCCCCGGCGGGCTTGCCGTGCATCGTGTCGAGCACATGGGTGGACAGGCGGCCCATCGGTCTTCTCCTCGGCGTGGCGTTGCGCCCAAGTTAGCCCGGCGCGCGGGGGAAAACCGGCCCCGCCGCGAAGACGATTGTCGCGCGCCGGACGGAACGGCATAGAATGCGCTTCGTCGGCGGGCCGAAATCCGGGCGGGCCGCATCGCGTGAATCGGAGACCCCATGGACGCCTTTCTCTTGGAATGGGGCGGACTGCTCTTGCGCTGGCTGCACATCGTCACGGCGATGGCGTGGATCGGCGCGTCCTTCTTCTTCATGCATCTCGACGCGTCGCTGCGCGCCTCGCAGGACATCCCGCAGGGACAGGGCGGCGCGGCCTGGCAGGTGCATGGCGGCGGCTTCTACGAGATGCGGAAATATTTCGTCGCCCCGGCGACGCTGCCCGAGGAGCTGACCTGGCACAAATGGCAGGCCTATTGGACCTGGATCTCCGGCTTCGTCCTGCTGTGCTGGATCTATTACGCGCAGGCGAGCCTCTATCTGGTCGACCCCGCGGTGATGCCGCTCGCGGGGTGGCAGGCGGCGGCGGTCGGGATCGGGGGGCTCGCGCTCGGCTGGGTCGTCTATGACCGGCTCTGCAAATCGCCGCTCGGCAAGAACGACGGCCTGCTCGCGGCCGCGGGCTTCGCCTTCGTGGTGTTCATGAGCTGGGTCTTCTCCCAGGTCTTTTCGGGCCGCGGCGCGATGATCCATACGGGCGCGCTGATGGCCACCATGATGACGGCCAACGTCGCCATGGTGATCATGCCGAACCAGCGGAAGGTGATCGCCGCGCTGACCGCGGGCGAGAAGCCCGACGCGCGCTACGGCAAGGAAGCCAAGCAGCGCTCGACGCACAACAACTACATCACGCTGCCCGTGATCTTCATGATGATCTCCAACCATTATCCGATGGTGTGGATGAACTCCGCGACGATCCCGCTCGTGACGGCGCTGGTGCTGCTCGGCGGGGGTCTGGTCCGGCATTTCTACAATGTCCGGCATGCCGACCATGCGAAGTCGCCCTGGTGGGCCTGGGCGGTCGCCGCCGTGGCGGCGCTGGTCGCCTTCTACGTCGCGCTGAGTTCCTCGCCCGCGGGACGCGAACGGCTCGGTCTCGCGCCCGCTCCGGTTCCGGCGGTCGTCGTCGCGGCGGCCGCCGCAACGGTTCCGAAGGAGGCCGTGGAGATCGTGACGGGGCGCTGCGCGATGTGCCATGCCGCCGAACCCGTCTGGGACGGGATCGGCTCGCCGCCGAAGGGCGTCATGCTCGACACCGCCGAACGCATCGCGCAGCAGGCGGCGGCGATCCGCATGCAGTCGGTGCTGACGCATGCGATGCCGCCGAACAATCTGACGGAAATGACGCCCGCGGAGCGTCGCGTCCTCGCGGCCTGGCTCAACGGGCCGCGCTGAGCGCCCTCATTCCGAGGCGTTGACGATCTTCACCGCGCCCGTGGCGAAAATCCGCGCGAGCATGCGCTCGATGTCGCGACGCGTCTCCTCGGGAATCTCGAAGCTGAAGCCCGCGTCGGTTTCCGCCCGCCAGGCGCAGACCGTCGGGATGCTCCAGACCTTATGGTCGTCTTCGTCCCGCGGATGCCGGATCTCGAGTTCGAAGACCCGCCGCTCGCCCTTTTCGAGCGCAAGCGCGGCCGAAACGATGAGGCGCATTCCTGCGCTGCTGATGTCGCCGATCACGAAGGTTTCGCCGCCGAATCTCACCACGCCCGCGTCACCGATCGCAAAGCGCGGGTGCTTTCGAAGATAACGCAGGGCGGGCATGGAGCGGGCGGGAAGCGACATCTGGATTCGATTCGTTTGGACCGCCCGATCGTGACCTATTTTTAGGCACACGTATAGCGGGAGTCGGCGCCGGGGTCGCTTCAGGCCCCCGCCATCATGATGAGCTGGATGTAGCAGATGCGCCTGCGGAAGGTGCGCTCGCGATTGTATTCGTAGATCACGAGACGGGGGCGCTCCTTGTGGGGGCGCTCCACCTTGATGTCGATTTCGTCGGGAAGCAGGATGCCGACATGGCGCAGGGCGCGATGCGGATCGATCGCGATGTCGTCGAGCAGGTTCTTGTCGAACCAGCAGCGGGCGAGCACCGCGCCGAGATATTCGACGATCCGGTCCTTGAGCTGCTGGGAGTCGATGACGGTGCGGATCGGCGGTTCGCGTTCGAACTCGTCGGCGTCCTCGAAGCCGGCGACGCGTTCGAATTCGGTCTCGCCGTCGAAGCCGCGCTTGCTTGCGGAGTCGATCCTGCGCGGCGCGGAGCGTTCGCTCCGAACGGCGGGAAGGTTCTTCTCGCGATCGTCGTCGGCCATGGGATCCGCAGCTCATGCCGACCCGCAGGCCGACACACGCTCCTGACGTGTATAATCCGTTAACACTCTCATAAAGGGAGGCATGGCGCAAGCGCGCCCGGCCGCGGGGGCGCGTCGCGGAGACCCGTCGGCGTTCCGGATTCAGGCGGTGATCGGCACCACGCTGTAGCCGTCGGCGCCGTTGAAGCCGTGATGGACCATCAGATAGGCGATGCCGGCTTCGGATTTCCTGTGAAAGATCTCGATGCCGCGTTCGAGCGGCGTGAAGGCGCGCTCCACGAAGGCGCAGGCCGCGGCCTGATCCGCCGCGTCGCGCGAATAGATCCCGATCCGGTCGATTCCCCCGCGGAGATGCGGGCCTGCATCCTGAAGCATGTTCGAATCCTCCCCGTCGGACTTTCGACGTCGGGACGGATGCAGCAAGTTTCGCGCCGGTCTTCCGGGCTTGATCGCGCCGTGCCGCCGTCTAGGCTTCGGCGGCCAATGGGGGAGGCTTAGATGCGGATCGAGCGCAGGACGACGAGGGCGGGCGGGATCCGCATCCATTATCGGGAGGCGGGCGAGGGGCCCGCGATGATGCTGCTGCACGGCTGGCCGCAGACGTCCCATACATGGCGCAAGGTGATGCCCGAACTCGCCCGCACCCGCCGCGTGGTCGCGCCCGACCTCAGGGGCATGGGCGACAGCGACAAGCCCGCGACGGGCTACGACGTGCGGACGATCGCCGAGGACATGCGCGCCCTCGCCCGGGAGCTGGGTCTCGAAAGGATCCATCTCGTCGCCACGGATTGGGGGGCGCTCGTCGCGCGCCGCTGGGCGCTCGACCATCCGGGCGAGCTCGACCGGATCACCATGCTCGACATGGTCCCGCACGGGCGCATCCTCGAGGCGATGACGCCCGATCATGCGCGGGGGGCTTGGCATTACTTCTTCAACGCGGTCCCGGACCTGCCCGAACGTCTCGCCTCGCTCGATCTCCGCTTCTTCCTCGAGACCTTCTTCCGCGCGAAATATCACGACGCGGCGGTGATGGAGGAGGCTCTCGACGCCTATGTCGCGGCCTATGCGAAGCCGGGCGCGCTGCGGGGCGGCTTCTCCTATTACCGGGCGATGTTCGACGAGAACCGGAGGATCGACGCGGAGTCCCGCGGGCGGCTGATCGAGGAGCCCGTGCACTGCATCTGGGGAAAATCCGGCGGCATGGGCGGCCCCTATGACGTGCTCGCGATGTGGGAGAGCGAATGCCGGATCAAGCCCACGGGGCGCGGTCTCGACGCCTGCGGCCACTACGTACAGGAAGAAGCGCCGAAAATACTCATCGATGAGTTGTCCGCATTCGAAGCGGCGAGTCGTTGAAACCGACGGGCCCTTCGAGCCTTCGTTATGTAAAGAAATGTATTCGCCTCCGCCTCCGAGCGGGCGATGGGACTTGAATTGGGTCGTATAGCCCGGCTTGGACTTTCAAAATGTTGCGGTTGTATCTATCCCCGTCGGGCCGACATGCGGGACGGCACGGTCCCGCGAGGAACAGCGTGAAATGAGCAAGGCCGGCATCATGAACGCCAAGCGGAACATCCGCGGCGTTCTCAGCGTCTTGGACGAGTATCGGACGCGTTACGAACTCACCTGCGACGAGTTCGTGATCTATGCCGCGATCGGCGAGGCCAATGTGGCGTCCGGGCGTGACGAGCTCATCATTCTGAAGCCGACCAACATCGCCAACATCTCCTACGGCCTCGGCATTCCGAAGGAGACCGTGCGCCGCAAGGTGCTGGAACTGATCAAGCGCGGTCTCGTGAAGCGCAATTCGAACGGCATCTACGTCTCCGACCTGACGGTGTGGTGCAATCTCGGCTCCGCGATCACCGACGGAGCGGGCGATCCGACGGGCGAGACCCCGCCGCGGCGGGATTCCGCGGGCGCCTGACGCGCTGCAGGCGTGACGCTTCTTCGCAACCTGGGCCGTTCCTCGGCGTTGTCCTCGTGATCGAGGGGGAAGCTCCGGAGATGGTGCGGACGATCGATTCGGAGCGGTTGGACCGGCTTGCGGCGAGCATCACGCGGCCCGTGCTCGATCGCCTGCTCGCCGATTTCGTGACCGCACTCGCCGAATCCCGCGCCGCATCGGAAGCGGCGGCGAGAAGCGCGTCCCTCTCCGCCCTCCGTCACGAGGCCCATAAGCTGCACGGCATGGCGGGGACATACGGCGCGCCCGACGTCGCCGAGGCCGCGGCGATGGTCGAGACCGCGGCCGAGGAAGGGCGGAGCGAGGACGCCATCGCGGCGGTCGAACCGCTCCTCCGCGCCCTCGATGCGGCGGCGGCGGCGTTCAGGCAACGGGGCTGAGGCGGGCCGAAAGGGCCTTGGCGACCTTGTCGAGAAGAATGTCGGCATCGATCGGCTTGGCGACGAAGTCCGTCATGCCCGCTTCGAGGCAGCGGGCGATCTGTTCCGGAAACACGGAGGCCGACAGGCCGATGATCGGCGTCTCGGTCCAACGGCCGCGCATCTTCCGCAGCGCCCGGGTGACGTCCAGCCCGTCGACGTCGCCGAGTCGAACGTCCATCATCACCAGGTCATAGGCCTTGCGGCCCGCCATCTGCAGCGCCCGCGGTCCCGTTTCCGCCTCGTCGACCTCGTAGCCCGCGCCCGTGAGGATCAGCGAGACGAGTTCGCGGTTCATGTCGACGTCGTCGACCACGAGAACGCTCGCGGCGCCGGGTTCCGCCGCCGGGTTCCTGCGGGGGATCGCGGCCTGCGACGCATCCGCGGCTTCGCTCGTCGTGAATTCGATTTCGAACCAGAAGGTGCTGCCTTGGCCGGGCACGCTGTGCGCGCCGATGCGGCCGCCCTGCATCTCGACCAGCTTGCGGCAGATCGAAAGTCCGAGCCCGGTGCCTTCCCGGTGCCGCTCGAACTCGTCGCCGACCTGGGAGAAAGCGCGGAACAGCTTGTCGATGTCCCCGGGCGCGATGCCCGCGCCCGTATCCTTCACCGAAAAGCGGAGCTCGATCATTTCCGGCCCGCGGAACGTCTCCCGCACGTCGATCACGACGCCGCCGCGCGACGTGAATTTGAGCGCGTTGGACATCAGGTTCATGAGGATCTGCTTGAGGCGATGCGCGTCGCCCACGAGGACCCGCGGGACGGCGGGGTGGATGCGCGCGTCGACGCTCACGCCCTTGTGTTCGGACTGGACCCGCCCCCAGGCCACGACGGAATCGACGAGCGCGGGAAGTTCGAAGGGCTCGGCGATGAGCCTGAGTTCGCCCGCCTCGAGCTTCACGAAGTCGAGCACCTCGTCGAGAACGGATTGCAGCGATTTTCCGGCCTCGACGACGCGGGCGAGATAGCCCGCCTGAACCGCGTCGAGCTTCGTGCCGCGCAGCAGGTTCACGAAGCCGAGGATGCCGTTCATCGGCGTGCGGATCTCGTGGCTCATGGAGGCGAGGAATTCGGTCTTGGCGGCGCCGGCCTTCACGGCCGTGCGGCGCGCCTCTTCGAGCTCGGTCCGAGCCGCTTCGATCTCTTCCACGCGTTGGATCAAGGCCGCCTCGCTCGCCGTCCGCCGTCGGCGTTCGCGGTCGATCTCGTCGACCCAGCGGCGATTGCGGATCACGAAGGCGGCCACGAAGGCGCTCAGCAACAGGGCGAAGACGGCGTTGCGTGCGGTATCGACGCGCCAGTTCAACAAGGCCCCCGCCATGCCTCGTTCGATCCTGAGAAAGAGGTCGGCCGTTCCGAGGGGCGTGAAATCCACCTGAACGGGCGTGCCGTCCGCCTCCGCCGGAACGACGAAGCGCGGTTCGGCCGAAGAGCGCAGCTTTCCGAACAGCGGGTCGGGAATGCTTTCCGCCGGCCCGTCGGGGTCGCTGTCATAGACGATCATGCCGTCGCGGCGGGTGAGGACCATGCGCGCGTTCGAGCCTGCGGCGACCTGATCGAAGAAGGCGTCGAGCTTGCCGGTATCGACGGTCACGAGAAGCGCGCCTCGGAAAGCGCCGCCCGGTTCCCGCAGCGGGAAGGCGATCACCATCAACGGCGTGCCCGAAAGGCGGCCCGAGGCGTAATCGACGAAGGGCCCGCTCCAGCCGGCCTTCAGCGCGCGGAAATAGTCGCGGTCGGCGCGGCTCGTTCCCGGCGGCACGCGGTCGAGGAGCGAGCTGATCCTCAGCCGCCCTTCGGCGTCGAGCAGATGGATGCCCCGCACCTGCCTCCCGAGACCGGAGACGTAGCTTTGAATCGTCTCGCGCAGGGTCTCGTCGTTCTCGATGCCGTCCCAAACGGCGCTTTCGAGCCTTTCCTCCATCCGCCGCGCGACCTGTTGCGCGACGTCGAGCAGGAAAAGCGTGTAGGAGCGCATCACGGCGAGGTCGGCGGTCTGGCTGCGGTCGACCTC
Source organism: Hyphomicrobiales bacterium (assembly GCA_027483795.1). Classification (GTDB taxonomy): domain Bacteria; phylum Pseudomonadota; class Alphaproteobacteria; order Rhizobiales; family Beijerinckiaceae; genus JAIXZO01. The sequence goes on from JAIXTT010000075.1 coordinate 52,129, forward strand.
CCGCAACGTGCCTTGATATTCGCGCCATGACAGGGCGCCGACGACGGTCCAGAGGCCGAAGATCACGATGATTCCGAGCACGGCGATGTTCCGCCGCGCGCGACGTCCGCCGCGATCCTCGCGCTCTCTGCCGTCCAAAGGCGCCTCCGTCGTCAGCTCGCCAGTGCGGTCGGAGCCTCGCCGTATTCCCGCATCTTGTTGCTGATCGCCACCCAATCGTCGAGATGCGCGACGAAGATCTCGCGATTGCGGACCTTGAGGAGACCCTTGTCGGCCAGCGACCGGATCTTCCTGCGGACGGTCTCGCGAGGGATGTTCAGATTGTACGCGACCGCGGTCATGTTCGTCGGACGGATATAGAGGAACTCCGCCTTCCGAGACGACACGTTGAGGTCGCCGACCGTCATGAAGATCATCAACTCGTCGATATTCAGGCCGAACTGCGTCCGAAAATGATCGACGATGCTCAGAATGGAACGAATGTTGCGCTTCGCCTGCGCGATGCCGCGTGCTTCCATCTCGGTATCCTCCCTCCGGATTCGGTTCTGCGCCGCGCATCGGGTTCCGTCGGAGCGATGCAGGTACAGATTGCGTAAGGGAAGTTATGCAGCCCGTTTGTTGCCCGAGAACCCATCCTCGGGTAACGAGAAGAGAAGAAATGTTAACGTTGGGTAAGCCGGGTAGTCTGCAGCCTCGGTGATCCGCCCTTCGAGAGGCCCGAATGCCGCAACCCAACGTTCTGCTGGTGGAGGACGACAGGCTCGTCCGCAATCTGGTCGCGGAATATCTGCGCTCGGAAGGCATGAGCGTCGCCGAAGCTTCGAGCCTCGCCTCGGCGAAGGAGGCGCTGAACCTGCAGCGGCCCGACGTGGCCGTGGTCGATCTGATGCTCGGCGACGGCAGCGGCCTCGATCTGATCCGGGAAATCGGGGACATGGGCCCCGGCATCATCGTGCTGTCCGCCCGCGGCTCGCCGGTGGACCGCATTCTGGGGCTCGAACTCGGCGCGCACGACTATCTGAACAAGCCCGTCGAGCCGCGCGAGCTGGCGCTCCGCATCCGGCGGCTCGCCGGTCTCGTGGGCGCGGCGAAGGCCGGGCGGACGGACGGCGAGATCCTCGTCTTCCGGGATTTCGAGCTGGATACGGTGCTGCGCCGGCTCGCGCACAAGGAGCGCGGCCCCGTCGAGCTGACGGGCACGCAATATCGCCTGCTCGAATTGTTCGTGCGGAATCCCAACCGGGTCTTCGAGCGCGACACGCTGATGGAACAGGTCTTCGACCGGCAATGGGTGGGGCTCAGCCGCTCGATCGACGTGCTCGTGAGCAAGACCCGGACGAAGATCGACGCGCCCGGCGAGCCGACGCTGATCAAAAGCATCCGCGGCGTGGGCTACGTGTTCGCGGCCGATGTCCGCCGCCGCCGGCGGGAGTGAGCGAAATGCGGACCCGTCATGTGACTTTGGTATGACGAAGCAGAACCCGAGATCGCGACGCGGCGTTTACCGGAGCGCCCAGCATCTCGATGTGCCCAAAATGAGATTTACTGCGACGTATTGGCGCTCCCGGCGATTTTGGAAAGTCCGCATGCCGCCGACATTTGTTCTTCGATTGTAGTTTTGGTATACATAACTTTGTGATGTGATTCGTCTGTGCGAGTTCTCACGGCCCGCGTTGCGTATTGGGGCAGTACCGATGTTGCGTTCTCGTTCTCACGTCCGCTCGGTCGTGGGGCCCGAAGGAGAGATCCTGACGCGGGCCACGCTTCCGGATGGGGAAGGTCGGTGGGTCGTGCGTCGAAAAGCTCAAGTCGTGGCCGCGCTCCGCGGCGGCCTCATTTCCGTTACGGAAGCCTGTGAGATCTACGGGCTGACCGAAGAGGAACTCTTGTCGTGGCAGCGCCATTTCGACAGCCACGGGCTGTCGGGACTCCGCACCACGCGCATCCAGCAATATCGCCGTTCTCCTGCAGCCAAGCGTCGCGCTCTCGCCGACGCTGCGGCCGGGATCGCCGTTTCGTCCTGAACAGGTATCGCGTACGGGACGTTCGAAGGGGTCGTCGGTCATCCGGCGGCCCCTTTTTCTTTCGCCGAGCACGAACGAAACCGCGTCCCGCGCGTTGACGGGGCGGCGGGGTCCGTTCCCGCCGCGTCCGGCCCGCGTCCGGCGCGCCGTGCCGGAGAACCGATGACGGGTTTCGTCGACCATCAGACCGCAGCGTCCGCGGGCGTGAACGACGTGCAGCGGCCCGTCGAGATCGACGTGGCCGCGGTGCTCGCTCTGCTGCGGCGCCAGAGACGGCTGATCGGCGGGGCGGTGTCGGCCGCGCTGCTGCCCGCGGCATTCCATCTCGCCCTCGCCGATCCGCGTTACTCCGCCACGGCGAGCGTCATGGTGGACACGCGGCGCAACCAGATGATGCAGCTCCAGAACGAGCAGCAGATCACCGACGCCTTGGCGGATGCCGCCCTCGTCGACAGCCAGGCGGAAACGATCCGCTCCGAGCAGATCGCGGGCCTCGTCATCGACGGGCTCGGGCTCGCCGCCGACCCCGAATTCGCGGGCGATCCGCCGGGCGCGTTCGCGGCGGCGTTCGGCGCGGTGAAGGCGATCTTCGGCGCGGCGGAGGACGCCGACCCGCAGGCCCTGCGCAGGGCCGCGCTCGAAGCCTACGGCAAGGCGCTCGACGTCAGGCGCATCGGCACGAGCTACGTGATCGAGATCACCTTCACGACGAAGGACCGGGCGAAATCCGCCGCGATCGCCAATGCCGTGGCGGAAGCCTATATCCGCGACCAGGTCGAATTCCGGGCCGAAGTGATGCGGCGCGCGGGGCATTGGCTCGAAGGCCGCATCCTCGCCTTGCGGACGCAGGCGAGCGAGGCGGAAGCCGCCGTTCAGGACTTCCGCGGCAAGAACAATCTGATCGACGCGAACGGCAAGCTCTTCGCCGATCAGCAGCTCACGGAGCTCACGAGCCAACTCGCCACGGCCCGATCGGAGACCGCGCAGGCGGGCGCGCGGCTCGACCGGATCCGGGCGATCCTGTCCTCCGCCGCGGGCGACGGCGCGGTGGCGGAAACGCTGCGCAACGATGTCATCATCAAGCTGCGGCAGCAATACAACGACGTCGCCAAACGCGAGGCCGAATGGTCGGGCCGCTACGGCGTCGCGCATGCCGCGACGGTCAATCTGCGGGCCGAGATGAAGCAGATCGAGCGCGCGATCCAAGAGGAGCTGGGCCGGATCGGGCGGACCTATGAAAGCGATTTCGAGATCGCGCGCGTGCGGGAGGAATCGCTGCAGAAGCAGATCGAGGAGGTCCTCGGCGAAGTGAACAAGACCCGCCGCGCCCAAGTGCGGCTGCGCGAGCTCGAAAGCGGGGCGCAGTCCTACCGGACGATGCACGACACGTTCCTGCAGCGCTACGTCAACGCCGTGCAGCAGCAGTCCTCGCCCGTGACCGAGGCGCGGATCCTCAGCCGCGCCGTGCCGCCGCAGCGCAAATCCGCGCCGAAGACGCTCGTGATCCTCGGCGTCGCGCTCGCGGGCGGGCTGGCGGCGGGCGTCGCGGCGGGCTTCCTGCGCGAGGCGCTCGACCGCGGCATCAAGACGGCCGCGGAGGCGGAGGCGGCGACGGGCGCGACCTGTCTCGGCGTGCTGCCGCTGATCCCGCGGCGCGAGGCGCGGGCGGCGCGCAGCCGCGGCCGCGGAGAGCGTTCGCCCCTCCCGATACCGCCGGACATGCGCGCCGTGTTCCGCGACCCGGTGCTGAGCCACGCGATCGACTCGCCCTTCTCCCCCTTCGCCGAGACCTTGCGGAGCGTGAAGGTGGCGATCGACGCCGGAGCGCTCGGCGGGGGCGGCCGCGTGATCGGCGTCGTGTCCGCGGTGCCGGGCGAGGGCAAGACGACGCTCGCCGCCAATCTCGCGCTGCTGATCGCCCGGACGGGCCGTCGCGTGACGCTGATCGACGGCGATCTGCGCAATCCGGCGCTGACGCAGTCGCTCGCCGCACGCCCGAAGGCGGGCCTGATCGAAGTGCTGCTCGGGCGTGCGGGCCTCGCCTCGGCCCTGCTGACGGACGTGACGACGGGCATGCGGCTGTTGCCCGCCGTCGCGGAGCGCCGCGTCAACCATTCCAACGAGATCCTCGCCTCGCAGGCGATGCGCGAGCTGCTTCGCGTCCTGCGGGCGGAGTCCGATTACGTCGTCGTCGATCTTCCGCCGCTCGGCCCCATCGTGGACACGCGCGCGGCGGCCCGATCCGTCGACGATTTCGTGATGGCCGTCGCCTGGTCCGCGACGCCCGCCGCCGCCGTCCGGCGCGCGCTCGCCACGGCCCCCGCGGTGCGCGACGGGCTCGTCGGCGTGGTGCTGACGAAGGTCGATCTCGAACGCTACGCGGAATTCGAGCAGGACGGCGGGCTCCATTACGACTCCGCCGTCTGGCGGCGTTACGGCGCTCCCGAATCCTGACGCGGCGTCGCCTCCGGCGGGCGTCGCAGCACCATGACCCCGTCCGTCTCGCCGAGTTCGATCCGGCCGAGCGTCGCGATCCGCGCGAGGAGGGCGGGCAGCGCATAAAGCGCGTGCAGGACGGGCCTGCGCGCCCTCAATTCCTCGACGGCCGGGCCGACATAGCGCTGCGCGAGCAGGATCTCGAGCCCCGCGTCCCGCGCCGCGCGCTTCAGCGTCTCGAAGCCCATGCTTCGGCGCAGGCGGGTCGGGAAGGGGGCGTAGCCGGGGCGTCCCGCGTTCCGGTCGCCCCGGATGCTGCGGTAGTACCAGACGTGGAAGGCGTGCGGCGTGAATTTGGTGATCAGCCCCTTGGTCGAGAACGGCTCGGGACAGCCGACGACGAGCAGACCGCCCGGACGCAGGGCGGCGACCATATTGGCGAAGGCCTTGTCGGGCCGGTCGAGATGTTCGAGCACGTCGAAACAGACGACGAGATCGTAATCCGCCGTCAGGGCGCGGGGATCTTCGAGGTCTCCGAGGATCTTCTCGTCGGCGTCGTCGTTGCGTTCGAGCTGTTCGGGGCTGATGTCGAGCACCGTGACGCGCGCCTCGTGCGGCACGCGGACATGGCTGAAGGAGCCGCCTCCCGCTTCGAGGATCGCGACGGGCCGATGCCGCGGCAGGCGGGCGAGGATGAGGTCATGCACCCGGCGGAGAACGTCGTCCTGCGTCATGTGGTGCGGGCTCCCCGGTGCGGTCGCGATCGTTCCGGTCATGCCGCCGCGCTCCGGGCCGCCCGTTCCGCGGGGCGCATGCGGGTGCGCAGCCCGCCGAGATCGAGGAGGAAGGCCGCGAGGCCGTAGACCCCGAGCCCCGCGCAGCCCGCGACGAAGCCCGCGAGCGGGTCCGGACGGTCGCGGAACGGCCAGAGCAGCGCGACGAGCGGCAGGCAGGCCGTCGCGATGCGCAGGAGATCGCCCGAGGGCAGGGGAAGGGCGAGGATCCCGCGCCCCGAAAGGGCGCTGCCGAGGGCGGCGACCGTCGCCGCGATCAGGGTCGCCGCCGCCGCCCCTTCGAGCCCGTGGATCGGGACGAGCAGGAGGTTGAGACCGATGTCGACCGCCGCCGCCGCCAAGAGAACCAGTGCGAGCCGCAGGGCCCGGCGGGCGAGCGAAAAGGCGAAGCTGAAATAGAAGGTCTCCATCCCCTGGATCAGCGTGGCGACCACGATCCACGGCATCAGCACCGCGCCCCAGTCCTGAAACTGCGGCCCCAGCAGAAGACGGCTCACGGCCGGGCTCAGCATCGCGAGGGCGACGGCGACGGGGACGGCGGTGCCGACGAGAAGCTGGAAATGCCGTTCGAGCACGGGCCTTACGGATTCGAGCGCGCCCGCCTCATAGGCGCGGAAGATCAGCGGCGTGCCCGCGAGACCCACCGCGAGCATCATGACCTGCAGGCTGCGATTGGCGAGATCGTAGGGCGCGGCGTAGAGCCCCGCCGCCTCGGTGCCCATCAGGGCCGCGATGATGTAGCGGTCCGCCAGTGCGAGGACCGAACCCAGCGCCGCCGTGACCGCGAAGGGCATGCCGTAGCGCGCCAGACGCAGGATCTCCCTGCGGTCCGCTTCGGCGAGGCGGATCTTCGACCGGTTCATCCAGAGGACGGGCAGACCGCAGGCCGCGTAGCCCGCCGTCGTGCCGAGCAGCAGCCCCGTCGCCCCGAAGCCGAGCAGCAGGAGCGAGATCCCCGTCGCGGCCGCGACCACCGCGCGCATCACGGACAGGAGGGCATAGAGCCCCGCCCTGAGTTGGGACTGCAGCAGCGAGAGCCCCATTTCCGCGAAGCCCATGGCGATGAAGAGCGGAACGCCCGTGACGAGCGCGTAGCGGATGTCGGCGTCGGTGGTGAGGAGTTCGAGAAGCACCGCGAGGGCGATCACGCCCGTGACGACCGCGAGATAGCCCGCCGCGATCTGGGTGAAGAAGAAGGTCTCGCGATGGGCATGGCTCGGCAGGAAGCGGTTGAGGGCGAGCCGCAGCCATTGCAGCAGCGCGGAATAGCCCGTCTGGGCGGCGGACACGACGAGCGCGTAGACGCCGTAGTCGGCGGGCGAGGCGAGGCGGGTCAGCACCGCGACGGACAGGACCGTGATCGCCGAAGCGCCGTAGCGCCCGAGAATGTAGAAGATGCTGTTCCTCACCATCCTTCCGCGCCCTCAGTGCGGGAAGAGGGTGCGGGTCGCGCCCGAGATGAAGGGCTTCACGAGACGCCAGTGCAGGAGGCTGTCGGGATAGCGCACCGCGCCGCGGGCGACGTAGCGGGCGAAGCCGCGCCAGTTCTTTCGGAAGAGTTCGTTGCGCGCGGCGCTCCAATAGGTGTCCAGCTCCGCGAGCCGGCGTCGCGCGCGGAGCTCCTCCTCGCTGAACCGCCGGCGGAGTTCCGCGCGGCGATGAATGGCCTCGACCGCGGCGAAATTCGGCTCGTCGGCGGTGCCGCGCAACCGCATCTGCGCGCCGGTCGGCGCCTGCCGGTAGAGCAGCGCGACGGTGTTGCGGAGCGGCAGAAAATCCCCGCGTTCGGCGAGGCGGCACCAGAATTCCCAGTCCTCGCCGAGGCGGAGCTCGGGATCGAACCCCCCGATCTCGCGGGCGGCCCGGGTGCGGATGCAGAGCGTGCCGCCGTTGACGACGACGTTCTTGCCGATCAGCTCCCGCAGCGTGTCGCGCTCCGGGATGCGTTGCAGCCGCTCGAGGGCCGCGGCCCGCGGCTCGCGAAAGGAGCCTCTGAACTTCCGATAGCCCGCAAGGCAGGCGACGCGCTCCGGATCCGCCTTCATCGGCCTGACCATCGCCTTCAGCGCGCCGGGCAGAAGCAGATCGTCCGCGTCGAGGAACAGGACCAGCTGCGCGCGGGCCAGCCAGAGCCCGGTGTTGCGGGCCCGGCCGACGCCGCGGTTCATGGTCCGCGTCACCATCAACCGCGGATCCCGCAGACGGCGGGCCTCCTCTTCGGTGCCGTCCCGCGAGCCGTCGTCGACGACGATGATCTCGAAGCTCGGGCCCTCCTGCAGCAGCACGCTTTCCAGCGCCTCGCGGATGGTCGCTTCGGCGTCGAAGGCGGCGATCACGATCGTGACGTCCGGTGTCATGGCGCTCCGCAGCATCGAAAAGGATCGTTCGGCCCGAGACGGGCGCAGGCGACGGTCGGCACTCGGCTTACGTTAGGGAACTTTGTGGCGAGCATATGCCTTCCTTAACGGAAAGCGCAACGGCCGGATCGGTTCCCGTCTCCGCTTCGCGCTTCGTTCCTGCGGTTCGAGAGAGACGAGGAGGGCGCATGGGCGGGCGGACGGAGGAGCATCGGACCCTGCCTCTCGGCGGGTTGCCCGTGATCGCCGCCACCCGAGCCGCGCTCGCGGAGATGCTGGTCGAGGATCGGCGCGTGCGGCGCGGCGCGGGGCTGCCTCCCAAGCTGCTGACCTCCGCCAACGGCCATGTGCTGGCCCTGTGCGACCGCGATCCCGCCTTCCGCGCGGCGGTCGCCGCGGCCGACGTGATCGACGCGGACGGGATGAGCCTCGTGATCGCCTCGCGCTGGTTGGCCGACGCGCCTTTGCCCGAGCGCGTCGCGACGACGGATTTCTTCCATGACGCGGCGCGGGTCGGGGAACGGGGCGGCATGAGCTTCTTCCTGCTCGGGGCGACCGAGACGGTGAACGCCGAAGCGCTCGCGCGGGTCCGCGAGGCCTATCCCGGCCTGCGGGCGGAGGGGCGGGACGGCTATTTCGGCCCCGGCGAGGAGGCCGAAGTCATCGAAGAGATCCGCCGCGCGCGGCCCGACGTCGTCTGGGTGGGGCTCGGCGTGCCGCGCGAACAGGCCTTCGCGCTCCGGCTGCGGGAGGCGCTGGCGGAGGACGGCGTCACCTGGATCAAGACCTGCGGAGGGCTGTTCGACTTCCTGTCGGGCGCGCGGATCCGCGCGCCGCGCTTCATGCAGGACATCGGTTTCGAATGGCTCTGGCGGACGGCGATGGAGCCGCGGCGTCTCTTCAAGCGCTACGCCGTGACCAATCTGCGGGCCATCGGCGTGATGGCGAAGCACGGCCGCCGGACGCGGGAGGCCGGGCGCATCGCGCCCCGCCTCGCCCGTCCGGGACCGGACGCGCCGTGAGGGCCGTGCCGTCATGAGGGAGGAGCGATGAGGGACGTTCCTTGGCCGCCGCGGCCGCGACGCCGGTCGCCGTCGCCGCCGCCTTCGGCCGCGACGCCCGCGGGCGCGCCGTCACGGGCGGAGACGGTCTTCGCGGTGATCGCGGTCTTCCTGACGGGCACGCAGGCGACGCCGATGCTGCTCGGCGGCGACGAGGCGGGCGGAGCGCGGCCCGTCGCGGTGCATGCCGTCTTCCTGTCGGTCTATTGCGTGACCTTTCTCCTGATGCTGAGGACGCCGCGCGTCTTCGCGGCCTTTCTGTTCGGCACGCCTCTGCTCGCGATCACGGTGCTGTGGCCCTTCCTGTCGATCGCGTGGTCGGTCGATCCCGCCGCTTCGATCCAGCGCGGCGTCGCTCTCGTCGGCTCCTCGCTGCTCGGCGTGCATCTCGCCCGGCGTTTCCCTCCGCCGCTCCTCGTGCGCGTTCTCGGGGCGGGCTTCATGCTTGCCGCGCTCGGCAGCGCGGTGATGATCTTCGCCGTGCCCGCGCTGGGCCGCATGACGAGCGAGAACTGGGTCGGCGCCTGGCGCGGTCTCTATTTCCACAAGAACAGCCTCGGATCGGCCATGGCGGCGGGCGCGGTGATCCTCGTCTTCGCGGTGCGGGAGGCGCGGGGCGCGGGGCGCTTCGTCTTCGCCGCCGGGCTCGCGGCGGCGGTGGTGCTGCTCGCGGGCTCGCGTTCGACCACGGCGCTTCTCGCCTTCGTCGCGATGATCGGGGTCATGCTCTGGGCGCGCTCGGTGCGGAAGACGCCGACGACGGCGTGGCTCTTCACGCTGCTCGCGGCGGGGATGATCCTGATCGCGGCCTTGCCGCTGCTGAGCGCCGCGGGCTTCCGCGCGGCGATGCAGCTGCTCGGCAAGAATGCGGAACTCTCGGGACGCCTCCCGTTGTGGGAACTGGTGCTGCAGGCCGTCTCCCTCCGGCCTTGGCTCGGCTACGGCTACGAGGCCTTCTGGAATCCCGACGCGCCGCTCGTGCGGCTGATCGCGCAGTCCCTGCGCTATACGCCCTTCTATTCGCACAACGGCGTGCTGGAGACCCTGCTCAACGGCGGCGTCGTGCTGCTGGCGCCGGTTCTGCTGCTCTACGTCGCGACGCTGATCCGGTCCTATCTCTTCATGCGCGCCGCGCCGCGGGAGCCGACCGCCGCCTTGCCGCTCGTGTTCTGCGTGTTCTTCGTCTTCGCCAATTTCAGCGAGTCGAAGATCCTGCTGCGCAACGATCTCGTCTGCTCGCTCTTCGTCGGCTTCTCCTTCCTCACGGCGCGGGCGGTGCGCCTGCGCTTCCGCGCGCCGGTCTTCGCGACGCGCCGGACGGCCGCCGCGCCGGGAGGGGCGCGATGACCCGCGACCGGCCCGCGCGCATCGCGCTCTGCATCCCGACCTTCCGCCGCCCCGGCGGGCTGGAGCGCGCGTTGCGGGGCGTCGCGGCGCAGCGGTTCCGCCGTGTCCCGGAACCCGAGGTCGCGGTCCATGTCGTGGACAACGACGCCGGGGGGCCGATGAAGGAACTCGTCGAGCGGCTCGCCCGCGGGCTGCGCGGTCCCGTCCTGCATCATTGCGAGCCGCGACGCGGCATCGCGACCGTGCGCAACCGCTGCCTCGATCTTCTCGGTCCCGACGACGACGCGCTCGTCTTTCTCGACGACGACGAGGTGCCCCGCCCCGATTGGCTCGACGCGCTGATCGCCGTCGCCGGCGAGACGCGGGCCGAGATCGTGCAGGGGCCGGTGCTCTCGCATTACGTCGATCCCGTCCCCGACTGGTTCGTAAAGGGGCGCTTCCTGCAATTGGGCCCGTTCGAGGACGGGCGGGAACTGCGCTTCGGCTACAGCGGCAACGTGCTCATCGACGCCGCCGCGCTGCGGGAGATCGGGCCGCGCTTCGACGAGCGCTTCAACGCCACGGGCGGCGAGGACCAGCATTTCTTCATCCGCATGATGCGCGAAGGCTGCCGGATCGTGACCGCGGGCGACGCGGTCGTCGACGAATGGGTGCCCGCCACGCGGACGACGCTCGCCTCTCTGCTGAAACGCCGCGCCCGCGTCGGCGCGACGCTCGCGCTCGCCGAGACGATCGAGGACGGCGGGCCGCGGCGGCGGGCGCGTCGCGCCCTGCGAGGGGCCGCGGGCATGGCCGTCGCGGCGCTCGCCCTGCCCGTGCTCGCCGCCCTGCGCGGCCGGGCGGGAGGAGCCGAGGCGCTCGGACGCTTCGCCTACGGCGCGGGGCAGATCGCCGGACTGACGGGCCGGATCCATCGCGAATACGACGTGATCCATGCGGTCGCGGCCGAGGCGGTTCATGTCCCCCGCGCCGACGAGGAACGGCGCCCGACATGACCGGAGCCGACGCCGCGCCGCCGCCGCCCGCCCTCGTCGCGCCCGCACCGGGGCGGACCGCGCAGGCCGAACCGCGGAGGCCGTGGACGCCCGACCCGCCTTCCGCCCCCGACGTGATCTTCGAGGACGAGTTCGACCGCGCGCCGGACGAGCCGGGGTCGCCCTGGATGACGACCTATTTCTGGGGCGGACGGACGCTGCCGACCAACAAGGAGGAGCAGTTCTATCTCGACCGGAACTACCGGCCGCCGTCCGGCCTGCCGCAGCCTTTCAGGCCCTTCGAGATCCGGGACGGGATGCTCGTGATCCGCGCCGAGCGGATTCCGCCGGAGCGCCGCGGCGATTTCGGCGGGCTCGCCTATGCGTCGGGCCTGATCACGACGTGGAAGTCCTTCGCCTTCACCTATGGCCGGGTCGAGGTGCGGGCGAAGTTCCCGTCGGGCAAGGGTTTGTGGCCGGCGATCTGGCTTCTGCGCCGGGACTCCGGGAAGAACGGCGAGATCGACATCGTCGAAATGCTCGGCCATCGCCCGGACTTCATGACGTCGACGCTGCATTATCCGGAAGGCGGCGTGATGAAGAGCGACAAGCTCCTGCGCCTGAAGGGGCCGGAGCTGGGCGGCCGGTTCCGGGTCTACGAACTGGAATGGACGGCCGAGCACATCGTGATCCGCCTCGACGGCGAGGAGCTGGCGCGCCGCCCGACGCCCGAGGCGTTCAAGCGGCCGATGTATCTGCTCGTCAATCTCGCCGTCGGCGGGCAATGGCCCGGTCCGCCCGACGCGGCCACCGTCTTCCCCGCCGAAATGCTGATCGATTACGTCCGAATCCGGCGTTGAGGGGGACCCCCCTTCGCGTCCGAAGGCGGGCCGCGTCGGATTGCGGTCGTCCGCAAGCCGGAGCTTCCTCTACCACTCTTGCTCCGTTGCAATCGGGTCTTGCTTCCGTAAGGTAAGCTTGTTCGTCGCCGTGGAACGCTCTCGCGGAAGGGGAGGGGATCCGGCTTCGCGACGGGGCGTCGATCGGGGGAAGTCCAGTGACATCTCGGCCTGTGGTGTTCGCGGTCTGCATGTCCGCCTCGGTCCTGTCCGCCTGCGCCCTCCCGGCCGACGGCCCGGCTTCCGCCTCCTATGCGCGTTCGGCCGTGCAGCATGTCGCCTCGGACGCGCCCAACGATGCGGCGGCCGAGCGCTTCATTCTCGTGGATCTGACGCCGCGGACGGCGGAGATCTCTTCGGCGGGGCGGCGTTCGAGCCTTGCGGGCGCTTTTTCGCGCCTCTCCGGCAGCCGCGATCTGGTGATCGGGCCGGGCGACATCGTGCGCGTCACGGTGTTCGAGGCGGGGACCGGCGGCCTCTTCAATCCTCAGAACACGGTTCTGGCCCGCGGCAATTTCGTCGACATACCGGACCAGGAAGTGCTCCGGAACGGAACCCTGGCCGTGCCCTATGCGGGGCAGGTGAACGTGACGGGCCGGAGGCCCGTGGACGTGGCGGAGGAGGTCGAGGCGCGGCTGCGCCAGCGCGCGATCGAACCGCAGGTGGTCGTGAGCGTGGTCAACCGCCGTTCGAACCTCGCCACCGTCGGGGGCGACGTGAACAAGCCGGGCCGCGTCGCGCTGACGCCGGGGCAGGACCGGGTGCTCGACGCGATCGCGGCGGCGGAAGGCAGCAAGTTCCCCGATTACGAGACGCTGGTCCGCGTGACGCGGAGCGGACGCCAGAGCGTGGCGCGCCTGTCGGCGATCCATTCCAACCCGGCCAACAACATCCCGGTCGGGCCGGGCGACGTGATCACGCTCGAGCGCGACCCGCGCTATTTCGTCGTGATGGGCGCGCTGGGTCCGCCCGCCCAGACGCAGATCGCCCGCACGCCGCTGCAGCAGACGACGGGCCTCGCCCGTTCCGCGCTGTTCAGCTTCGATCGGGATCGGATGAATCTCGCCGAGGGTCTCGCCAAGGGCGGCGGGCTGCTGCCGGACCGGGCCGATCCCTACACGATCGTCGTCTATCGCCGCGAGCGCCCGCGGGTGCTGCAGGAGATCGGCGCGGACGTCCGTCCCTTCGCGGGAGGGGGCGACATTCCGACGGTCTATCGGCTGAACGTCCGCGACCCTTCGGGCTTCTTCGTGGCGCAGCGCTTCCTGCTGCAGAACGAGGACATCGTCTATGTCGCCAATTCCCCCGTCTCCGAAGTCCTGCAGATCAGCGCCATCGTGCGGGACATTTCGGGCACCGTGCTGACGGTGCGGGACGCGGGCAACCGGTGATCGGGCGGGACGCCCGCCCCCGTCGTCACACGCCCGAGCCCGTGATGAATTCCATGATGAAGGTCCGCCACAGGATCTTCAGGTCGAGGGCGAGGGACATGCGTTCGATATAGGCGAGGTCGTATTCGATGCGTCTGCGGGCGGGCACGGGATCCGTCGTCGGACCGCGGCAGCCGGAGATCTGGGCGAGCCCGGTCAGACCGGGGCGCACCGCGTGGCGGTCGAAATAGTTCGGGACCAGCTCCTCATAGAGAACCCCGCCGGCGAGCATGCCGGGCACATGCGGGCGCGGGCCGACGAGGGACATGTCGCCCGAAAGCACGTTGAAGAGCTGGGGAAGTTCGTCGAGGCTCGTGCGGCGCAGGAAGGCGCCGAGCTTCGTGATCCGCGCATCCCCGCCGACCGCCTGCCTTATGCCGGACGGATCCTGCCCGTCGACATGCATCGTGCGGAACTTATGGATGGTGAAGAGCGCGCCGTCGCGTCCGTAGCGCGTCTGCCGGAACAGGGCCGGGCCCGGCGAGGTCGCGCGCACCGCGAGCGCGATGCCGATCAGAAGCGGGGCGAGCAGCAGGAGCAGGGCCGCGCCGCCGACGACGTCGAGCGCGCGCTTGGCGGCCCCGCTCCTCGGGCCGATGTCGGCGAAGGTCCGGGCCTTTCGTTCCCGGGGGGCTTCGGCGCCCGCGCCGAGGCGGGCGGCACGGACCGGACCCATGGCGATGACGTTGCTCCGCGTCGCCGAGGCCTCCGTCCGGCCGGAAAGGGGGATCGCGGACGCGCCGCGGCGTCCGGTTTCTGCGGCCGTCTTGTCGAGCTTCATGCGAACCGTCCCTGACCCGTGAAACGAGGAGCGAGCGGACCCCGACGGGCGGGGTCGCGGCGCGAGGCGTCACCGAAGGGAGATCCGACCCGTCGAACGACGGAGAGCCGAGCGTCTCGGAAACGGCCGTATCGTCTCCCGTCCGGAACGCCGCGCAGGAAGGAACTCCCGAAAATGAAGAAGGCGGTCGACGAAAAGCGTGCAGCTCCCTCCTTCGATCCGCGCGAAGTCCTGCGCTTCGCCCGGCTGACCCAAGTGCCGCGTCTGCTGCGGCGGGCGGTCGGCCTTGCGGCCGTCGAGCGTTCCGATTTCCTTCCCGCCTGCGACCCCGCCGAAAGGGCGCGGCTGCGGGCGATCGCGGATGCCGTGCGCGGGCCGGATCGTCGACCGGCGGTGTTCGTGCACGGCGTGCTGCCGCGTTCGGGCACCAATTTCGTCGCCGACGCCTTGGCGCTGCATCCGGACCTTCTTCAGAACCCCGGACGGTTGTGGGAGTTCCCGCTCCTCTGCACCGCCGAAGCGGCGGAAGCGCTGCAGCGGGAATTCCTCTTCATGTTCCCTCCCAATGCCGAGGCGATGGGGCGGCGCGACATGTTCGCCTGCATGGCGTCGGGCTGGATGAAGGTTCTGCAGGACGGAGCGGGCGACCGGCGGATGCTGTTCAAGTCGCCGCATGTGCGCGCGATCGGACTGTTTCCCGCGATCTTCCCCGGCGACGTGCTGATCCTCGTGCTGCGCGACGGGCGGGACGTGATCCGCTCGAGCGAGGGGACGTTCGGCGGTCGCGGCCCGATGCGGAAGCGGTTCCGCACGTTGGCCCATGAATGGCGCGAGGGCTGCGAGGCGATCATGAGCTTCGCGCAGGGCGGGGAGAACGCCTGCCCGGAGGCGACGGTGGTCCGCTACGAGGATCTCGTCCGCGAGCCCGAGGGCACGATGCGCCGGCTTCTGGCGCATGCCGGGCTCGATCCCGCGCGCTACGATTTCGACGCGCTGAAGCGCCTGCCCGTCCGCGGGTCCTCGACCAAGGCCGCCGAAGCGGGCTGGACGCCGGTGGAGAGGACGGGCGATTTCGATCCGCTCGGCCGCTGGAAGGATTGGCCGGACAAGAAGAAGGCCCGTTTCGAGGCGATCGCGGGGGATGCGGCGCAACGCGCGGGCTATGGCCGCGAGGAAGCGTGAGCGGGAGGCGGGCTCAGGCGAAAAGACGCGCGAGGCTCGGATCGCCCAGCGCGACGAAGGCGCCGTTGCACCATCCTTCGGCGGCCTTGCCGTAGACGAAGGGTTCGCCCTCCGGGGTGAGCATGGTCCCGCCCGCCGCCTTCAGCACGGCATGGCCCGCCGCGGTGTCCCATTCCATCGTCCGACCGAAGCGGGGATAGACGTCGGCGGCGCCTTCGGCGATGCGGCAGAATTTGAGGGAGGATCCGGCGCTGAGGCAGGTCTCGACGGGCAGGCGCGCGATCAGCGCGTCCGTCTCCGCGTCGCGATGCGAGCGGCTCGCCATCGCCGTCAGCTTCGGCGGCGCGGGCCGGACCGCGAGCGCGCGGCTCTCGCAGGCGCCCGCGAGCGGCATGCCCGGCGTGATGCGGATGGCGGCCGCGGTGTCGCCGCCGACCCAGAGCGTGTCGAGCGCGGGCGCGAAGACCGCCCCGGCCGCGGGCACGCCCTCATGCACGAGGGCGATGTTGACGGTGAATTCGCCGTTGCGGGCCAGGAACTCCCGCGTGCCGTCCAAGGGATCGACGAGGATGAAGGTCGAACCCGCCGCGGGCACGCGACCGGCGGCGCATTCCTCCTCCGCGATCACGGGCCAGCGCGGCGCGAGCTCCTTCAGCCTTTCGAGGATGATCCTTTCGGCGGCGATGTCCGCCTCGGTGACGGGGCTGCCGTCCTGCTTGGACGCCGCGTCGACGCCGCGGCGATGGATGTCCATGATCGCGGCCCCGGCTTCGACGGCGATCGCGCCGAACAGCACGGCCCAAGCATCCGGGTTGAGACGCCCGGGAATCCGGGCACGACCTGAGGGGCGGGACGAGAACATTGCAACCATCAAACAGTCTCCCTGCGCCTCCGGCAACTCCGCCGGTCTTCGAGCCGGGTCGTCCGGGAGGCGTCGTTGACATATGACGTAACGTAAGTCTTTGTAAATGACCTTACGGCAACTCATGTCGCCTGAACGGCGCCGCGCCGCGCGGGCCGTGCGCCCGAGGCCGGCCGTCGTCGTTTCAATCCCGGAAAGCGCCGATGGACCCGACCGTGACCGCACCGCCGTCCTCCGCAACCGTGCTTCCGCCGCGTCTGCGCGCCTTGGAGGCGGGCTCGATCACGATCTTCCGCGAGGTGGCGGCGGAGTTCCGCAAGCCCGTGCTGCTCTACTCCGTCGGCAAGGATTCCGCGGTGCTGCTGCATCTGGCGATGAAGGCGTTTCATCCCGGCCGGCCGCCCTTTCCGCTGCTGCATGTCGATACGGGCTGGAAATTCCGGGAGATGATCGCGTTCCGCGACGCGACGGCGCGGCGGCTCGGGCTCGAACTGCTCGTGCACCGCAATGCCGAAGGGGCCGCGCGGGGGATCGACCCGTTCCGCTCGGGCTCGGCGCTGCATACGCGGGTGATGAAGACGGAGGCGCTCAAGCAGGCGCTCGACCGGCACGGCTTCGACGCGGCCTTCGGCGGCGCGCGGCGCGACGAGGAGAAGAGCCGCGCCAAGGAGCGCGTTCTGTCCTTCCGTTCGGCGGGTCACGGCTGGGATCCGCGCAACCAGCGGCCGGAACTCTGGCGGCTCTACAACACGCGCATCCGGCAGGGTGAGAGCGTGCGCGCCTTCCCGCTCTCCGATTGGACCGAATTCGACGTGTGGGACTATGTCCGCGCGCAGAACATCCCCGTCGTGCCGCTCTATTTCGCGAAGCTGCGGCCGGTGGTCCGGCGCGCGGGCACGTGGATCATGGTCGACGATCCCGACCGCATGGTCTTCGAGCCGGGGGAGAGGGCCGAACTGCGCAAGGTCCGCTTCCGCACGCTCGGCTGCTGGCCTCTCTCCGGCGCGGTGGAGAGCGAGGCCGAAACGCTCGACGAGATCATCGCCGAAATGCGCGCCGCCCGGGTCTCGGAGCGGCAGGGACGGCTCATCGACGCCGACGAGGCGGCCTCCATGGAGAAGAAGAAGCGCGAGGGCTATTTCTGATGGCGGCGGATGCGGGACTGCTGCGCCTGCTCACCTGCGGCTCGGTCGACGACGGCAAGTCGACGCTGATCGGCCGGCTGCTGCACGACACGCGGCAGGTGACGACGGACCGCCTCGCGGCCTTGGAGAGCGACAGCCGCCGGCACGGCACGACGGGCGAGGACGTCGACCTCGCGCTGCTCGTCGACGGACTCGAGGCGGAGCGCGAACAGGGCATCACCATCGACGTCGCGCATCTCTATTTCGCGACGCCGCGCCGGGCCTTCATCGTCGCCGACGCGCCGGGGCACGAGCAATATACCCGCAACATGGCCACCGCGGCGTCGGAGGCCGATCTCGCGATCCTGCTGGTGGACGCGCGCAAGGGCCTGCTCACGCAGACGCGCCGGCACGCCGCGATCTGCCGGCTGATGGGCATCCGCCGCGTGGTGCTGGCGGTGAACAAGATCGATCTCATGGGCCATGACGAAGGCGTGTTCCGCCGGATCGTCGCGGATTTCGAGGTCTTCGCCCGCCGCATCGGGCTCGCGGGCGTGACGGCGATCCCGATCTCGGCGCGCTACGGCGACAATGTCGTCGCGCCTTCGACGCGCATGGATTGGCATGACGGGCCGACGCTGCTGGAGCATCTCGAAACCGTGGACGTCTCCCATGACGCGGCCGACGCGCCGTTCCGCCTCTCGGTGCAATGGGTGAGCCGCCCGCATGCCGATTTCCGCGGCTATGCGGGCACCGTCGCGTCCGGGCGCGTCCGGGTCGGGGACGAGGTCGCGATCCTCCCCTCCGGCCGGACGACGCGGATCGAGCGGATCCTCGGGACGGAGGGCGAGAGGGAGGGGGCCCGGGCCGGCGACGCGGTGACGGTGACCTTCGCCGACGAGATCGACGCGGCCCGGGGCGATCTGATCGCGCCCGTCCGCGCGCGGCCCGTCTCGGCCGACCGGTTCACGGCCGATCTCGTCCAACTGTCGGAGGAGCCGCTCTTGCCCGGCCGGTCCTATCTGATGCGCATCGGCGACGTCTGGACCTCGGCCTCGTTGACCGCGCTCAAATACAGGCTCGACGTCGACACGCAGGATCGTCTCGCGGCCAAGGAATTGCGGCTCAACGAGATCGGAACGGCCGATCTCGCGACGGCCCGGCCCGTCGTCTTCGACCCCTATGCCGAGAATCGGGCCACGGGCGCCTTCATCCTCGTCGATCGGTTCACGCATGCGACGGCGGCGGCGGGCATGATCCTGCATCCGCTGCGGCGCGCGGCGAACGTGCATTACGAGCCGTCCTCGGTCGATGCGGCGGCGCGGGCGGCGCTCAAGGGGCAGAAGCCGGCCTGCCTGTGGTTCACGGGCCTTTCGGGCTCCGGAAAATCGAGCATCGCCAGGGCGCTGGAAACGAAGCTCCATGCCGCCGGGCGCCATACGATGCTGCTCGACGGGGACAATCTCCGGCACGGGCTCACCAAGGATCTCGGCTTCACCGACGTCGACCGCGTCGAGAACGTGCGCCGCGCGGGCGAGGCGGCGAAGCTGATGACGGAGGCGGGGCTGATCGTGCTCTGCGCCTTCATCTCGCCCTTCCGCGCCGACCGCGACACGGTGCGCGCGCTGTTTCCCGACGGCGAGTTCTTCGAGGTCTTCGTCGACACACCGCTCGAGGACTGCATGCGGCGCGATCCGAAGGGGCTCTACGCCAAGGCGGCGAGGGGCGAAATCCCGAACTTCACCGGGATCGGCGCGCCCTATGAGCGGCCGGAATTCCCCGATCTCCGGATCGAGGGCGGCAGCGGCTCTCCCGAGGCCGGCGCGGAGGCGGCCTTCGCGCTGCTGCGCGATGCGGGACGGCTCGAAACGGGCTGACGCCGCGGCCCGTCTCCAGGGAAGTCCGTTGCGGAACACGGGACATTCCGAACTGGACATCGCGTCGTCCGCGACTAGTTTTCGACCCAGCCAAAGAGACGGACGAAACCGAACATGCGCATTTCCGCCGCCTTCGCGACCCTTGCCGTCGCCCTTCTCGCCGCGGCCTGCAATCCCGCACAGCAGGCCCAGCCGCCTGCGCCGCCGCCCCCGGTGGTGACGGTCGACAAGGCACGGCAGCAGACGGTCACGGAACGCGACGAGCATGTCGGCCGCTTCGTCGCGGCCGAGACGGTCGAGGTGCGGGCGCGGGTGTCGGGCTATCTCGACGAGATCCATTTCCGCGACGGGCAGACCGTGGAGAAGGGGCGGGCGCTGTTCACCGTGGACCGGCGGACCTATCAGACGGCCTTCGAACAGGCGACGGCGGACCAGAACCGCGCCAAGGCGCGGCTCGAAAACGCGACGGCCGACCTGCAGCGTTCGGAGAAGCTGATCGGCTCGGGCAACATTTCCGATCAGCTCTACGACCAGCGCATCGCCGCCAAGCGCGACGCCGAGGCGCAGCTCCAGTCGGCGGAAGCGGCGCTCAAGCGCGCGCAACTCGATCTCGACTTCACGGAATTGAAGGCTCCCGTGGCGGGGCGCATCGGCGACCGGCGCGTCTCGGTGGGCAATCTCGTGACGGGCGGCACGACGGGCAATACGACGCTGCTCGCGACCATCGTGTCGCTGGACCCGATCTATTTCGAATTCGCGGTCGACGAAGGCTCCTATCTCCGTTTCATGCGGCTCAAGGGAGCCGAGAAGCCGGGCCTGCCCGTCGACATCAAGCTGCTCGACGACGCCGACTATACGCTGCGCGGCGTCATCGACTTCGTCGACAACGTGGTCGATGCGGGCTCCGGGACGATCCGCGTCCGGGCCGTGTTCGAAAACCGCAGCGGCGTGCTGACGCCCGGCATGTTCGGCAAGATCCGCGTCTCGACCACGGCTCCGTATCAGGCGCTTCTGGTGCCGGATTCGGCGGTTCTGTCGGACCAGTCGCGCAAGGTTCTGCTGACGGTCTCGCCCGACGACACGGTGGTGCCGCGCCCGGTGCAGCTCGGCCCGGTGATCGACGGTCTCCGCGTCGTCCGTTCCGGCATCGGCCCGGACGACCGCATCATCGTCAACGGCCTGCTCCGCGCCCGTCCCGGCCAGAAGGTCACGCCGCAGCCCGCGGGTCAGGCTCCGGGACCGGGGGCGGGCGGCCCGCCCGGCCGTCCCGCGGCGCCGCCCGCCGCCTCGCCCGCCGCAACGACGCGCTGAGGGCCGGACGATGAAATTCGCCCATTTCTTCGTCGACCGACCGATCTTCGCCTCCGTCCTGTCGGTGGCGCTGGTGATCGTCGGTGCGGTCGCCTACGGGCGGCTGCCCGTCGCGCAATATCCCGAGATCGCGCCGCCGACCATTTCGATCAGCGCCCAATTCCCCGGCGCGAGCGCCGAGACGGCCGCCGCCACCGTCGCCGCGACGATCGAGCAGGAGCTCAACGGCGTCGACGGCGCGCTCTATATCGGCTCGAACTCCACCAATGACGGGCGCGTCGGCGTCTCCGTCACCTTCGCGATCGGGACCAATCTCGATCAGGCGCAGGTCGAGGTGCAGAACCGCGTGCGGCTCGCGGAGCCGCGCCTGCCCGAAGAGGTGCGGCGGCTCGGCGTGGTCGTGCGCAAGAACTCGCCCGACCTGATGATGGTCGTGAACGTGATCTCGCCGGATGCGAGCCGCGACCAGCTCTATCTCTCGAACTTCGCCAATATCGAGATCCGCGACCGTCTGCTGCGCATCGACGGCGTGGGGTCGATCACCGTCTTCGGCGCGCGCGACTATTCGATGCGCATCTGGCTCGATCCCGACCGCCTCGCCGCGCTCTCCCTGACGCCGGCGGAAGTGGTGGGCGCGCTGCAGCGGCAGAACGTGCAGGTGGCGGCGGGCGTCATCAACCAGACGCCGATGCAGAGCCCGGGCGCCTTTCAGGTGACCGTGCGCACGCAGGGGCGGCTGGTCGAGCCGGAAGAATTCTCGGGCATCATCGTCAAGACGGACCGGCAGGGTCGCCAGATCTTTCTGAAGGACGTCGCGCGCGTGGAACTCGCGGCGCAGGATTACTCGACCAAGTCCTATCTCGGCCGCTACGAGGCGGTGGGCATGGGCGTCTTCCAGAAGCCCGGCTCCAACGCGCTGAAGACGGAAGCGGCGGTGCAGGCGGCGATGCGGGAGATCGCCAAGGGCTTCCCGACCGGTGTCGCCTACGACATCGTCTACAATCCGACCAAGACGATCCAGGAATCCGTCGATGCGGTGGTGAAGACCATCTTCGAGGCGGTGCTGCTCGTCGTGCTCGTGATCCTGCTGTTCCTGCAGACCTGGCGCGCGGCGATCATCCCGATCCTCGCGATCCCGGTGTCGCTGGTCGGCACGTTCGCGGTGATGTCCGCGGTCGGCTTCTCGATCAACAATCTGACGCTGTTCGGCCTCGTGCTCGCCATCGGCATCGTCGTCGACGACGCGATCGTGGTGGTGGAGAACGTCGAGCGGAACCTCGCCGACGGCATGGACCCGAAGGAGGCCACGCACCGCACCATGGACGAGGTGGGCGGGGCGCTCGTCGCCATCGCGCTGACGCTCATCGCGGTCTTCGTGCCGGTGGCCTTCATCACGGGCATTTCGGGGCAGTTCTACCGGCAGTTCGCGCTGACCATCGCGGCGGCGACGGTGATCTCGGCCTTCAATTCGCTGACGCTTTCGCCCGCGCTCTGCGCGATGCTCCTGAAGCCGCATGCGAAGGGTCATGTCCGCGAAGGCCTCGTGATGCGGGGCGTGCACGGCTTCTTCCGGCTGTTCAACCGCGGCTTCGACGGTTTCGCGAACGGCTATGCGTGGCTGACGCGGCGCTTCCTGCGCTTCGCGGTGCTGATGCTCGTCGCCTATGCGGGGCTGATCGCGCTGACGGGCCGTGAATTCTCGAACGCGCCGCGCGGCTTCATCCCGCAGCAGGAGCGGGGCTATTACATCATCGCGATCCAGCTGCCGCCGGGCTCCTCGCTCGCGCGGACGGACGAGGTGGTGAAGCGGGCGATGGGCATCGTGCTCGAGACGCCGGGCTTCCGGAACGGCGTCGGCATCGTCGGCTTCTCCGGCGCGACCTTCACCAATGCGCCGAACCAGGCCGCGATCTTCGCGGCGACGGACGACATCAAGTCGCTCGCCGAGCGCGGGCTCACGCAGCAGCGCATTCTCGGCACCCTGTTCCAGCGGATGGCGCCGATCCAGGAGGCCTTCATCATTCCGCTCGCGCCGCCGCCCGTGCAGGGCATCGGCAATGCGGGCGGCGTGCGGATGATGATCCAGGACCGCGCCGGGCTCGGCAGCACGGCGCTGGTCGACGCGCTGGGCCAGATGCAGCAGCGCGCGGCGCA
The DNA here is from genome assembly GCA_027483795.1 of Hyphomicrobiales bacterium. GTDB lineage: Bacteria > Pseudomonadota > Alphaproteobacteria > Rhizobiales > Beijerinckiaceae > JAIXZO01. Next base: position 74,742 of record JAIXTT010000075.1, read on the forward strand.
GCTGCCCAGCGTGCAGCGGCCCTTCGCGAGCTTCGAGACGCGGACGCCGGTGTTCCAGCTCGACATCGACCGGGTGAAGGCGCAGATGCTCGGCATCAATCTCGCCGACGCGTTCAACACGCTGTCGGTGGCGCTGGGCTCGGCCTATGTCAACGACTTCAACTTCATCGGGAAGACGTTCCGCGTCACGGCGCAGGCCGACGAGCCCTTCCGCAACGATCCGCAGGACATTCTCCGACTGAGGGTGCGCAACGCCTCGGGCGACGCGGTTCCCTTCGCGGCCTTCGCGACGGTGCGGGAGACGGCGGCCCCCTCGCGCGTGCCGCGCTACAATCTCTATCCCGCGGCCGAACTCGACGCGAACACCCCGCCCGGCTTCTCGGCGGGGCGGACCATGGCCGATCTGGAGCGCCTCGCCGCGGAGGTGCTGCCGCCGGGCATGGGCTTCGAATGGACGGGCATCGCCTATCAGCAGAAGCTCGCGGGCGACACGGGCCTGTTCGTCTTCGCGCTGGCGGTGGTCTTCGTCTTCCTCGTGCTCGCGGCGCAATACGAGAGCCTGACGCTGCCTCTCGCCGTCATCCTGATCGTGCCGATGTGCCTGCTCGCGGCGATCGTCGGCGTGCTGATGCGGGGGCAGGACGTGAACGTGCTGACCGAGGTCGGCTTCGTCGTGCTGATCGGCCTCGCGGCCAAGAACGCGATCCTGATCGTGGAATTCGCGCAGCAGCTCGAAGAGAAGGGCATGGCGCGGCGCGAGGCGGCGGTGGAGGCGGCGCGGCTGCGTCTGCGGCCCATCATCATGACCTCGCTCGCCTTCATTCTCGGCGTCGTCCCGCTCGTGGTGGCGACCGGGGCGGGGGCTGAGATGCGGCAGGCGCTCGGCACGGCGGTCTTCGCCGGCATGATCGGCGTGACGCTTTTCGGCCTGATCTTCACGCCGGTCTTCTACGTCCTCACCCAGGGACTGGGCGATCTCGCGAGGAAACCGTTCCGAAAAGGGCGACCGGCGGCGACCGCTCCTCCGGCCGAATGAGGTCCTCATGCGTCCTTCCGACGATCTCTCCGCCGTCCCGATCGGCGTGCTCACCGTCTCGGACCGCGCGAGCCGCGGCGAATACGAGGACAAGGGCGGCCCCGGCATTCAGGCGGCCCTGAGCGACATTCTCGCGACGCCCTGGCGCGCCGTCGCGCGCGTGGTGCCGGACGAGCGGGACGCGATCGAGGCCGCGCTGATCGAGCTTGCCGATGAGGAAGGCTGCACGCTCATCCTCACCACGGGCGGCACGGGCCCCGCGCCGCGCGACGTGACGCCCGAGGCGACCGAGGCGGTGTGCGAGCGCATGATGCCCGGCTTCGGCGAATTGATGCGGACCGCGAGTCTGCGCGAAGTGCCGACGGCGATCCTGTCGCGGCAGGAGGCCGGGCTGCGCGGCCGCAGCCTGATCGTGAACCTGCCGGGGAAGCCCTCGGCGATCCGCACCTGCCTCGACGCGGTCTTCCCGGCGATCCCCTATTGCCTCGACCTCATCGGCGGCGACCGGCTCGACACCGATCCCGAGGTCTGCAAGGCGTTCCGGCCGAAGGCGGGATAGGCGGGATAGGCGGGAGGCGGTCTGCGCCTCGCCGTCATGCCCGCGGATGCGGGCATCCACGTCTTTTCTTCGTCGCCCCAAGTCGTGGATGCCCGCAGGCGCGGGCATGACGGGAAAAGGGGTCCTGCTTCGTCCGTCGGCCGCGGGCCATGTTCCAAGTCGTGGATGCCCGCAGGCGCGGGCATGACGGGAAAAGGGGTCCTGCTTCGTCCGCCGGC
>JAIXTT010000085.1 GCA_027483795.1 Hyphomicrobiales bacterium
CGACGGCGCGCAGCGCGTCCTGCACGATCCGGTCATGATCGAGCAGCTTGTCGCTCTCCTCCGCGATCAGAGGCTCATAGGCGTCGACCACCGTGGTGCGGCGGGTCTTGGTGCGTCCCGCGCCGAGCTTGCCGAAAATGTCTCCGAGATTGAGCGCGCCGATCGACGCGCCCGGCACGCCGGGCAGTTCGAACATGGGCGTACCGCCGCCCGAGCCTTGGGCGAGCTCGATCTCGATCTCCTTGTCGTCGAGTTCGCCCGCCCGCAGCTTCTTGCGGAAACTGTCGCGCGTGGCCGCGCTCGAGGTCGGGCCGACCAGCGCATCGAGGACGCGCTCTTCCGCGGCGAGCTGGGCCTTGGCCTGCACGCCCTTGCGCTTCGCCTCCCTGACGAGGCCGATGCCGACTTCGACGAGATCACGGACGATCTGCTCCACGTCGCGGCCGACATAGCCGACTTCGGTGAACTTCGTCGCCTCCACCTTGAGGAAGGGCGCGCCCGCGAGGCGGGCGAGGCGACGGGAGATCTCGGTCTTGCCGCAGCCCGTCGGGCCGATCATCAGGATGTTCTTCGGCAGAACCTCCTCGCGCATCGACCCGGTGAGCTGCTGCCGACGCCAGCGGTTGCGCAGCGCGATGGCCACCGCGCGCTTGGCGTCGCGCTGGCCGACGATGAAGCGGTCGAGTTCGGAGACGATCTCGCGCGGGGAAAACGTCGTCATCGCGCGGCATCCTCCAGCGTTTCGATCACAAGATTGGCATTGGTGTAGACGCAGATGTCGGCGGCGATGCCGAGCGATTTCCTCACCAGCGCCTCGGGGTCGATGTCGGTGTCGATCAACGCACGGGCCGCGGCGAGAGCGAAGGCGCCGCCCGAGCCGATGCCCATGACCCCGCCCTCCGGTTCCAGCACGTCCCCGGTGCCCGACAGGATCAGGCCGACATTCTTGTCGGCGACGAGCATCATCGCTTCGAGGCGGCGGAGATAGCGGTCGGTGCGCCAATCCTTGGCGAGCTCGACGCAGGCGCGCATCAGCTGACCCGGATATTGTTCGAGCTTCTGCTCGAGGCGCTCGAACAGGGTGAAGGCGTCGGCCGTCGAGCCCGCGAAGCCCGCGATGACGTCGCCCTTGGCGAGACGGCGCACCTTGCGCGCGTTCGACTTCATCACCGTGGGGCCGAGGCTGACCTGGCCGTCGCCGCCGATCACCACCTTGCCGCCCTTGCGCACCATCAGGATGGTGGTCGCGCGCCAGCGCTTGTCTTCGTCCCGGCTCATGGATCCTCGCGAGATTGTGGACGTCTTCATTTAGGCGCGCGGCGGTCGCCTGTCATCCCGAGGGGGAATGCATGCCGGGGCTGCCCCTGGGGAAGTCGATTGCCTCCGTTTTGCGCAGAGGTGGCGGAGCGCCGCGTGCTTTGCTAGAAGCCCGATGGCGGGCGCGTGGGCCCGTCCGAGGATCATCGCCATGCGTTCCGCCGCCGTGACGCGCAAGACCGCCGAGACGGACGTCTCCGTCTCCCTTTCCATCGACGGCACCGGTCGTGCCGCGATCGAGACGGGCGTCGGCTTCTTCGACCACATGCTGGAGTTGTTCGCCCGCCACGCCTTGTTCGATCTCGAAGTGCGCTGCAAGGGCGATCTGCAGGTCGACGCGCATCACACGGTCGAGGACGTCGGCATCGCGCTCGGCCAGGCGCTGCTGCAGGCCATGGGCGACAAGAAGGGCATCGCCCGCTATGCGGACGTGCATCTGCCCATGGACGAAACGCTGACGCGCGTCGCCGTGGACATATCCGGCCGTCCTTTTCTGGTCTTCCGTACGACGTTTTCGGGCGACAAGATCGGCGCGTTCGACACCGAACTGGTGCGCGAATGGTTTCAGGCCTTCGCGATCAACGCCGGGCTGACGCTGCATGTGGAGACGCTCTACGGCGAGAACCGGCACCATATCGCCGAAAGCTGCTTCAAGGGTCTGGCCCGGACCTTGCGTAAGGCTCTCGCCGTCGATCCCCGCGAGGGGGATCGGATCCCGTCGACCAAGGGAACCCTCTGAGGCCCCATGTCGGTTCATGCCGTCTACGTGCCCGGGCGCATCGCGTCCGGCGGACCGGACTCCGTCGAAGCGGCGGTGATCGTGCGCGAGCGCTTTTGCGTGCCCGCCGCGCTTTTGCCGCTGCCTTGGCTGTTGTTCCGGCGGGCTTGGCGTGAATTCCTGCTGTTCGCGGCGCTCACCGTCGCGGCGGCCGTGCTGACGGAGCGTTTCCTCGGCGGCGCGTCGCAGGGCGCGATGGCGGGGCTGCAACTCCTGACCGGCCTCTTCATCGGCGTCTCGGCCGCCGACATTCGCGGCCGCGCGCTGGAACGGCGGGGTTATCGCCTTGCCGACGTGGTGGTGGCGCCCGACGCCGACGCCGCGCTCCTGCGCTTCGCCGAGCGTGAAAACCCCGTGCCGCGCATCGAGCCCGTGGCCGTCGCGGCCTCGGGCATCCCCAGGACGGATCGCGGCGACGTCATCGGCCTCTTTCCGGAGGCCGGGCGATGAGCGTCGCGATCATCGATTACGGCTCGGGCAATCTGCATTCGGCCCGCAAGGCCTTCGAGCGCGCCGCGCGCGAAGCGGGCCTCGGCGTCGAGGTGAAATTGACGTCGAATCCCGAGGACGTGCTCGCGGCCGAACGCATCGTGCTGCCGGGCGTCGGCGCCTATGCCGATTGCCGCCGCGGTCTCGGGGCGGTTCCCGGCATGGTCGACGCGCTGGAAGAAGCGGTCCGGCGGCGGGCCAAGCCCTTTCTCGGCATCTGCGTCGGCATGCAGCTGATGGCCGAGCGCGGAAAGGAATACGAGACGACGGAAGGTCTCGGCTGGATCCCGGGCGAAGTCGTCCTGATCGAGCCCTCGGACCCGTCGCTGAAAGTGCCGCATATGGGCTGGAACACGCTCGCGCTGCGCCGATCGCATCCCGTGCTCGACGGCATTCCGACGGGTGAGGCGGGCAAACATGCCTATTTCGTCCACTCCTACCACCTGAAGGCGGCGGATCCCGACGTCGTCGTCGCGGAAACCGATTACGGCGGCCCCGTGACCGCGATCGTCGCCCGCGACACCATGGTCGGCACGCAATTTCACCCCGAGAAGAGCCAGAAGCTCGGTCTCGCCCTCATCGCCAATTTCCTGAGGTGGCGGCCTTGATCCTCTTTCCCGCGATCGACCTGAAGGAAGGCCGCTGCGTTCGTCTCGTGCAAGGCGACATGGCGCAGGCGACCGTCTTCAACGACGATCCCGCCGCCCAGGCCGCCGCCTTCGAGGCGCAGGGCTTTTCCTGGCTGCACATCGTCGATCTCGACGGCGCCTTCGCCGGAAAGCCGATGAACGCGGCGGCGGTCGAATCGATCCTCGCCCGGACCGGATTGCCCCTCCAGCTCGGCGGCGGCATCCGCGACATGAAGACGGTCGAGGGCTGGCTGACCCGCGGCGTCGCCCGCGTGATCATCGGCACGGCGGCCGTTCGCGACCCCGGCTTCGTGCGCGAGGCGGCGCGGCTCTTCCCCGGCAAGGTCGCCGTCGGCATCGACGCGCGCGACGGCCGGGTGGCGGTCGAAGGCTGGGCCCGGCTCTCCGAAATGTCCGCCGAAGATCTCGGCAAGCGCTTCGAAGACGCGGGCGTGGCGGCGATCGTCTATACCGACATCGCGCGCGACGGCATTCTGAAGGGCCTCAACATCGAAGCGACCCTGGGTCTCGCTCATGCGGTCGGCATCCCGGTCATCGCCTCGGGCGGCCTCGCCTCCATCGACGACGTCGCGCGCCTTCTCGAACCGGACTGCGCGGTGCTCGAAGGCGCGATCACGGGCCGCGCGCTCTATGACGGACGGCTCGACCCGGGCGAAGCGCTGGCCCTGATCGCCGAAAAGGCGCGGAGCGGCGCGGATGCTTAAGGTTCGGGTCATCCCGTGCCTCGACGTCAAGGACGGGCGGGTCGTGAAGGGCGTGCAGTTCCTCGAACTGCGCGACGCGGGCGATCCGGTCGAAAGCGCCATGGCCTATGACGCGGCGGGCGCCGACGAGCTCTGCTTCCTCGACATCACCGCGAGCCACGAGAACCGCGGGACGCTGATCGACGTCGTCACCCGCACCGCCGAGGCGTGCTTCATGCCGCTGACGGTCGGCGGAGGCGTGCGCAAGGTCGAGGACATCCGCACGCTGCTGCTCGCGGGTGCGGACAAGGTCTCGATCAACACCGCCGCCGTCTTCGACCGCGACTTCGTCAACCGCGCGGCGGAGAAGTTCGGCGACCAATGCATCGTCGTCGCGATCGACGCCAAGAAGGTGTCGGCCGCGGGAGAGACGGACCGCTGGGAGATCTTCACCCATGGCGGCCGCAAGCCGACGGGCATCGACGCGGTCGAATATGCCTTCGACATGTGCGCGCGCGGCGCGGGGGAGATCCTGCTCACCTCGATGGACCGCGACGGCACCAAGATC
>JAIXTT010000003.1 GCA_027483795.1 Hyphomicrobiales bacterium
CGACGGCCACCGGAGCATAGTTGTCGTTGGCAACTATAGATTCGGCCCGATGACGGCGGAACCATGCCGAGCGAAAGAGCACCCTTTACACCCTCGTCGATCCTGTTTCGCCCCCGCCGGAAGCCGTCCCGGAGAACGGATTCTGGTGGAGGCGCCGGGTACTGCCCCCGGGTCCGATAGGCTTATTCCGATGTCGATTTATCGCCGTAGCCGCCTTGCGACGGCGAGACCAATATAAGCGGGACGGGGCTCGGGCGGAAGGGCTTCCGAACGATCCCGCGTCCGGATCCGTCGCGCCCGGCGCCGGCGGGAAGCCGCTTTTTCTCTCGCTGGGGAAAATCCTCGAAAAGGGCTCCCATCGCGGCGCGGCTCCTCTAATCTCTCGGACCCGTTCCGGAGCAGCGCCATGCAGGCCTATCACGACCTTCTTCGCCGCGTTCTCGCCGAAGGCGTCCGCAAGGACGACCGGACGGGGACGGGCACGCTCTCCGTCTTCGGCCATCAGATGCGCTTCGACCTCGCGGAAGGCTTCCCGCTCGTCACGACGAAGAAGCTGCATCTGAAATCGATCGTCCACGAACTCCTCTGGTTCCTCGCCGGGGACACCAACGTCGCCTATCTCAAGGCCAACGGCGTCTCCATCTGGGACGAATGGGCGGATGCGAACGGCGATCTCGGCCCCGTCTACGGCAAGCAATGGCGTTCCTGGGCGAAGCCCGACGGCGGCACGGTCGACCAGATCCGGTGGGTGCTCGACGAGATCCGCCGCAATCCGGATTCGCGCCGGCTCGTGGTGAGCGCCTGGAACCCGGCCGATCTCGACAAGATGGCGCTGGCGCCCTGCCACTGTCTCTTTCAGTTCTACGTGGTGGAGGGCAGGCTCTCCTGCCAGCTTTATCAGCGCTCGGCCGACATCTTCCTCGGCGTGCCCTTCAACATCGCGAGCTATGCCCTGCTGACGCATATGATGGCGCAGGCCACGGGTCTCGAACCCGGCGACTTCGTGCATTCCTTCGGCGACGCGCATCTCTATCTCAACCATCGCGAACAGGCCGAGCTGCAGCTCTCGCGCGAGCCGCGGCCGCTGCCGCGGCTGAAGCTCGATCCCGAGATCCGCTCGCTCTTCGACTTCACCTATGACGACGTGACGATCGAGGGCTATGACCCGCATCCGGCCATCAAGGCGCCGGTGGCCGTCTGATGATCCGCCCCGCCGTCCCGGCCGATGCGCCGCTGGTCTTTTCGCTGGTGCGCGAACTCGCCGAATACGAGCGGCTGTCCCACGCGGTCGACGCGACGCAGGAGATGATCGCGGAGGCGCTGTTCGGCCCGAAGCCGCGCGTCTTCTGCGACATCGCCGACCATGCCGGGCAGGGCGTCGGTTTCGCGCTCTGGTTCTACACGTTCTCGACCTTCCGCGGGCGGCACGGGATCTATCTCGAAGATCTCTTCGTGCGGCCGGAACACCGCGGGAAGGGTTTGGGAAAGGCGTTGCTCGCGGGCCTCGCCCGCCGCTGCGTGACGGAGAATCTCGCGCGGCTGGAATGGTCGGTGCTCGATTGGAACGAGCCTTCGATCACCTTCTACAAGGCGATGGGGGCCGAAATGATGGACGGTTGGACGGGCTGCCGCGTCTCGGACGCGGCGCTGTGGCGTCTGGCGGACCACGCCCGATGACCGTCCCGATCGTGATCATCGCCGCCGTGGCCGACAACGGCGTGATCGGAGACGACGACCGGCTCGTCTGGCGTCTCAAGACCGATCTCAAGCGCTTCCGCGCGCTGACGATGGGCCGCCCCATGATCATGGGACGCAAGACCTTCCTGTCGATCGGCAAGCCGCTTCCCGGACGCGAGACGATCGTTCTGACGCGCGATCCCGACTTCGCGGTCGACGGCGTCCATGTGTCGCACGGCATCGAAGACGCCCTGGCCAAGGGCCGCGCGCTCGCCGCCGCGGCGGGCGTCGACAGCTTGCCCGTCGTCGGCGGGGCCGACGTCTATCGGCAATTCCTGCCGATGGCCGAGAGGCTGCACCTCACGCTCGTCCACGCACGGCCCGAGGGAGACGCAGCGTTCCCCGAATGGCCGCGCGCGGAATTCCGCGAAACGGTGCGGGAACCGCATCCGGCGGGACCCGACGACGAGCATTCCTTCACTTTCGTCGATCTGGAGCGCGTGCGCGGCTGATGCCGGACAAGGCGACGCTCCGTTGACGAAAGCGCCTCGGGTTCCCACTTGAGGCGACGACACCCGTGCGGACGACGTCCGCGCGCAACGACGACCGGCAAGGGGACGGCTGAATGTCTTGGAGCAACCAAAGCGGCGGCGGAGGCCCGTGGGGACCGCGCAAGCAGGGCCCGTGGGGCGGCGGCCCGGCGGGCGGCAACGGCGGCGGAGGCGGCGGCGGGGGATCGGGCCCCGGCGGCGCGCCCGACCTCGAAGATCTGCTGCGGCGCGGTCAGGACAAGCTCAGGAACATCGTTCCCGGCGGACCGACGAGCGGTCGCGGTTTCGCGGCCGTCGCGGGTCTTCTGATCGCGGGCTGGCTCGCGACGGGCATCTACGTCGTGCGGCCGGACGAGATCGGCCTCAATCTCGTCTTCGGGCGCTATGTGGGCTCCTCCCAGCCCGGCCTGAACTACAACTGGCCCTTCCCGGTCGGAACGGTGTCCAAGCCGCGCGTGACCGCGGTCAACACCACCGACGTCGGCGTGGTGGCTCAGGGCGGCGATTTCCGCGGTCGCCCCGAGAACAATCCGAGCCTGATGCTGACGGGCGACGAGAACATCGTCTCGATCGATTTCCAGGTGCAGTGGCAGATCAATCCCGCCCGCGCCGCGGACTACGTGTTCAACATCCAGAACCCGCAGGCCTCCGTCCGCGCCGTCGCCGAAGCGTCGATGCGCGAAGTGGTGGGCCGCCGCAACATCCAGCCGATCCTGACGACGGACCGTTCGGTCATCGAGCAGGAAGTGAAGCAGATGATGCAGGACGTGCTGAACGGCTATCGTTCGGGCGTCGAGATCCGTCTCGTGCAGCTCTTGAAGGTCGACCCGCCGTCGCAGGTCATCGACGCCTTCCGCGACGTGCAGGCGGCCCGGCAGGACCAGGACCGCGCCCGCAACGAGGCCGAGACCTATGCGAGCCGCGTGGTTCCGGAAGCCCGAGGCGAGGCGGCCCGCATCATCCAGGAGGCGGAAGCCTATCGTGAACGCGCGGTGGCCGAGGCCACCGGTCAGGCGAGCCGCTTCCAGCAGGTCTACGAGACCTACAAGGCGGCGCCGGACGTGACGCGCGAACGCATGTTCCTCGAAACCATGGAACGGGTCTTCAACGGCGCCGACAAGGTGCTGGTCGACCAGAGCGGCGGCAACGGCGTCGTTCCTTATCTTCCGCTGCCCGAAATGCAGCGTCGCAGCCAGGGAGCCGCCCGATGAACGGAGCCGTTCGTTTAGGCGTCGTCATCGTCGCCGGCATCACCGCCCTCACGGCCTATGCGGCCGCCTTCACGGTGCATCAGACGCAGCAGGCGCTGGTCTTCCAGTTCGGCCGGATCGTGCGCGAGCCGATCATCCAGCCGGGCCTCTATTGGAAGCTGCCCTTCGTCCAGAACGTGATCATGATCGACAAGCGCATCCTCGATCTCGAACTTCCCGAGCAGGAAGTCATCGCGGCCGACCAGAAGCGCCTCGTGGTCGACGCGTTCACGCGTTACCGCATCGTCGATCCGCTGCGCTTCTACCAGTCGGTCAACAACGTCACGGGCGGCAATCTCCGCCTGACCTCGATCGTGAACTCGACCGTCCGCGCGGTTCTCGCGGATGCGAGCTTCGCGAGCGTGGTCCGGACCGAACGGTCTGCCCTGATGCACAAGATCCGGGACGACGTGAACCGGCAGGCTCAGGGCCTCGGCATCGAGGTGGTCGACGTCCGGCTGCGTCGTGCCGACCTGCCCGCCCAGAACAGCGCGGCGGTGTTCCAGCGCATGCAGACGGAGCGTCAGCGCGAAGCCGCCGACATCCGCGCGCAGGGTTCGCAGCTCTCGCAGACGATCCGCGCGCGCGCCGACCGCGACGTGACCGTCATCCGCGCCGAAGCCTTCCGGAAGTCGGAAGAACTGCGCGGTCAGGGCGACGCGGAGCGGAACAACATCCTCGCCGCCGCCTTCGGCCGCGATCCCGACTTCTTCGGCTTCTATCGCTCGATGCAGGCCTATGAGGTCGGATTGAAGCCCGGGGAGACGCGCATGATCGTCTCGCCCGACTCGCAATTCTTCCGCTATTTTCAGGATCCGTTCGCCGGAACCGGGCGTCCCGCCCCGACCGGCGCGCCACGACCCTGAGAAGGCTTGAATGCGCGATTTCCTCGTCGGCCTCGGTCTGGTCTTCGCGATCGAGGGGCTGATCGTCGCGGGGTTCCCGGGCTTCGTGAAGGCCCGGATCCGCGAGATGCTGGAGGCGCCCGACGGGCGCCTCCGGACCATGGGCATCATCTCGGCGGTGTTCGGCATCGCCGTCGTCTTCGCCGCCAAAAGGGCGATCGGGTGGTAGGCATCTTTACGTCGCCATGTCGAAGCCCCAATTGATCCCTCAGATCAGGCTTCCGCTCTTCTCGTCCCGGAGACGACATCGATGAACCGCCCGTCCGCTCTGTCCCGTCTGGCCCTCGCCGCCGTCATCGCGACGGGGCTCTCGTTCCAGTCGCCCGCGCCGGCCTTCGCCCGCGGTCCCGAATCCGTGGCCGACACGGCGGCGGCGGTGATCGACGCGGTCGTGAACATCTCCGCTTCGACGACCGTCGACGACCAGCGCGGCGTGCAGATGCCGCAGCTTCCGCCGGGCTCGCCGTTTCAGGACTTCTTCGACGAGTTCTTCGGGCAGCGCGGCCCGAACGGCGGGCAGAACGGTGCGCCCCGGCAGCAGCAGCGCCGTCCGAACTCGCTCGGCTCCGGCTTCGTCATCGATCCGGCGGGCTTGGTCATCACCAACAACCACGTGATCGGCGACGCCAACGACATCACCGTGATCTTCACCGACGGCAAGCGGCTCAAGGCCGAAGTCGTCGGCAAGGATCCCAAGGTCGACATCGCCGTGCTCCGCGTGAAGCCGGACAAGCCGCTCAAGGCGGTGAAGTTCGGCGACAGCGAGAAGATGCGGATCGGCGATTGGGTGATCGCGATCGGCAATCCCTTCGGTCTCGGCGGCTCGGTCTCGGCGGGCATCGTCTCGGCGCGCAACCGCGACATCTCCGACCAGTCCTACGGCCAGTACATCCAGACCGACGCGGCCATCAACAAGGGCAATTCCGGCGGTCCGCTGTTCAATCTCGCGGGCGACGTCGTGGGCATCAACACCGCGATCCTGTCGCCGACGGGCGGCTCGATCGGCATCGGTTTCGCCGTGCCGTCCTCGATCGCGACGGGCGTGATCGACCAGCTGCTCAAATTCGGCGAGACGCGTCGCGGCTGGCTCGGCGTCCGCATCCAGAACGTCGACGACTCGATCGCGGAAAGCCTCGGCCTCGGCACGCCGCGCGGCGCGCTCGTCGCGGGGATCGACGACAAGGGCCCCGCCAAGACGGCGGGCCTCGAGCCGGGCGACGTGATCGTCCGCTTCGACGGCAAGGAGGTGAAGGAGAGCCGCGATCTCCCGCGCCTCGTCGGCCAGACCGCGGTCGGCAAGGACGTCGAAGTCGTCGTCATGCGCAAGGGCCGCGAGATCGCGCGCACGGTGAAGCTCGGCCGTCTCGAAGAGACCCAGCAGGCCAAGGCCGAACCGGGTCAGACCGGCCCGCGCGGCAGCGCCCCGGTCACGGCGCGTGCGCTCGGCCTCGAACTGTCCCCGATCACCGACGATCTGAAGAAGCGCTTTTCGATCAAGGACAATGTGAAGGGCGTCGTCGTCACCCGCGTCGATCCGAACTCGGCTGCGGCCGACAAGCGGATCGCGCCCGGCGACGTGATCGTCGAGGTGCAGCAGGAAGCGGTGAATTCGCCCGAGGCGATCACCCGGCGCATCGACCAGCTGAAGAAGGACGGCCGCAAGAGCGCGCTGCTTCTCGTGGCCAACGCTCAGGGCGACGTCCGCTTCGTGGCGGTGAACATCGACTGACCGGGCTCGCCCCGACGAAGACTACGAAAGGGCGCCGCGAGGTGCCCGTGGCAACGGGCAGTGGAGGAGCCGGACCGCTCCTCTGCCGTCATGCCCGCGGATGCGGGCATCCACGTCTTTCGTCCGTCCATCGCGAAGGAAGACGTGGATCCCGGCTCTCCGCTTCGCTTCGGCCGGGATGACGCTGAGGGGCGAACGGGTGAAATCGTAAGGGCCTCGAGCGCGGTCAGCGCATGAAATCGGCGCTCCGATATCCCTGCGCATAGAGCAGCGCCGTCAGATCGCCGTGGTCCACCCGCGCATGGGCCGCTGCCGCGACGGCGGGTTTGGCGCGGAAGGCCAGGCCCAGCCCGGCCTCGCCGAGCATCGCGAGATCGTTCGCGCCGTCGCCCACGGCCATGGTCGCGTTGCGGGCCAAGCCGCGCGCCTCGCGCATCTCGATCAGGCTCGCGAGCTTCGCCTCCTTGCCGAGGATCGGTTCGCGCACCGTCCCCGCAAGCTTGCCGTCCGTGGTTTCGAGAATGTTGGAGCGATGCTCCTCGAAGCCGAGCGCCTTCGACACCGGCCCCGTGAACAGCGTGAAGCCGCCGGAGACGAGCGCCGTATAGGCGCCGTTCGCGCGCATGGTCATCACGAGTTCCCGCCCGCCGGGCGTCAGCGTGATCCGGTCCGCGATGATCGTGGCGATGACCGAGACGTCGAGGCCCGCGAGCAGGCCGACGCGTTCGCGCAGAGCGGGCTCGAAGGCGAGTTCGCCCTGCATGGCGCGTTCGGTGATGGCGGAGACCTTCTCCTTGAGGCCGACGAAATCGGCGAGTTCGTCGATGCATTCCTGCCCGATCATGGTGGAATCCATGTCGGCGAGGAACAGCATCTTTCGCCGGCCTTCCGCGGGCTGGACGATCGCGTCGACCGCCGCGCCGTCGAGCGCGGCGCGGATCGCATCGGCGATCGTGCGGCCGTCCGTGCCGGGCGCGGCCTCGAAGAAGAGGTCGGCCGCGACGCCCGCGTCGAGCGTTTCCGTCCGGACCGGGGAGGGGATCGCTTGCGCCGCGCGGGCGATGAGGGCATCGGTGAGCGCGGGCGCGGCCGGGTTCGACACGAGGGTCGCGACGAAAAGGGTCATGGCGGCTTTCGGAGAGGCAGGCGGCGTGAAGGGCGGAATCGAGGCCATCCTCATCGCAGGACCGACGGCGAGCGGCAAGTCCGCGCTCGCGATCGCGCTCGCCCGGACCCTCGGCGGCACGGTGATCAATGCCGACTCCATGCAGGTCTATGCCGATCTACGCATCATCACGGCGCGGCCGACCGCGGAAGAGGAGGCGCAGGTTCCGCATCTCCTCTTCGGCCATGTCGACGCCGCGCGGCTCCATTCCGTCGCCCGATGGCTCGACGATGCCCGCGCGGCGGTCGAAGCGGTGCGGGCGGAAGGGCGCATCCCGATCGTGACCGGCGGGACCGGGCTCTATTTCCGCGCGCTGACGGAAGGGCTTTCCGACGTGCCCCGCGTGCCGGACGACGTCCGCGCGCGGGTCCGCGCCTCGGCGCAGGGCAGGGCGGTCGAGGACCTCCACGCCGAACTGGCGGCCAAGGATCCGGAGACCGCGGCGCGGCTGCGTCCGAGCGATCCGCAGCGGATCCTGCGCGCGCTGGAAGTGATCGAGGCGACGGGCAAGCCGCTCGTCTCCTTCCAAGGTCCGCGGTCCGGCCGCGCGGTCGATCCCGCCCGCGCCGTTTCCGTCTTTCTCGCGCCGGATCGGGACGTTCTCCGCGCGCGGATCGATGCGCGTTTCGATGCGATGATGCGGGCGGGGGCGCTCGAGGAAGTGCGGGCCTTGGCCGCCCGCGGGCTCGATCCGGCGCTGCCCGCGATGCGCGCCCACGGCGTGCCGGGGCTGATCTCGGCGCTTCGCGGCGAGATCTCCATGCAAGAGGCCGTCGAGCGGGGGAAGGGCGACACGCGGCGCTATTCCAAGCGGCAGCACACCTGGTTCCGCCATCAGGCGCCGGATTTCGTCCCGGCGGCGCCGGAGGAGGCGGAGGCCCGCATCCTCGCCCGGCTCGCCGAAAGTTCCGTCACCGCATGAGCTTTTTCGGGCGGCCGCGCTTGACGCGGCTCCTTCCGATGGGTAGCGTCCTGCAACTTTCGAAACGAGGGAGCGCTTCGTTGCGCAACATCCTTATCGTATGTGCTGCGCCGGAGACGGGACGGTCCTGAGGACCGCGATCCTGCCGACGGCGCTGATCCGAGGTCCCTTCCGGGGCCTTTTTTGTTGCCCGAGACGACCCGAAACCGAACGACCCGAGCCCGAGGAGACCAAGCCATGAAAGAGATGTCCGGTGCGGAAATGGTGGTCCAAGCCCTGCAGGATCAGGGGGTGGAGCATATCTTCGGCTATCCCGGCGGCGCGGTCCTGCCGATCTACGACGCTCTTTTCCTTCAGGAGAAGGTGCAGCACGTGCTCGTGCGCCATGAGCAGGGCGCGGTCCATGCGGCGGAGGGCTATGCCCGCTCCTCCGGCAAGGTCGGCTGCGTTCTCGTCACCTCCGGCCCCGGCGCGACGAATGCCGTGACGGGCCTGACCGACGCGATGATGGATTCCATCCCCCTCGTCTGCATCACGGGGCAGGTGCCGACGCATCTCATCGGGTCCGACGCCTTCCAGGAATGCGACACGGTCGGCATCACGCGCCACTGCACCAAGCACAACTATCTCGTGAAGCGCATCGAGGATCTCCCGCGCATCCTTCACGAGGCCTTCTACGTGGCGTCGAACGGCCGTCCGGGTCCGGTCGTCATCGACATCCCGAAGGACATCCAGTTCGCCAAGGGCACCTATGCCCGTCCGGCGACCAACGGCCACAAGACCTATCGCCCGCAGCTGAAGGGCGACATGGGCAAGATCCAGGCGGCGGTCGAGCTGATGGCCAAGGCCAAGCGTCCGATCTTCTACACGGGCGGCGGCGTCATCAATTCCGGCCCGCAGGCCTCCATGCTGCTGCGCGAACTCGTGAGCCTCACGGGCTATCCGGTCACCTCGACGCTGATGGGTCTCGGCGCCTTCCCGGCGGCCGATCCGAAGTGGCTCGGCATGCTCGGCATGCACGGCACCTACGAGGCGAACCTCGCGATGCATGACTGCGACGTCATGATCTGCATCGGCGCGCGCTTCGACGACCGCATCACGGGCCGGCTCGACGCCTTCTCGCCGAAGTCGAAGAAGATCCACATCGACATCGATCCCTCCTCGATCAACAAGAACGTCCGTGCCGACGTCGGGATCGTGGGCGACTGCGCGCATGTCCTCGAGGACATGGTCCGCCTGTGGCGTTCCTCCTCGGCGCAGCCCGACAAGAAGGCGCTCGGCGCGTGGTGGGACCAGATCGGCGAATGGCGCCGGCGCAATTGCCTCGCCTATCGCCCGTCCGAGACGACGATCAAGCCGCAATACGCGATCCAGCGTCTCTACGAACTCACCAAGGACCGCGACCCCTACATCACGACCGAAGTCGGTCAGCATCAGATGTGGGCGGCCCAGTATTTCCACTTCCAGGAGCCGAACCGCTGGATGACCTCCGGCGGCCTCGGGACCATGGGCTACGGCCTGCCGGCGGCGGTCGGCACGCAGATGGCCCATCCCGGCGCGCTGGTCATCGACATCGCGGGCGAAGCCTCGATCCTGATGAACATGCAGGAGATGTCGACGGCGCTGCAGTATCGCCTGCCGGTCAAGATCTTCATCCTGAACAACGAATATATGGGCATGGTGCGCCAGTGGCAGGAACTCCTGCACGGCTCGCGCTATTCCGAGAGCTATTCGCACTCGCTGCCCGACTTCGTGAAGCTGGCCGAAGCCTATGGCGGCCACGGCATCCGCTGCTCGGACCCCGCCTCGCTCGACGCGGCGATCATGGAGATGATCGAAACGCCGAAGCCCGTCATCTTCGACTGCATCGTCGACAAGATGGAGAACTGCTTCCCGATGATCCCGTCGGGCAAGGCGCACAACGAGATGATCCTCGGCGACGCCGCGACCGACATCGGCAGCGTCATCGACGCCAAGGGCAAGATGCTCGTCTGACGTCGATTGCGGCAGGGGAGGGCGGAGCGTATCTTACCTCCGTCTTACCTTCCGAGGGCGAGGGCCATGGAAACGACGCGCGTGTCGAGCAAGGGGCAGGTGGTCATCCCGAAATCCGTTCGGGACCGCCTCGACCTGCGTCCGGGATCCGACCTGTCGGTCGAGGTCCGAGGCGACGCCATGGTTCTCCGGCGGGTCAAGAAGAAGGAACTCCGCCTTCCGACGCCCGAGGAAGTCGCGGCAGTGGCGGGCTGCCTCGATGACGGCCGCCCGCTTCTGACGCCCGAGGAGGAGGATGCGGCGGTCGCCGCGCATTTCCGAAAGGAATGGTCGCGTTGATCGCCGTCGATACCAATGTCGTGGTCTCGTTCCTTCTGAAGCGCGAGGACCCCATTCTCGACGTCGTCGAACGGGTGATGCGCGAGAGCCTCGTGCAGCTTTCGCCCACCGTGCTGCTCGAAGCGGAATGGGTGCTGCGGAACGCCTATGACCGGAAGCGCGAGGCGGTTCTCGACGCGTTCGAGCGTCTACTGGCGATGCCGAACGTCTCGGTTCAGCCGGAGGGCGTCGTCGAACGTGCGATCGAACTCGCGCGCGACGGCGTCGATCTCGCGGATGCCATCCATCTGGCGGGCGCCGAGGGCGTCGATGCTCTCGTCACCTCCGACAGGAGGTTCATCAAGGCCGCGGCCCGCATCGGGGCGGTGCCCCCCGTCCGTGCCGTTCAGGATTTCGCCTCATGAAGCTCGTCATCGCGAACAAGGCCTATTCCTCCTGGTCGCTGCGGCCGTGGATCCTCATGTCCATGCTCGACATCCCCTTCGAGGAGGACGTGATCCCGCTCGACACGCCGGAATTCCGGCCGCGGGTCGACGCCTACGGCGCGGGTTCGACGGTGCCGATCCTCGTCGACGGCGACGTGACCGTGTGGGAGTCGCTCGCGATCATGGAGCATCTGGCCGAACGCTTCCCCGATCGGGGCGTCTGGCCGAAGGATCCGAAGGCGCGGGCCTTCGCCCGGGCGATCTCGAACGAGATGCATGCGGGCTTCCGCGCGCTGCGTTCCGCCTGCCCCATGAACGTCCGCAAGCGCCATCCCGCCAAGGACCGCGGCGAGGCGGTCGCGAAGGACGTCGCGCGCATCACGCATCTCTGGCGCAGCGCGCGCGAGCGCTTCGGGCAGGGCGGTCCGTTCCTCTTCGGCGCCTTCTCGGCCGCGGACGCGATGTACGCTCCGGTCGCGACGCGCTTCGCAGGCTATTCCGTCGCGATCGATCCCGTGTCCGCCGCCTGGCGCGACGCCGTCCTCGGCACGCCCGCCTTCCGCGCCTGGCATGCCGCCGCCATGGCCGAGCCCTGGGTCGTCGCCCATGACGAAGCCGACGAGCCCGTCGCCGGGCCCTTCCCGATGCCCGCCTGAATTCAACGAGACAAGAAGTCGAGAGAAACGATGCCGATGAAATCCCACTATTCCGACCCGCCGAAGCGACAGGTTCTGGCCCGGCACACGCTGTCCGTGCTCGTCGACAACGAGCCGGGCGTGCTGGCCCGCATCGCCGGGCTGTTTTCCGGCCGCGGCTACAACATCGAGAGCCTGACGGTCTCGGAGACGGAGCACGAACAGCACGTCTCGCGCATCACCATCGTCACCACGGGCACGTCGAACGTGATCGAGCAGATCAAGCATCAGCTCGATCGCCTGATCCCCGTTCACAAGGTCATCGACCTCACCGTCGCGGGCGACGCCGTCGAGCGCGAACTCGCGCTCGTGAAGGTCGTCGGAAAAGGTGACCAGCGCGTCGAGGCGCTGCGTCTCGCTCAGGCTTTCGGCGCGCGCACGGTCGACGCGACCCTGACCTCCTTCGTGTTCGAACTCACGGGGACGTCGGACGAGGTCGAGCGCTTCCTGCGCCTGATGACGGGCGTCGGCCTCGCCGAAGTGTCGCGCACGGGCATCGCGGCCATGAACCGCGGCGCCGAGAGCATGTAATGCCGTTCGGCCCCGAAGCCCTGCCGGCGCTCGTCGTGTTCGCTCTCGTGACCTCCATCACGCCGGGTCCGAACACGATGATGCTGCTCGCCTCGGGGGTGAATTTCGGCTTCCGGCGGACGCTGCCCCACATGCTCGGCGTCGCTCTCGGCTTCGCCGCGATGCTGACGGTGGTCGGGCTGGGGCTCGGGGCCGCCATCACGGCCTCTCCCGTTCTGCACGGCGTGCTCCGGGTCGCTTCGACCGCCTATGTGCTTTGGCTCGCCTGGAAGCTCGCTTCGTCGGGGAGCTTCGGTTCCGAGAGGGACGCGGCACGGCCGATGACCTTCGTCGAGGCCGCCTTGTTCCAATGGATCAATCCGAAGGCTTGGGCCATCGCCGTCGCCGCCGCGGCCGTCCATGTGCGTCCCGACGCCTTCCTCGCGAGCGTGGCGCTGATCGCGCTCGTCTTCGCGCTCGTCGGCCTGCCGTCCAACGGCTGCTGGGCGGGCTTCGGCGTGGCGCTTCGCGGCTTCCTTTCGGTGCCCGCGCGGCTGCGCGCCTTCAACATCGTGATGGCGGTTCTGTTGGCGGCCTCGGTGCTGCCTTTCGCGGGAAGCGCGCCGTGATGAGCCGCTTTGCCGCGATCCCGCTTGATTCCTTTCGCCGCGCCGCTTAAGCGCACCACACACGCCTGAAGAAGACGCCCCAAGGAGATCATCGAGCATGCGCGTTTATTACGACCGCGACGCGGACATCAATCTGATCAAGACCAAGAACGTCGTGATCGTCGGCTACGGTTCGCAGGGCCATGCCCATGCGCTGAACCTCCGCGACAGCGGCGTGAAGAACATCGCGGTCGCGCTGCGCGCGGGCTCGCCCACGGCCAAGAAGGCCGAAGGCGAAGGCCTCAAGGTCATGACCGTCGTCGAAGCCGCCAAATGGGCCGACGTCGTCATGATGCTGACGCCTGACGAGCTGCAGGCCGACATCTATCGCGACGAGCTGCACGCCAACATGAAGCCCGGCGCCGCGCTGATGTTCGCGCACGGCCTCAACGTGCATTTCAACCTCATCGAG
>JAIXTT010000030.1 GCA_027483795.1 Hyphomicrobiales bacterium
CTCGTGGTCGGCGACGAATGGTCCGACTATCTCGAAGGCTCGAAGGACCTGATCTCCGATTGGCGCGCTCCGCTCTCCTGCGGCAACTTCAACGTGAAGACCGGCAAGTGCGGCGGCGCGGGCAAGTAAGCCCGGCCTGAAACGGCGACGCCCCGCTTCGGCGGGGCGTCGCATCTCCACGACGACGGAGGCCGCCCCTCTTCCCCTCCGGGAGAAGGAAAGGGCCGCACACGCGGCTTCGGCCCGAAACACGGATAGTCCATGCCGACCGCGAGCCCGATGCGCCGCATCATCCCCTTCGTCTTCGCGCTGTTCTGCGCCCTGATCGCCCCCGCTTCCGCGGTGCGGGCGCAGGACGCGGGCCCCGCCTTCGCCGAAATGGCGAGCGACAATTTCAACCGGATCGAAGCGGGCATCGCCGCCCTCGCCGCGAGCGGCGCGCCGACCGCGGCCCCGGTGATCGAGGCGCTGGCCGAGGGCCGGCTGTTCTTCTCCCCCGCCCGCGACCTCTTCTTCCGCGACAAGGCGGGCGCGACCTTCGACGCGAAGACCGGCGCCGCCGTGACCGACGCGCCCGGCGGGCTGAGGCCCGTGCGCGTCAACAACCGCATCCGCCGCGCGATCGACGCCGCCCTCGGCACGCTGACCCTGATGTCGCCCGATCCGGCCAAGCGCCGCGCGGCCGCCGAAGCCGTCTTCAAGTCCCGCGACGCCGCGGCCCTGCCCGCCCTCGAAGCGGCGCTGGCCAAGGAGCAGGACGCGAAGATCAAGTCGCTGTTCCTGCAGGCCCGCGCCGCCGCCGTCCTCGCGAACAAGGAGGCCCCGGAGGCCGACCGCATCGCTGCGGTCGACGTGCTCGCCGACCGCGGCGATCAGGACGCCTTGGCCCTCTTCAACACCGTCCTGCCCGACGCGCCCGCCTCGCTCAAGACCAAGGTCGAAACGGCGGCGGCCGTCATCGAGCGGCGCATGAAGCTGCTCGAAGGCGTGCAGAACGCCTGGTACGGGCTCTCTCTCGGCTCGGTGCTGCTGCTCGCCGCCATCGGCCTTGCGATCACCTTCGGCGTGATGGGCATCATCAACATGGCCCATGGCGAGATGGTGATGATCGGCGCCTACACCACCTTCGTGGTGCAGGAGGTGATCCGCACGAGCTTCCCCGGCCTGTTCGACTGGTCGCTCGCCATCGCCCTGCCGCTCGCCTTCCTCACGGCCGGCACCGTGGGGCTGATCCTCGAGCGCACGGTGATCCGTCATCTCTACGGCCGGCCGCTGGAGACGCTGCTCGCGACCTGGGGCGTGAGCCTCATCCTGCAGCAGGCCGTCCGCTCGATCTTCGGCGCCAACAACCGCGAGGTGGGCGCGCCCTCCTTCATGAGCGGCTCCACCGAAGTGCTCGGCATCACCGTCACCTACGGCCGGATGTGGATCATCGTCTTCTCCCTCGCCGTCTTCGCCGCGCTCTTCGTGGTGCTGCGGGCGACGTCCTTCGGGCTGAAGATGCGGGCGGTGACGCAGAACCGCGCCATGGCCGCGTCCATGGGCATCCGCACGCCGTGGGTCGACGCGCTGACCTTCGCGCTCGGCTCCGGCATCGCGGGCATCGCGGGCGTGGCGCTGTCGCAGATCGACAACGTCTCCCCGAACCTCGGACAGAGCTACATCATCGACAGCTTCATGATCGTGGTCTTCGGCGGGGTGGGCAATCTCTGGGGCACCCTCTTCGCCGCCCTCACGCTCGGGGTCGCGAACAAGTTCCTCGAGCCCTTCGCGGGCGCGGTGCTGGCCAAGATCCTGGTGCTCGTCTTCATCATCCTCTTCATCCAGAAGCGTCCGCGGGGCCTCTTCGCCCTCAAGGGCCGGGCGGTGGAAGCATGATCACGATGCGCCTCCTCTCGAAGCTCGACGCTTCGGGAAAGATCTTCCTTCTCGTCCTCGCCGCGATCGCGGTCATGGTGCCGGTGCTGAATCTGGCCCTGCCGCCGGACTCGCCCTTCCACGTGCCGAATTACGCCGTGTCGCTCCTCGGCAAATATCTCTGCTACGCGCTGCTCGCGATCTCGCTCGACCTCGTCTGGGGCTATTGCGGGATCCTGTCGCTCGGCCACGGCGCCTTCTTCGCGCTCGGCGGCTATGCGATGGGCATGTATCTGATGCGGCAGATCGGCCCGCGCGGCGTCTACGCCCATCCGATCCTCCCCGACTTCATGGTCTTCCTGAACTGGAAGGAACTGCCGATCACCTGGTGGGGGTTCGACCATTTCTCCTACGCGATGCTGATGGTGCTTCTGGTGCCCGGCCTTCTCGCCTTCGTCTTCGGCTGGTTCGCCTTCCGCTCGCGGGTGACGGGCGTCTATCTCTCGATCATCACGCAGGCGATGACCTATGCCCTGCTGCTCGCCTTCTTCCGGAACGACATGGGCTTCGGCGGCAACAACGGGCTCACCGACTTCAAGGACATTCTCGGCTTCAGCGTGCAGGCGCAGGAGACGCGTGCCGCCTTGTTCTCCCTCTCCGCCGTCGCGCTGGCGGGCGGCTATCTCGTCGCCCGCGCCATGGTGAACTCGGCCTACGGCAAGGTGCTGATCGCGATCCGCGACGCCGAGAGCCGGACGCGCTTCCTCGGCTACCGGGTGGAGCGCTTCAAGCTTCTCGCCTTCACCGTGTCCGCCTGCATGGCGGGCGTGGCGGGCGCGCTCTACGTGCCGCAGGTGGGCATCATCAACCCGTCCGAATTCGCCCCCGCCAATTCCATCGAAGCGGTCATCTGGGTCGCCGTCGGCGGCCGCGGCACGCTGGTCGGCGCGGCGCTCGGCGCGGTGCTGGTCAATTTCGGCAAGACCTGGCTCACGGGCGCTCTGCCGGAAATCTGGCTCTTCGCGCTCGGCGCGCTGTTCGTCGTGGTGACGCTGTTCCTGCCCAAGGGCATCGTCGGGACCCTTCAGGCGCGGATGCGCCGGCCGGAACCCGCGCCCCTGCCCGAAGCTCCCGCCCCGGAGGCCGCACGATGAGCGCCGTCGCAGCCCTGAAGCCGGATCTGACGGATTCGATCCTCTATCTCGACGCGGTGTCGGTCTCCTTCGACGGCTTCCGCGCGATCAACGGGCTCTCGCTCGTGATCGGCCGCGGCGAGATGCGCGCCGTCATCGGCCCCAACGGGGCCGGCAAGACCACGATGATGGACATCATCACCGGAAAGACGCGCCCCGACGCGGGCGACGTGCTCTTCGACGGCCGCGTGGACCTGACCAAGCTCGACGAGGCGTCGATCGCGGAACTCGGCATCGGCCGCAAATTCCAGAAGCCGACGGTGTTCGAAAGCCAGACGGTGGCGGACAACGTCCTGCTCGCGCTGAAGGGCCCGCGCACCGCCTTCGGCAGCCTCTTCGGTTGGCGCAACAAGGTGCCCGGCGAGCGGATCGCCGAAATCCTCGAAACCGTCGGCCTCGCGGACCATGCCGCGCGCATGGCGGGCGATCTCTCGCACGGCCAGAAGCAATGGCTCGAGATCGGCATGCTGCTCGCGCAGGATCCGAAGGTGCTGCTCGTCGACGAACCCGTCGCCGGCATGACGGATGCCGAGACCGAGGAGACGGCGCGCCTGCTGCGCACCATCGCCGAGGATCACGCGGTCATCGTCGTCGAGCATGACATGACCTTCGTCCGCGCGCTCGGTTGCAAGGTCACCTGCCTGCATGAAGGCGGCGTGCTCGCCGAGGGCACCATCGACGCCGTGTCGGCCGACCCGCGCGTCATCGAAGTCTATCTGGGGCGCTGAGATGAGCACGCTCGTCGTCGACGGCATCGACCTTCACTACGGCGCGGCGCAGGCGCTCCGCTCCGTCTCCCTCACCGCCGAGCCCGGCAAGGTGACCTGCGTGCTGGGCCGCAACGGGGTCGGCAAGACCTCGCTGATGCGCGCGGTCGTCGGGCGAACGCCGATCTCCGCGGGCGCGATCTCGCTGGGCGGCGAGCGCATCGACGGCCTTCCCTCCCATGACCGTGCGCTCAAGGGCGTCGCCTTCGTGCCGCAGGGCCGCGAGATCTTCCCGCTGCTGACGGTGAAGGAGAATCTCGAAACGGGCTTCTCCCCGCTCGCCCGCAAGGACCGCTTCATTCAGGACGAGATCTTCGATCTGTTCCCGGTGCTGAAGTCCATGCTCCATCGCCGCGGCGGCGACCTTTCGGGCGGCCAGCAGCAGCAGCTCGCCATCGGCCGGGCGCTGGTGATGCGGCCGTCGGTCTTGGTGCTCGACGAGCCGACCGAGGGCATTCAGCCCTCGATCATCAAGGATATCGGCCGGGCGATCGATTACCTCCGGGGCAAGGGCACGATGGCGATCGTCCTCGTGGAGCAGTATTTCGAATTCGCGCGCGATCTCTGCGACGTCTATGCGGTCATGGATCGCGGGCAGGTCGTGCTCGCCGGCGACAAGGCCGGAATGGTCGAGAGCGATGTCCGGCGTCGCCTGTCGGTCTGAGGGCGCGGCGGCCCGCGAAACCCGATTGCGTCGGTCGTTCCGCGACTTATGCTGCGAAGGCGTCCGAGCGTGAACGGGGCCGTTTCCCGAAGCCGAGGTTCGAACCGTCGATGAACGCCGCCGCTCCGTTTTCCCGCATTGCGGCCTCTTCGCCGATGCCCGCCTATATCCGGGCCCGCGGACGGCTGACGCTGCGCTTCGCGCCGACGCCGCGCGGGACGAAGGCGGTCGCCTTTTCGGAGACGGGGGGATACCGCCTCAAATTCCCGAACGGCGCGGGTTGCGAGGCGATGATCGTCAACACCGGCGGCGGCATCGCGGGCGGAGACGGTCTGGTGCTGGAAGCCGCATGCGAGCCGGGCGCGACGGCGACGATCTCGACGCAATCGGCGGAGAAGATCTACCGCGCCCAGACCGATCCGGCGCGGATCACGGTCGATCTTTCGATCGGGGAGGGCGCCGCGCTCGCTTGGCTGCCGCAGGAGACCATCCTGTTCGACGGTGCGAAGCTCGAACGCCGGGTCGACGTCGCCATGGCCGCCGACGCGAAGCTCACGCTGTGCGAGGCCGTGATCTGCGGACGTTCGGCCATGGGCGAGCGCATGGAGAGCGGGCTTCTCTCCGACAAATGGTTCATCCGGCGGGACGGGAAACTCGTCCATGCCGACTGCCTCAGGCTCGACGGCGCGATCGCCGACCGCATGGAGCGGTCGACGGCGGGCAAGGGCGCGCGGGCCTTCGCCACCGTTCTGCGGGTCGCGCCCGATGCGGCCTCCTTCGTCGAGCCGCTGCGCGAGCGGCTCGCCGCCGCCCCGCTCGATTGGGGCGTCAGTTCATGGGACGGCGTTCTCGCCGTCCGGCTCTGCGCCGCGGACGCGGCGGCTCTTCGCCGTGAACTCGTCACGGTTCTCGCTCATTTCTCGGACTGCGCCGTTCCGCGCATCTGGGCTTGGTGAGGAGAGAGCGATGAGGACCATCCGCAGCTTCAAATGCGTCTATGCGATCGGCCGGCAGGCCTGGGCGATCGTGCTCGAACTCGACGAGGGCGAGGAAAAACGGCTCGACATGGAGGCCGCGAAGGTCCCGATCTTTCTGCAGGCCTTCGACGACGCCACCGAAGCCTTTTACGACGAGGCCGCCGACGAAGTGGTGTTGACCTTCGAATATGCCGACCTCGACCATGACGAGGACGACTTCGACGACGAGGACGACGACCTCGACGACGACGAGGATGAAGACGACGAGGACGCGGGCTCACCCGCCTCGATGGAACGGAAGAAGACCTCATGAACCTGACGCCGCGCGAAAAGGACAAGCTGCTGATCGCCATGGCCGCCATGGTGGCGCGACGACGCCTCGAGCGCGGCGTCAAGCTCAACCACCCGGAGGCGATCGCGCTGATCAGCGACTTCGTGGTGGAGGGCGCGCGCGACGGCCGCTCCGTCGCCGATCTCATGGAGGCGGGCGCGCATGTGCTGACCGTCGATCAGGTGATGGACGGCGTCGCGGAGATGATCCACGACGTGCAGGTGGAGGCGACCTTCCCGGACGGGACGAAGCTCGTGACCGTGCACGAGCCGATCCGCGGCGCTTCGGGCCGGGTCGTGCCCGGCGAGGTCATGACCGCCGAAGGCGACATCGTGATGAACGAGGGCCGCGAGACGGTGACGCTGACGGTGTCGAACACCCGCGACCGGCCGATTCAGGTGGGCAGCCACTATCATTTCGCCGAAGCCAATCCGGGTCTCGACTTCGACCGCGCCAAGGCGCGCGGCATGCGCCTCGACATACCGGCCGGCACCGCGGTGCGCTTCGAACCCGGCCAGACCCGCGAGGTGCGGCTGGTGGCGCTGGGCGGCGACCGGATCGTCTACGGGTTCCGACAGGACGTGATGGGGAAGTTGTGAGGAGGGCTCTTCTGATCGCATCGGCTTTTCTCTGCATGGGGGCGACCGGCCTGCATGCGGAAGAGGACGGCGTGGTCTCGTGGTCCGTTCAGGATCGCTCGGACGATCGTTCCGACTTCATTTCGGGCATACCGAACACGGACATCACCGAGAAGACGATCTTCGTTTGTCGAAAGAAGTTCGCGCAAATCGACATCGAGGTTCGCGCGGAGGGCGGGCTGTTTCAGGCCGTGAGAGGCGCATTCACGGAGAAGCCCGGGATCTTCATTCAGCTGATCGCGGGCCGTTCCAAGATTGACGGTATCGTCGAAGGCCTGACGGCGAGCTTCCTCGACGACGCTTGGTACTTGACGATTCCGCTCGGCAATTCGGATCCTGAGTTTTGGCATGAGATCGCGCGGACGAACTCGCTCGAACTCGTTCTCGGGGAGCATCGCGAGCGTTTGGTCGAGCCGAGGGAGGGGCTCGAAGGGATCGTGGCCTTTGCGGAAGGATGCATCGCGAGGCAAGTGCCGCAGCCATGATCCATTCCACCAAACCTCCGGTCATGATATCCTTACATTCAGGGAAAAGTAAGGAGATCGCCATGGCCGCCGCCACAGTGACAAGCAAGGGACAGATCACTCTTCCGGTGGAAATTCGCCAAGCTTGGGACATCAAGCAGGGGGACAAGGTCGAGTTCTACGCGGACCATCGCGGGACCCTCTGCGTCAGGCGCTTCAATGCGGGTCCGCTGGACTTCCTCGACGGCATCCCGGAGAGGCCTGCGCTGCCGGGCGTCGTATCCGACGAGGAAGCGGTCGCGAGGGCCGTCGCGGAACGGGACGCGCGCTCTCGGTCCGAGGCGGATGCGGCATGATCGGACTGGATACGAACGTGCTGTTGCGCGCGATCACGGCCGATGACCCGGCCGCGGCGAGACGCGCGCGCCAGATTCTCGGCCGTCTGAACGAAGGCGCGGCGGGCCGGGTCAACGGGGTCGTTCTGGCCGAACTCGCTTGGACGCTGAGGGCGCGCTACGGCTACGAGAGGTCCGAGATCGCCGACATCGTCGAAGGCCTGATGAGCAGTCCGGCGATCGAGGTGAGCGACCGGGACGCCGTGAGCGCGGCCATCACGCGCTCGCGCGACGACGCTCTCGACTTCGCCGACGCGCTGATCGGCGAACTCAATCGGGTCGCCGGCTGCGACACGACCCTCACCTTCGACCGGAAAGCGTCCCGCTCGTCCGCCTTCACGCTGATCGCCTGACCCAAGGAGCCCGCACCATGGCCACCTCCCTTTCCCGCGCCGCCTATGCGGACATGTTCGGACCGACCGTCGGCGATCGGGTGCGGCTGGCGGATACGTCGCTCGTGATCGAGGTCGAGAAGGACCACACGATCTACGGCGAAGAGGTGAAGTTCGGCGGCGGCAAGGTGATCCGCGACGGCATGGGCCAGTCGCAGCGCACCAATGCCGAAGGCGCGATGGACACCGTCATCACCAATGCGCTGATCCTCGATCATTGGGGGATCGTGAAGGCCGACGTGGGCCTGAAGGAAGGCCGCATCGCCGCCATCGGCAAGGCGGGCAATCCGGACATCCAGCCGGGCGTCACCATCGTGATCGGACCGGGGACGGAGATCATCGCGGGCGAGGGCAAGATCCTCACCGCGGGCGGTTTCGACAGCCACATCCATTTCATCTGCCCGCAGCAGATCGAGCATGCGCTGATGTCCGGCGTGACCTCGATGCTCGGCGGCGGCACGGGCCCCGCGGCGGGGACGAACGCGACGACCTGCACGCCCGGGCCGTGGCATCTGATGCGCATGATTCAGGCGGCCGACGCCTTCCCGGTCAATCTCGGCTTCTCGGGCAAGGGCAATGCCGCGCTGCCGGGCGGCCTCGTCGAGATGATCGAGGCGGGCGCCTGCGCCATGAAGCTCCACGAGGACTGGGGCACGACGCCCGCGGCGATCGACAACTGCCTCTCGGTCGCGGACGACCACGACATTCAGGTGATGATCCATACGGATACGCTGAACGAGGCGGGTTTCGTCGAGCACACGATCGGGGCCTTCAAGGGCCGGACGATCCACGCCTTCCACACGGAAGGCGCGGGCGGCGGCCATGCGCCGGACATCATCAAGGTCGCCGGCCTGCCGAACGTGCTGCCCTCCTCGACCAATCCGACGCGGCCCTTCACCGTCAACACCATCGACGAGCATCTCGACATGCTGATGGTGTGCCACCACCTCGACGGCTCCATCCCCGAGGATCTCGCCTTCGCGGAAAGCCGCATCCGGCGCGAGACGATCGCGGCGGAGGACATTCTCCACGACATCGGCGCGCTCTCGATGATGTCCTCGGACAGTCAGGCCATGGGCCGGCTCGGCGAGGTGATCACGCGCACCTGGCAGACCGCCGACAAGATGAAGAAGCAGCGCGGCGCATTGCCGGGCGACGGCCCGCGCAACGACAATTTCCGCGTGAAGCGCTACGTCGCGAAATACACGATCAATCCGGCGATCGCGCACGGCGTGTCCAAGCACATCGGCTCGGTGGAGCCCGGCAAGCTCGCCGATCTCGTTCTCTGGTCGCCCGCCTTCTTCGGCGTGAAGCCGGACATGGTGATCAAGGCGGGCTCGATCGTGGCCGCCCCCATGGGTGACCCGAACGCCTCGATCCCGACGCCGCAGCCCGTGCATTACCGCCCGATGTTCGCGGCCTACGGCAAGAGCCTGACGGCGTCCTCGCTGATCTTCACGTCCAAGGCCGCGATCGCGAACGGGCTGCGCGAGAAACTCGGCGTCGCGAAGCAATTCGTGCCCGTCGAGAACGTCCGCGGCGGGATCTCCAAGGCCTCGATGATCCACAACGGCGCGACGCCGGACATCACCGTCGACCCCGAAACCTACGCCGTGACGGCGGACGGGGAACTCCTCGTCTGCGAGCCCGCCAAGGAACTGAACATGGCGCAGAGATACTTCCTGTTCTAAAATCGGATGTCCCGAGGAGGTTCGCGATGGCCGACCCCGCCCTGAAGCGCCCGGACGAGCCGGGCCTGTACGAGCGTGATTTCTACGAGTGGTCGCAGGAGATGGCGCGCGCATTGCGCGAGGGCCGTTTCGGCGATCTGGACATCGAGAACGTCGCCGAGGAAATCGAGAGCTTGGGGCGCAGCGACAAGAGAGAGATCCGGAACCGGTTGGGCGTGTTGCTCGTCCACCTGCTCAAATGGCGCTTCCAGCCGGAGGCCCGATCCGGCGGTTGGCGGGGGACGATCGTCACCCAACGCCGGAAGATCCGGGAACTGATCGACGAAAGCCCGAGCCTCAGGCGGTTTCCCGCTTCGTTGCTTGCGGCAGAGCATGCCGACGCGCGCAGGCTCGCCGCCATCGAGACCGGCCTGCCGATCGGGTCCTTTCCCGAACTCTGCCCTTTTCGGATCGAGCAGGTGCTCGACGAGGACTTCCTGCCCGAAAGCGAGCGATAGTCCGCGCACCGTTCCGAGAGCGCCGCTATGATCGCGACGATCAACATCAAGACACGAGAACAGACAGCCATGCTCCGCGCCGCTTCCGTCGTCCGTAGGCCCGCCGTGAAGGCGGAGAAGGTCATCGACACCGTCGTGCTCGACCATGACGGTCGCCACAAGCGGCGGATCGTGCTCACGGGCCGCGGCGGCACGGCCTTCCTCATGGATCTCGACAAGGCGACCGTGCTCGACGACGGAGACGCGCTGAAGCTCGAAGACGGACGGCTCGTCGCCGTCGAGGCCGCGCCGGAGAAGCTGCTCGAAATCACGACGGAGAACCCGCTGCGGCTCTTGCGCACCGCCTGGCACATCGGCAACCGGCACACGCCCGCCGAAATCACCGCCGAGGCGATCTATATCGAGGACGACCACGTCCTCGCCGAGATGATCCGCGGGCAGGGCTGCGCGATCCGTCATGTCGAGCGGCCCTTCCGGCCCGAGCGCGGCGCCTATGATCACGGCCATGCGCACGGGCATGACCATGACCACGGCCACGCGCATGATCATGTCCACGGCCCGGATTGCGGATGCGGGCATGATCATCACGCGCATGATCACGGCCATCACCACCACGATCACGGGCACGACCACGCGCACGGCCATTCGCATTCTCATGCGCATTCGCATTCTCATGCCCATTCCCACGGGCACGACCACGCGCATGTTCACGAACACGAGCATGTTCACGACCATGCGCATGACCACGCGCATCCGCACGACCACAAGCATGGCTGAACCGGGGTCGCTCCCGCTGATGGTCTGGCTGTCCCCCGCCTTCCCGGTGGGGGCCTTCGCCTATTCGCACGGGCTCGAATGGGCCGTGGAAACGGGCGACGTGACGGATGCGGAAACCTGCCGCGGCTGGATCGCCGATCTCCTCGCCTTCGGGTCGGGCCGGAACGACGCCGTTCTGCTGGCCGCCGCATGGCGCGCGGCGGAAGCGCGGGACGGCGAGGCGCTTCATGCGGTCGCGGAACTCGCCGCGGCGCTGCAGCCCTCGCTGGAACGGCGGCTGGAGACGACCGCGCAGGGCAACGCCTTCGTCACCGCCGTCCGCGCGGCCTGGCCCGCGGACACCGTCGATCTGCTGAAATCCGCTTGGGACGGCGACGTCGCCTATCCCGTCGCCCTCGGCACGGCGGCGGCGGGCCATGGGATCGGGCTGCGCGCGACGCTCGACGCCTTCCTGCTCGGCTTCGTCTCGAACATCGTCTCCGCCGTCGTCCGGCTCGGCCCCATCGGCCAGACGGACGGCCAGCGCATCCTCGCGGGACTGATGCCCGACATCGCGGCGACGGCGGCCTTCGCCGAAGCCTCGACGCTCGACGATCTCGGGGCGGCCGCGTTCCGCTCGGACATCGCCTCCATGCGGCACGAGACGCAATACACGCGTCTCTTCCGCTCCTGACCCGAAGGGATTTTCGCATGACCCGTTCGTCTCACGGCCCGTTGCGCGTCGGCATCGGCGGCCCCGTCGGCTCCGGCAAGACGGCGCTGATGGAGGCGCTCTGCAAGCGCATGCGCGACCGCTTCGACCTCTGCGCCATCACCAACGACATCTACACCAAGGAGGACGCGCGCCTTCTCACGGTCGCGGGTGCGCTGCCCGAGGAGAGGATCATGGGCGTGGAGACGGGCGGCTGCCCGCACACCGCGATCCGCGAGGACTGCTCGATCAATCTCGCGGCGGTCGACGAGATGAGCCGCAAATTCCCCGATCTCGACCTGATCCTGATCGAATCCGGCGGCGACAATCTCGCCGCGACCTTCTCGCCCGAACTCGCCGACATCACGGTCTACGTGATCGACGTGGCGGGCGGGGAGAAGATTCCGCGCAAGGGCGGGCCGGGCATCACGCGCTCGGACTTGCTCGTGATCAACAAGATCGACCTCGCACCTCATGTCGGCGCGGATCTCTCGGTGATGGACCGGGACGCCAAGCTGATGCGCCGCGACAAGCCCTTCGTCTTCGCGAACACGCGGGCGGGCGTCGGCGTCGAGGCGGTGATGGACTTCATCGTCTCCGCGGGCGGCCTGTCCCCGAAGGCGAGCGCCGCCTGAGGCCGCCGTCACCCCTTCCGGCCCGCGTCTTGCTTCGCGGGTCTCGACCCTTTCGATCCCGGAGATTTCGATGATCCGCCCCCGTTCCGTCCTCGCCCTTCTCCTCGCCGTCGCGGCGACGCCCGCGCTCGCCCATCCGGGCGGCGCCGAAGCGCACGGCTTTTTCGCGGGCCTGATGCATCCCTTCGACGGCGCCGATCATGTCCTCGCGATGACGGCGGCCGGGCTTTGGGCCGGAATCGTCGGCGGGCGCTCCGCCTTCGCTTGGCCCGTCGCCTTCCTCGCGGCCATGGGCTCGGGCTTCGCGGCGTCGCTTTCGGGCTTCGCCGTGCCCATGGTCGAGGTCGGGATCGCGCTTTCGGTCGTCGCCCTCGGCGCGGCCGCGGCCTTCGGGCTGCGGATGTCCGCGGCGCTCGGGGCGGCGGTCTGCGCGCTCTTCGCGGGGTTCCACGGCGTCGCGCACGGGGCCGAAATGCCTGCGGGCGCGGCGGCCGTCGCCTATTTTGCGGGCTTCGCGCTTTCGACGTCGGCGCTGCTCGGTGCGGGCGTCGCCGCGGTGCGGTTCGGAAGGGTCGCGCGGATCGCCGGGCTGGGCGTCGCGGGCGCGGGTCTGGCGCTGCTTGCGGGCTGACGCTCCCCCGCCGTGATGCCCGCCTCCGCGGGCATCCACGTCGTGCCTCAGCTCCCCCGCCGTCATGCCCGCCTCCGCGGGCATCCACGTCGTGCCTCAGCTCCCTCGCCGTCATGCCCGCGCATGCGGGCATCCACGTCTTGCCTTCTGCACGTGACGAAAGACGTGGATCCCGGCCCTCCGCTTCGCTGCAGCCGGGATGACGACGCATGGATCATGCCCGCATGCGCGGGCATGACGGGGGAGGACGCAGGGGGGCTCAGCCCAACCGCTCGACCGTTTCCCGCGCGATCGCGAGGGACGCCGTGAGCCCCGGGCTTTCGATGCCGAACAGGTTCACGAGGCCGGGCACGCCGTGCACCTCGGGCCCGTCGATCCGGAAATCGGGAGCGGGGTCGTCCGGGCCGCAGATCTTGGGCCGGATGCCCGCATAGCCCGCGCTCAGCGCGCCGTCGGGCAGGCCCGGCCAATAGCGCCGGATCGCCTCGTCGAAACCCTCGCAACGGGCGGGGTCGACCTCATAGTCGATGCCGTCCACCCATTCCACGTCCGGGCCGAAACGCGCCTGCCCGCCGAGATCCAGCGTCAGATGCACGCCGAGCCCGTGCGCATGCGGCGCCGGATAGATGAGGCGTGAGAACGGCGCGCGCCCGGACAGCACGAAGTAATTGCCCTTGGCGTAACGGGTGACGGGCACATGCGCCTCGGGGAGCCCGTCCATCAGCGCGGCGGCCTTCGATGCGTGAAGCCCCGCGCAGTTGACCAGCACGTTGCAGGTGAGCCGCATCGGCTCCGCGCCGCCCGCCTCGACCGTGATCACGTTGCCTGAGACGTCCGCCCGCAGAAAAGGCGTATGGAAGGCGAAGGCCGCGCCCGCCTCCTCCGCGTCGCCCTGAAGCGCGAGCATATAGGCATGGCTGTCGAGAATGCCCGAGGAGGGCGACCACAGCGCGCCCGTGCAGGAGAGCGCCGGCTCCATGGCCATGGCCTCGGCGGCCGAAATCATCGCGAGATCGTCGCAGCCGTTGATCTCGCCCTTCCGCTTGATGCCCTCGATGGCGGCGAGTTCGGCCGCGTCGGTCGCCACGATCAGCTTGCCGCAGCGGCGATAGGGCACGCCATGGGAATCGCAGAAGGTGTAGAGCGCCTTGCGGCCCTCCACGCAGAGCTTCGCCTTGAGGCTGCCCGCCGGATAATAGAGCCCGGCATGGATCACCTCGCTGTTGCGCGAGGAGGTTTCCGTCCCGATCCCTTCGGCGCCTTCCAGCACGATCACGGACCGCCCGCCCTGCGCCAGCGCCCGCGCGACGGCGATGCCGATCACGCCCGCTCCGATCACGATCGCGTCGACGTCGGCCATCAGTCTGGATCTCCGAAATGAGCGAACCCTTCTCCCGCAAGGGGAGAAGGCAAGGGGAGAAGGAAAGACGCGGCCGGCATCGCGGGTCCGCGGGTCCGGAGACCCGCGGTCCGATCACGCCTCTCGCGCGAGCGCCGCGCCGGGCCACACCTTGGGGCGGGCGCGGTCATATTGCGGCGGACGGGGGAAGTCGAGGCCGAGTTCGTCGGCCGCATGCCAGCCCCAGCGCGGATTGTCGAGGATCGCACGGCCGAGCGCGATCTGGTCGGCGTCGCCGGCCTGAAGGATCTCCTCCGCCTGCTTCGCCGTCACGATCATGCCCACCGCGCGGGTCACGATGCCCGTGGCCTTCTTCACGGCCGACGCCATCGGCACCTGATAGCCCGGGCCGACATTGATGCGCGCCTTGGGGTCGAGACCCCCGGAGCTCACGCAGACGAAGTCGAGGCCGCGGGCCTTGAGGTCGTTCGCGTAGCGGATCGCGTCCTCGACGGCGAGGCCCTCCTCGACCCAGTCCGAACCCGTGATGCGCGCGCCCACCGCCATGGTCTTGCCGACGGCGGCCTTCACGGCCTCCGCGACGGCGAGGCCGAAGCGGGCGCGGTTCTCATAGGAGCCGCCCCATTCGTCGGTGCGCTTGTTGGAGATCGGCGAGAGGAACTGATGCACGAGATAGCCGTGCGTCATGTGCAGTTCGATCACGTCGATCCCGAGGCGCTCGGCGCGCTTCGCCGACGCCGCGAAGGCCTTCACGATGCGCTCGATGCCCGCTTCGTCGAGAGCCTCGGGCGTGTGCCAGCCGTCGTTGAAGGGAATGGCGGAGGCGGAAACGGTCTGCCACGGGTCGTCCTCGCGGACGAGCGAGCGCCCGCCCTCCCAAGGACGCTGCGAGGACGCCTTGCGGCCCGCATGGGCGAGCTGGATCGAGAATTTCGTGCCCGGCAGCGCCACGGCGCGCGCGGCGTCGAGACCGCGCTTCATGGAGCGCTCGGTCGCGTCGTCATAAAGGCCGATGCAGCCGTGGGTGATCCGGCCGTGACGTTCGACGCCCGTCGCCTCGATCGTGATCAGTCCGCAGCCCGACATCGCGAGATTCATCCAATGCTGCAGATGCCAGTCCTCGGCGCAGCCGTCATGGGCCGAATACTGGCACATCGGGGCGACCGCGATCCGGTTGGGCACTTCCACGGGGCCGATCGACAGAGGCGAGAAGAGAAGGGGACGCATGCGATTCTTTGTCCTTGGTCCGCGCCGGCTCCCGACCGGCCCGCGGAACATAGGCGACGCCGAGCCCCGCGCAAAGCGTCGGACGCGCCGGCCCGCCCTTGCGCTCTCGCATGGGTCCATCGGGCGCGCTATAGCTCGGGCGCGTCGAGGAGAAGCCCATGGTCGCCGTCAATCCGCTCGTCCGCGACACCGGGTCGCCGCCGATCCCCGAGGCTCAGGCCTGGCTGCGGAATTATCGGGGCGAGCGCGGCCGCGCGATCGATCTTTCGCAGGCGGTTCCCGGCTATCCGGCGCATCCGGAGATGCTGGAGCGCCTGGCGCGCGCCGCGGGTTCGACGGCCGCCGCCTCCTACGGTCCGATCATGGGCGATCCGGAGCTGCGCGACGCCTATGCCGCCCATCTCTCGGAGCTCTACGCCGCGAAGGTGAAGGCTTCCGAAGTCGCGATCACGGCGGGCTG
Organism: Hyphomicrobiales bacterium; assembly: GCA_027483795.1. Classification (GTDB taxonomy): domain Bacteria; phylum Pseudomonadota; class Alphaproteobacteria; order Rhizobiales; family Beijerinckiaceae; genus JAIXZO01. Next base: position 15,648 of record JAIXTT010000030.1, read on the forward strand.
CAATCAGGCCTTCGTGACGGCGATGATGACGGTCGCCAAGGCGGGAGACGCGGTGCTGCTGCCCGCCCCTTGGTATTTCAACCATGCGATGACCCTGCAGATGCTGGGCATCGAGGCGCGGCCGCTGCCCTGCCCGCCGGAAGCGGGATTGCTGCCCGACATCGAGACGGCGGAGCGCCTCGTCGACGAGCGGGTGCGCGCTTTGGTTCTGGTGACCCCGAGCAATCCGACGGGGGCGATCTGTCCGCCCGAGCGCATCGCCGCGCTGGCCGAGCTCTGCCGGCGCAAGGGGATATGGTTCGTCGTCGACGAGACCTATCGCGACTTCCTGCCCGATGCCGCCCTGCCGCCGCACCGGCTCTTCGACGATCCCGACTGGGGCGACACGGTGGTGAGCCTCTACTCCTTCTCGAAGAGCTATTGCATCCCCGGCCATCGCACGGGTGCGATCGCCGCGGGCGAGGCGACGATGCGGGAGATCGCGAAGCTCCTCGACTGCATCCAGATCTGCGCGCCCCGCCCCGCCCAGATCGCCCTGTCATGGGCGATCCCGGCGCTCGGGGCTTGGCGTGCGGCGAACCGCGACGTGATCGTGAAGAGGGCCGAAGCCTTCCGCCGGGCGATGGCCGAGAGGCCCGAATGGCGGATCGAAAGCCTCGGGGCCTATTTCGCCTATGTCGCGCATCCGTTCGTCGGGCGCATGTCGGGCGAAGTGGTGCAGAAGCTCGCCTCCGAACGCGGCGTCCTCGGACTGCCCGGCCCCTATTTCGGGCCGAACCAGAAGGGCCATCTGCGCATCGCCTTCGCCAATGCCGACGAAGAGGCGCTCGCGCTCCTGCCCGAGCGCTTGGAAGGCTTCGCTCCTTAGGGGACGGCCGCCCGTTTCAGAGCCGTTCCGCCTTGAAGGCGTTGCACTGCCGCACGTCGCCGCCTCTGAGCCCGGTCATGAACCAGCGGACCCGCTGTTCCGACGTGCCGTGCGTGAAGCTGTCGGGCACCACGCGGCCCCGCGCGCTCTGAAGCCTGTCGTCGCCGATCGCCGCGGCGGTCGCGATCGCCTGCCTCACGTCGCGTTCGGTGATGTTGGCACGGCGCTCGTTCATCTTCTGCGCCCAGACGCCGGCGAGACAGTCGGCCATGAGTTCGACCCGGACCGACAGCGCGTTCGCCTCGGCCTGCGTCGCCGCCCGACGCTGCGCCTGCTGGACCCGCGGCAGAATGCCCAGGACGTTCTGGATGTGGTGCCCGACCTCGTGGGCGATGACGTAGGCATAGGCGAATTCGCCGCCGCCTCCGAGACGACGCTTCATCTCGTCGAAGAAGGACGTGTCGAGATAGATCCGTTTGTCGGGCGGGCAGTAGAACGGTCCCGTCGCCGCCTGCGCGAAGCCGCAGGCCGACTGGGTCGCTCCGGAGAAGAGCACGAGCCGCGGCCGCTCGTAGTCCCGGCCCGCCTGTTGCGGCAGCACGACCGTCCAGACGTCCTCGGTCTCGCCCAGCACCTTGGCGACGAAGACGCCGACGTCGTCGCTCGGCGCGCCGAGCCGGCCCTGCTGCACGGGCGCGCTCTGTTGCCGATAGCTCTGGACGACTTCCGCCCCGCCGATCAGCAGCCGCGGATCGATGCCGAGGGCCCAGCCCAGAAGGCCGAGCACGACCATGGCCCCGACGCCCATGCCCCCGCCGCCGCCCGGGAAGCCGCCCATGCCGCGCCGGTCCTCGATATTCGAGGAGATCCTGAGGTCGTCCCACCGCATCGCATCACGCTCCGCCCGCGTCCTCCATGGTCATAACGCATGAAGGGCCGAGAGGGGACGGGGGCCGCACGGCTCGTCATCCCCGGCCGAGATGATCGTCCCTTACTCCGCCGCTTCCTGAACGGGCGCCGGGGGCGTCCAGCGGAGGACGGGGCTCCGGGCGGCGCGGGTCTCGTCGAGGCGACGGCGCGGGGCGAGGTAGGGCGCCCCCGTGAAGCGCGCCGCGTCGCCGCGCTTCGCCGCCATCGCGAGGTCGCGGAGCGTCGCGATGAAGAGGTCGAGCGACGCGCGGCTCTCGCTCTCGGTCGGCTCCACCAGCATCGCGCCGTGGACGACGAGCGGGAAATAGACCGTCATCGGATGGTAGCCCTCGTCGATCATCGCCTTGGCGAAGTCGAGCGTGCTCACGCCGGTGTCCTTCAGCCAGGCATCGTCGAACAGCACCTCATGCATGCAGGGTCGGTTGCCGAAGGGCAGCGACATCAGGTCGGCGAGCCGCGCGCGGACATAGTTCGCGTTCAGCACCGCATCCTCCGACGCCTGCCGGCAGCCGTCCGCCCCGTGCGAGAGCATGTAGGAGAGCGCGCGGACATACATGCCCGTCTGGCCGTGGAAGGCGGTGATGCGGCCGAAGGCCTCCGTGCCCTCCTCGTCCTCGACGAGCGCGAAGCCCGCAGCGTCCGTCCGGACGAAGGGGACCGGGGCGAAGGCGGCGAGACGCTCGGAGAGCACCACCGGACCGGAGCCCGGACCGCCGCCGCCGTGAGGCGTCGAGAAGGTCTTGTGGAGGTTGATGTGCATCGCGTCGACGCCGAGATCGCCCGGCCGCGCCTTGCCGACGATCGCGTTGTAATTCGCGCCGTCGCAATAGAAATAACCGCCCGCCGCATGGATGATTTCGGCGATCTTTGCGACGTCTTTCTCGAACAATCCGCACGTATTGGGATTCGTCAGCATGATGGCGGCCGTGTCCGGTCCCGCGAGCGCGCGCACCGCCTCGGGATCGACCGTGCCGTCCTCGCGGACGGGGACGGGCTTCACGTCGAACTGGATCAGCGCGGCGGTCGCCGGGTTGGTGCCGTGGGCGGAGTCGGGCACCAGCACCGTGCGCCGGGTCGCGCCCTCGCCCTTGGCCTCGATCGCGGCCTTGATCGCCATCATGCCGCAGAGCTCGCCATGCGCTCCCGCCTTGGGCGACAGCGCGACGGCGGGCATGCCGGTCAACTCCGTCAACCAGCGGCCGAGCTCGTTCATGAGTTCGAGCGCGCCCTGAACGGTCGATTGCGGCTGGAGCGGATGGACGTCCGCGAATCCCGGCAGGCGCGCCATGCGCTCGTTGAGCCGCGGATTGTGCTTCATGGTGCAGGAGCCGAGCGGGAAGAGGCCCGTGTCGATCCCGTAATTCTTCTGCGACAGCCGCACGAAATGGCGCATCGTCTCCGGTTCGGAGAGACCGGGCAGGCCGATGCCGTCGCTGCGCTCGAGCCCGCCGAGCCGCGGCGTGAAGCCCTGCGGCTCGTCGAGATCGACGCCGGTGACGTCGTATCGACCGATCTCGAACAGCAGCGGCTCTTCCTGCAGAAGCGCCTTGTTGCCGGTGAAGGTTTCATGCGCGGAGACCGAGGCGAGGCCCGGCGCGGTGGGACGACCCTGACGGTTCAGCATCACAGCACCTCCCTCAGCGCTTCGACCAACGCGGCGCGGTCGTCGTCGGTGTTCACTTCGGTGTTCGCGACGATCAGGAGATCGTCGAGGCCCGCCTTCGGCAGCAGGCGCGAGACGGGCACGCCCGCCATCACGCCCTTCGCCGCAAGCTCTTCCACCACGGCCGCGGCCGGGCGGGAGAGGCGGAGGGTGAATTCGTTGAAGAAGGCGGAGTTGAGCACCTCGACGCCCCTCACGCTCGAAAGCATGTCGGCGAGCTTCACCGCATTCGCGTGATTGATGCGGCCGAGGCGGCCGAGGCCCTCCTGGCCGAGCAGCGTCATATGGATGGTGAAGGCCAGCGCGCAGAGGCCGGAATTGGTGCAGATGTTCGACGTCGCCTTGTCGCGGCGGATGTGCTGCTCGCGGGTGGAGAGCGTCAGCACGAAGCCGCGGGCGCCGTCGGCGTCGACCGTCTCGCCGCAGAGCCGGCCCGGCATCTGGCGGACATATTTCTGTTTGGCGGCGAAGAGGCCGACATAGGGACCGCCGAAGTTCAGCGCATTGCCGATCGATTGGCCCTCGCCGACGACGATGTCCGCCCCCATCGCGCCGGGCGGCGTGACGAGACCGAGGGAGACGACTTCGGTGAAGACCGCGATCAACAGCGCGCCCGCCTCGCGGCACTTCTCGGAGAGTTTGCGGAGGTCGCGGAGATGGCCGAACACGTCCGGCGTCTGGACGACCACGCAGGAAACCGAGCCGTCGACGGCGGCGAGCAGATCCTCGGTCGCGGTCACGTCGGGGGCCATGGTGACGACCTCGTCGCCCGCCATCTTCGAGAGGGTGCGGACCACGTCGGCGTAATGGGGATGCAGGCCGCCCGACAGCACCGCCTTGCGGCGCCTGGTGACGCGGTGGGCCATCAGCACGGCCTCGCCGCAGGCGGTCGAGCCGTCATACATCGAGGCGTTGGCCACCTCCATGCCGGTGAGCGCCGCGACCTGGGTCTGGAATTCGAAGAGATATTGCAGCGTGCCCTGCGCGATCTCGGGCTGGTAGGGCGTGTAACTCGTCAGGAACTCCGAGCGCTGGATCAGGTGGTCCACCGTCGCAGGAACGTGATGCTTGTAGGCTCCGGCACCCACGAAGAAGGGTACGGAGGAGGCCGCGACGTTCTTCCCCGCCATCCGCGACATGATCCGCTCGACCTCGAGCTCGCCCTTGCGGCGCGGCAGGTCGGGCAGACCCTTCATGAGCTTGTCCGAGGGAATGTCGGCGAAGAGGTCGTCGATGGAGGACGCGCCGATGACGGCGAGCATGTCCTTGCGATCGGCGTCGGAGAGAGGAAGGTAACGCATCGGCGGCGCTCCGATCTGGAGAGAGACGGCGGCGGCGAGGGGCCCGCGAATGGCCCCGCGCCTCAGGACATGCTCGCGACGAAGGTCTTGTACTGCTCTTCCGTCATGAGCCCTTCGATCTCCGACGGGTCCGCGAGCTTCATCTTCACGAACCAGCCCGAGCCGAGCGGATCCTCGTTGACGGTGCCGGGCGAGCCTTCGAGCGCCGAATTGACCGCGACGACCTCGCCGGAGACCGGGGCGTAGACCTCGCTCGCGGCCTTCACGCTCTCGACGACGGCGGCTTCGTCTCCCTTGCCGACCTTTTTGCCGATCGCGGGAAGCTCGACGAAGACGACGTCGCCGAGTTGGCCCTGCGCGTAGTCGGTGATGCCGACCACGGCGGTATCGCCATCGAGCCGGATGTATTCGTGGTCCTTGGTGTAACGGGTCTCGGCCATGGATCGGATCTCCGGTCGGTTCAGGCGGCGGGGCCGCGATGATAACGCTGAGGAACGAAGGGCAGCGGGGCGATCCGGGCAGGGAGCGCATTGCCGCGGACGATGAGCCGGACGGCCGTGCCGACCGTCGCGCAACCGGTCTCGACGTAACCCATGGCGAGCGGGCCGCCGAGGCTCGGGCCGAAGCCGCCCGAGGTGACCGTGCCGATCACGCGGCCCGCCTCGTCGGTGATCTCTGTACCCTCGCGGGCCGGCGCCTTGCCTTCGGGGAGAATTCCGACGCGCTTGCGGGCCGTACCCTCCGCAAGTTCGCGGCGGATCCGATCCTCGCCGGGGAAGCCGCCTTCCTCGCGGCGACGCTTCTGGATCGACCAGACGAGCGCGGCCTCCACGGGCGAGGTCGTCGGATCGATGTCATGGCCGTAGAGGCAGAGCCCCGCTTCAAGACGGAGGGAATCCCGCGCGCCGAGGCCGATCGGCTTCACGGCGGCGTCGCGCAGGAGGACCGCGGCGACCTCCTCGACGCGGTCGTTCCGCACCGAGATCTCGTAGCCGTCCTCGCCGGTGTAGCCGGAGCGGGACACATTGACCGGGATCCCGTCGAAACGCGTCGTCTTCGCCGTCATGAAGGGCATGTCGGCGGTGTCGGGGCAGTGCCGCGCGAGGACCGCGGCGGCCTTCGGGCCCTGAAGGGCCAGAAGCGCCCGGCCGTCCGCACGCATCAGCCGGACGCTCTTAGGCAGACGCGGGGCGATATGGGCATAGTCCTGTTCCTTGCAGGCGGCGTTGACCACCAGCGCGATCACGCCGTCCTCGTGCGGGTCGGACGAGCGGGCGGCCATGAAGTCGTCGAGGATCCCGCCCTCGTCGTTCAGGAGTTGCGAATATCGCTGCCGGCCCGGTTCGAGGTTCACGAAGTCGGCGGGGGCGAGGGCTTCGAGCGCGCGGGCGGTCGTCTCGTGATCGGGGCCGATCAGGAAGGCCTGGCCCATATGCGAGACGTCGAAAAGGCCGGCGTTCTCGCGGGTCCACCGATGCTCTTCGAGGATCCCCGTCGGATACTGCACGGGCATCTCGTATCCCGCGAAGGGCACGATGCGCGCGCCGAGCGCGACGTGACGCGCGTGGAGCGGGGTCCGGAGCAGAGTCTCTGTAGCCGTCGTCTCGGTCTGGGCCATCATCCGTCCCGGGTTCGGAGTCGCTCGCGCCTCGGACCTTGCGGCCCGTTGCGTTCTGCGCCCCCTCTGTCCCGAGACCTGAGAGATTTCCCGACGACGCCGAAGCGCCGACGGTTACGCCCGTCGGTGGGACGATCTCGCGATCGTCCGCTTTCCAGAGTGCCAGCTCTCCGCGGTCCTTCGGCCTGAGCGTTTCCGGGGCGGTTGCGCCTTCGGCGCCGGCGACAAGGGCTTTCACGCCCCCGCCGGACTCTTCCGCGGAGATTGACGGCTGACGTCAGGATTGAAGACGAGTCGGCCGGGAGTCAATCGTCTCCGGCCCGCGATCCACGGCCGAAGAACGTTCAGCGCCTCTTGACCGAAGCCGGCGCGACGGCGTCGTTGCCGGTGTCGAGCCCGACTTCGATCGTCAATTCGGCGCCCTTCTTGGGGACCAGGAAGTCCTTCTGAACCGAGACGAAGCTTGCGAGCACGTCATTGGCGGGAATCACGACGGAAACGCGCTCGGTCCGCGCCGCCACGACGGTGTTGCCGCGTTTCATCACGACCCTGACAGGAAACTGATAGGTCCCGGGAGCGCCGCCGGAGCCGAGGTTCACGCGCCCTTCCACGCCCACCGAGATCCGGATCCGATCGCCTTCGAGGCGGCATTCGCGTGCAACGTTCGAAATCGCCGCTTGGGCGCGCAAAGTGTCTCCGGCGCCGAATCGATGAGCCGCCGCGCCCTGCCGGATTTCGACCGCCGGGCATTCCAAGTCCTCGTCCTCGTCCGGGAGCGGAGCGGGGGCGGGGGCCGCGGCGGCGACGGAGTCGCCTCGGGGCGAACCCGAGGAGGGCAGGAGACCGCGGACGTCCATCGAACCGCAGGCGGACACGACGCCCGCCAGCAGGACTGCACCGAGACCTTTGAGAAGGGCGGGAGAGCGCATCTGCATCATCCTGTATCCGCTGTAATGTCAGGGTAGGGCGGCGACGCCGGCCGGGAAGCCCGCAAGGGCCACGGGAATGCCGACGCCTTCGTCGGGCGTGGGCCAGACGACGAAGGTGGCGGTCCGGCCCGAACGGAATTGCGCGAGCAACTGCGCGTCCATCACGACTTCGGCGACGCAGCCGCTCGACAGACAACGGACGAAGCCGGCCCGGCCGATCTCGGTCCGGTCGATCCGCAGGCCGAGGCCGTTGGGAAGAAGAATGTTGAGCGGCGCGACGACCCGCAGCAGAAGGCCCGAGCCGTCGGCGGTCTTCACCACGATGACCACGAGCCCGAGATTGCCCTTGTCTTCGGTCACGACGTTCTGAACCAGCGCGCATTGCTCGCGCGCTCCGGACGCCGCCTCGCATCGCAGTTGCCAATCGCCGTAGGTCGCCCGGACGACGCCCTGCGCGGCTGCGGAAGCCACGCCCGCCCAGACGGCGCAGAAGAGTGCCGCGCCGAACGTGATCGACCGGAACCAAGCCGGGAGAGGCATGCGGCGTCTCCGTCGCGTTTCTGGCGTCGACGAGCCATCGCCGCCGCTGCCGAGACGGTTCCGACCATGGGCGTGGAGCGATGTCAAGCCGACGTTGGGGCAGCCGGAATCACGCGCTCCGCCGGCGCGTCTCCGGACGGGAAGGCGCAAATGACGCATGAAATCAGACCTTCGATGCGTTGCGCGCGGCGTCCCTTTGTGGTTTTGACGTGTCCGAATGCCATCCGAAGACCGTCGGCGGGGGTGATTCCCTCCGCTTCCCTTTCGAAGGGAGGCCGGAATTCCGCCCCGATCCTTCGGGAGTTCAAGGAGATCGAATCGTCATGACCCGTTTCTGGAGCCGTGCGGCTGCGGCCGTCCTCGCTCTCGGCGCCTCGGGCGCGGCCCTGGCCGGCACCGGCCAGCCTTCGCCCTGGCAGCTGAACCTGCAGACCCCGGTCACCGACGTCGCCCAGCGGAGCTACGACCTTCACAACGTGTTGGTCTGGGTCATCACGGCGATCTCGGTCTTCGTGCTGGCGCTGCTCGTCTATGTGGTGGTGCGCTTCAACGAAAAGTCGAACCCGGTTCCGTCGAAGACGACCCACCATACGGGCCTCGAGATCGCCTGGACCGTGATCCCGATCGTCATTCTCGCCGCCATCGCGGTGCCGTCCTTCAGCCTGCTGCGTTATCAGGTCGAGATGCCCAAGGCGGACATCACCGTGAAGGCGATCGGCAAGCAGTGGTATTGGACCTACGAATATCCCGCCGATCAGGGCGGCGGCTTCGGCTTCGACAGCCTGATGCTGAGCAAGGAAGACGCCGCGAAGGCGGGTCAGCCGAACCTGCTCGCGGTCGACAACGAGCTCGTCCTTCCCGCCGGCAAGACCGTCGCGATTCAGGTGGTCGGCGGCGACGTGATCCACAACTTCGCCGTTCCGTCCATCGGCGTCCGCATGGACGCGATCCCCGGCCGTCTCAACCAGACCTGGTTCAAGACGAACGTCGAGGGCGTCTATTACGGCCAGTGCTCGCGTCTGTGCGGCCAGAACCATGCCTTCATGCCGATCGCGATCCGCGTCGTGAGCGCGGAGAAATATGCGGCCTGGCTGGTCGAGGCGAAGAAGAAGTTCGCCTCCAACGCCGACGACACCGTCAAAGTCGCCGCTCGTTCGACCACGGTCGAGTGAGCGGAAGACCGGAACCGACAACAGACCGACGACCTGGGAACACACCATGGCACACGCGGCGACCGCGCATGACGCGCATCTCGATCACCCGACCGGCTGGCGTCGGTGGGTGCTCTCCACCAACCACAAGGACATCGGCACGATGTACCTGATCTTCGGCCTCGTGGCCGGGATCATCGGCGGTCTTCTGTCGATCGCCATGCGCCTCGAGCTCCAGGAGCCGGGGATGCAGTGGTTCAGCAATCCGCAGACCTACAACGTCTTCGTGACGGGCCACGGCCTGATCATGGTGTTCTTCGTGGTCATGCCGGCGCTGATCGGAGGCTTCGGCAACTGGTTCGTGCCGATCATGGTCGGTGCGCCGGACATGGCCTTCCCGCGCATGAACAACATTTCGTTCTGGCTGCTGCCCGCCGCCTTCGCCCTCCTCGTGATCTCGATGTTCGTCGAAGGCGCGCCGGGCTCGACGGGCTTCGGCGGCGGCTGGACGGTCTATCCGCCGCTTTCGACCTCGGGCCATCCCGGTCCCGCGCTCGACTTCGGCATTCTCTCGCTGCATCTGGCGGGCGCGTCTTCGATCCTCGGCGCGATCAACTTCATCACCACGATCCTGAACATGCGCGCGCCCGGCATGACGCTGCACCGCATGCCGCTCTTCGCTTGGGCGATGCTGGTGACCGCGTTCCTGCTTCTGCTGTCGCTTCCCGTCCTCGCGGGCGCGATCACGATGCTGCTGACCGACCGCAATTTCGGGACGACCTTCTTCGACCCCGCGGGCGGCGGCGATCCGGTGCTCTACCAGCACCTGTTCTGGTTCTTCGGTCACCCCGAAGTCTACATCATGATCCTGCCGGCCTTCGGCATCGTCTCGCACATCGTTTCGACCTTCTCGCGGAAGCCGATCTTCGGCTATCTCGGCATGGCCTATGCGATGGTCGCCATCGGCGCGGTCGGCTTCGTCGTGTGGGCGCACCACATGTACACGGTCGGCCTGTCGCTGAAGACGCAGCAGTATTTCGTCTTCGCGACCATGGTGATCGCGGTGCCGACGGGCGTGAAGATCTTCTCCTGGATCGCGACGATGTGGGGCGGCTCGATGCGCTTCACGTCGCCGATGATCTGGGCCATCGGCTTCATCTTCCTGTTCACCGTCGGCGGCGTGACGGGCGTGGTGCTCGCGAATGCGGGCGTCGACCGTCAGCTCCACAACACCTATTACGTGGTGGCGCATTTCCACTACGTGCTGTCGCTCGGCGCGGTCTTCGCGATCTTCGCGGCCTGGTACTACTGGTTCCCGAAGATGACGGGCTACGTCTTCTCCGAGTTCATCGCGAAGCTGCATTTCTGGATCGCCTTCATCGGCGCGAACGTCCTGTTCTTCCCGATGCACTTCACGGGTCTCGCGGGCATGCCGCGGCATTATGTGGACTATCCGGACGCCTTCGCGGGCTGGAACCGGATCTCCTCCTACGGCTCCTACATCTTCTTCTTCGGGCTGTTCGTGTTCTTCTACGGCTGCTGGCAGGCCTTCGCCCGCAAGCAGCTCGCAGGCGACAATCCGTGGGGCGCGGGCGCGACGACGCTCGAATGGACGCTGTCCTCGCCGCCGCCCTACCACCAGTTCGAGACCTTGCCGCGCATCACGGACAAGGATCACTGACGTTCCGAGACGCCGGCCGGTCCGCCCGGCCGGCGTCTTCCTCCCCGGCGCTCCGCCGACTCGTTCTCCCGGACGGGTCGGCCGAACGCCGCGAACGAACCCCCTGACCGACCGAGCTCCATGTCCCTCGTCAGCGATATCCAGAACCGCGACGGATCCTTCGCCCAGACTGCGGCCGTTCCCGGCCTGTCGGCGGGCGACGCGCGCGATTTCTGGCAGCTCCTGAAGCCGCGGGTCATGTCGCTCGTCATCTTCACGGCGCTCGTGGGCATGCTGCTTGCGCCCGAGGGTATGAACCCCGTCCTCGGCTTCGCGTCGCTTCTCGCGATCGCGGTGGGTGCGGGCGCGTCGGGCGCACTCAACATGTGGTGGGACGCCGACATCGACGCCGTGATGTCGCGCACCGCCAAACGCCCGATTCCGGCGGGCCGTGTCGCTCCCGGCGAGGCGCTCGCCTTCGGCCTCGTGCTTTCGGTCGGCTCGGTCCTGTTCCTCGGCATCGTGGCGAACTGGTTCGCCGCGGCCTTCCTCGCGTTCACCATCTTCTTCTACGTCGTGGTCTATTCGATGTGGTTGAAGCGCTGGACCGCGCAGAACATCGTGATCGGCGGCGCGGCGGGTGCGTTCCCTCCCATGGTCGGCTATGCCGCGGCGACGGGATCGGTGTCGATCGAGAGCTTCGTGCTGTTCGGCCTCATCTTCCTCTGGACGCCGCCGCATTTCTGGGCGCTCGCGCTGGTGAAGTCGGCCGATTACGAGCGCGCGGGGGTACCCATGTTGCCCGTCGTCGCCGGCGAGAGCGCGACGCGGCTGCAGATCCTCCTCTACACGCTCGTGCTTGCGCCCTTCGCGGTGCTGCCCGTCTTCATGGGCTTCGGCGGTCTCGCCTATCTGGTCGTCTCGGTCGTCACGGGCGGCATCATGATCCGCGACGCAGTCGGCGTTTACCGCATCCGGGAGGGTGCGGAAGCGAACCGTGCCGCGATGCGGCTTTTCGGTTTCTCGATCCTCTATCTCTTCCTTCTTTTCGCCGTCCTTCTTGCCGAGCTTCTCCTTCCGCTTCCGGGCGCGGGAACCGTTTTGCGGGTGATGGGGCTCTGACATGGCGAAACCTGAAGACGGCATCCAACTCGACGAGGAGCAGCGCCGGCGGCGCCGCTCTCGGTCGCTCGCTCTCGGCCTGGTGCTCGCCGGGCTCGGTCTGCTCTTCTACGTCGTGACGCTGGCCAAGCTCGGGCCCGGCGTCATCATCCGGCAGCTCTGACCATGATCGAAGCTCCCGCTCCGCTTCCGACCGATCCCGCGCGCAAGATGCGCCGGACCATGTTCGCGTGCCTCGGCATCGTCGGCACCATGACGGGCATGGCGTTCGCGGCGGTTCCGCTCTACGACCTGTTCTGTCGGGTGACGGGCTTCGGCGGCACGCCCATGGTCGCCGAAAAGGCGCCCACGAAGATTTCCGAAACCTTCTACACGGTCCGCTTCGACGCGAATGTCGCTCCCGGACTGCCTTGGAAGTTCGAACCGGAGACGCCCTTCGTGGAGGTGCGCGCGGGCGAGACGATCACCGTCTTCTACCGTATCCGGAACACCGCGCCCGTCGAGACGACCGGGATGGCCACGTTCAACGTGTCGCCGAACCAGATGGGCGGTTGGTTCAACAAGCTTCAATGCTTCTGCTTCAACGAGTTGACGCTGAAGCCGGGTGAAACGATGGATGCTCCCGTCGTCTTCTTCGTGGATCCGGCCTTGCCGGACAACCGCGAGCTGGAGCGCATCCGAACGATCACCTTGTCCTACACCTTCTTTCCTGCCAAAGGGTCGGCCAAGCCTCTCGCCGAGGCGAAGACCGGGACGACCCCGAAGGCGCCCGAACTGTAAGCCCCCGGGGGCCGCGGAGGACGAAGGTCCGAAGCGGGAGGGGATCGGAGACCGATACGATGGCCGACGCGCACAGCAAGAATCACGACTACCACATCGTCGACCCGAGCCCGTGGCCGTTCGTCGGCTCGGTCAGCGCCTTCGTGATGGCGGTCGGCGCCGTCATGTGGATGAAGGCCATGACGCTCGGCGGCATCAAGGCGGGCCCGGTGCTCTTCGGCGCGGGCTTCATCGGCGTGCTCTACACGATGGCTTCCTGGTGGTCGGACGTGACCCGCGAGGCGGAACGGGGCGGTTATCACACCCGCGTCGTTCAGATCAGCCATCGCTACGGCATGATCATGTTCATCGCCTCCGAGGTCATGTTCTTCGTGGCGTGGTTCTGGGCCTATTTCGACGCGAGCCTGTTCGCGGGCGAAGCGCAGCAGTTCGCGCGCGCCGAATTCACGGGCGGCACCTGGCCGCCGAAGAGCATCGAGGTCTTCGATCCTTGGCATCTGCCGCTGCTCAACACGCTGATCCTGCTGACCTCCGGCACCACGGTGACCTGGGCTCATCACGCGTTGCTGCATGATGACCGCGATGGTCTGAAGTGGGGCCTGATCCTCACCTGCATCCTCGGCGCGGTCTTCAGCATCGTGCAGGTCTACGAATATCAGCACGCAGCCTTCGCCTTCAAAGGCCACATCTACGGCGCGACCTTCTACATGGCGACGGGGTTCCACGGGTTCCACGTGCTCGTCGGCACGATCTTCCTGATCGTCTGCCTCGCCCGTGCGCTGAAGGGGCACTTCACGCCCAAGCAGCATCTCGGCTTCGAATTCGCCGCCTGGTACTGGCATTTCGTCGACGTGGTGTGGCTGTTCCTTTTCGTCGCGATCTATCTCTGGGGCGCGCAGTGGGGCGCGGCCGCCGCGGCGCATTGACCCGCTAGGCATATCCCGGCGAGGGCGGCTCCGGCCGCCCTTTCCTTTTTCGGGTTCCGACCGTGGTCGCGGCCCTTCCCTCGAGGCCGAGACAAGGGCCGTCCGGAACCACGATGATCTCCCGCCGCTACGTCGTTCCCGTCCTCTTCACGCTGGCGGCCTTCGGCACGCTGGTCGGTCTCGGCTCGTGGCAGATCGAGCGTTGGGGCGCCAAGCAGCGGTTGATCGCGCGCGTCGCCGAACGGACGACCGCCGCACCCGTCCCCCCGCCCGTCCGGACGGAATGGCCCGGGCTCAAGGCCAAGGATCAGGAATATCGTCGCGTGACCGTCGCCGGTCGCCTGCTCCACGACAAGGAGCTTCATCTTTATTCGCTCTGGTCGCCGGAGGGCGGTCGACAGGCCGTTCAAGGCTGGGAGGTCTTCACGCCTCTCGTCGCCGCGGACGGGACCACGATCCTCATCAATCGTGGTTTCGTTCCGGACGCCAAGCGCGCGCCGTCCTCCCGGTCGGAAGGATTGATCCGAGGTGAAGTCTCGATCACGGGCCTGCTCCGCATGCCCGAAAAGCCCGGTATGTTCGCGCCGCCGGACCGACCGGAGAAGCGGGAATTCTTCACCCGCGACCCGAAGGCCATGGCGGCGGCCGCGGGCCTGCAGGACGCCGCGCCCTTCGTGATCGCCGCCGATGCGGCCCCGGTGCCGGGAGGTTGGCCCAAGGGCGGCGTCACGCGCGTGAGCTTCCCCGACAATCACCTTCAATATGCGGCGACCTGGTTCACGCTCGCGCTCGCCGTGCTGGTCCTGTTCGCGCTCTGGTACCGCAAGACCCGTCGCGAAACGGCGGAGGTCCGCGAGGCGGGCGATCCCGCCGCCGACTGACGCTTCGCTTGCGCGGGCGGGGCCGCCCGCCTACCTTCAGCGCCTCACGAGGAAGTCCGAAAGTGCTGTACGTTTCGACCCGCGGGCAAGCTCCCGCGCTCGGTTTTTCCGATGCCGTCCTCACGGGCCTCGCCCGTGACGGAGGTCTTTACTGGCCCGAACGCGCGCCTTCGCTGGACGCGTCCACGATCGCGGGTTTCGCAGGGCGCAGCTATGCCGAGGTCGCAAAGGCCGTGATCGGCCCCTTCGCCGACGATGTCGAGTCCGGGGCCTTCTCGCGGATGATCGACGAGTCCTACGCGGCCTTCCGGCATTCGGCCGTCTGCCCGTTGGTGCAGGTCGCCGACAACACCTTCATCCTCGAACTCTTTCACGGCCCGACGCTCGCCTTCAAGGACGTGGCGATGCAGCTGCTCGGCCGGCTGATGGACCATGTCCTCGAAAAGCGCGGGCAGCGCGCGACCATCGTCGGCGCGACCTCGGGCGACACCGGCAGCGCCGCCATCGAAGCCTTCCGCGGGCTGAAGCGCGTCGACGTCTTCATTCTCTACCCGCACGGCCGCGTGAGCGAAGTGCAGCGTCGCCAGATGACGACCGTGGGCGGAGAGAACGTCCATGCGATCGCGCTGGAAGGCACGTTCGACGACTGTCAGGCGATCGTGAAGGGCGTGTTCAACCATCACGCCTTCCGAGACGCGATGAAGCTGTCCGGCGTGAATTCGATCAATTGGGCGCGCATCGTCGCACAGTCGGTCTACTATTTCACGGCGGCGGTCGCGCTGGGCGGCCCGCACCGCAAGGTGTCCTTCTCGGTTCCCACCGGCAATTTCGGCGACGTGCTCGCGGGTCATGTCGCCAAGTGCATGGGCCTTCCGGTCGAGACGCTGAACATCGCGACGAACGGCAACGACATTCTGGCCCGCACGCTGGCGACGGGTCGTTACGAGGTGACGGGGGTCGTTCCCACGAGCTCTCCCTCGATGGACATTCAGGTCTCGTCGAACTTCGAACGCCTGCTCTTCGACGCCTATGACCGCGATGCGGAGGCGATCCGGGGGCTCATGGCGGGTCTCGCACAGTCCAACGCCTTCACTGTCGAGGAGGGTCCGCTCGCCCGGATCCGTTCCGAATTCAAGGCGAGCGCCGTCACGGAGCCCGAGGTCGCGGCGGTCATGAAGCGCACGCTCGCCGAAACCGGCTATCTGCTCGATCCGCATACCGCCGTCGGACTCGGCTCCGCCGAGCGCGTCACGCGCAAGGATCCTGCGACGCCGATGATCGTGCTGGCCACCGCGCATCCGGCGAAATTCCCCGACGCGGTCGAGGCGGCGACGGGGATCCGTCCGCCCCTGCCGCCGCACATGGCCGATCTCTACGATCGCAGCGAGCGCTTCACCGTGCTCGCCAACGATCAGGCCGCCGTCGAGACCTTCATCCGCGAGCGCGGCCGCGCCGCCCGCGAGGAGGCCGCATGACCGTGTCGGGCGGTCTGCGCGACGAAGCGGTCGAGCTGACCGTTCTGCCTTCGGGGCTGCGCGTCGTCACCGAGCGGATCCCGCATCTCGCCACCGCGGCGCTCGGCGTCTGGGTCGGGACGGGCTCCCGCCATGAGGAAGAAGCCGAGCACGGCATCGCACATCTCTTCGAGCACATGGCCTTCAAGGGTACCGCGAAGCGTTCGGCGCGGCGGATCGCCGAAGAGATCGAGGCCGTCGGCGGCGAACTCAATGCGGAGACGAATGCGGAAAGCACGGCCTATTTCGCGCGCGTGCTCGGGGATGATCTGCCCGTCGCCCTCGACATCATCGCCGACATCCTGACCGCGCCCGCCTTCGACCCGGAGGAACTCGCCCGCGAAAAGCAGGTCATCGTTCAGGAAATCGGCTCCTACGAGGATGCGCCGGACGAACTCGTCTTCGACCGGTTCATGGAGACGGCCTATCCGCGCTCTTCCTTGGGGCGGCCGATCCTCGGCACGCCGCGCAGCGTCCGCGCCCAGACGGCCGATACGATGCGGGCCTTTCTCGCCCGCCGATATCGCGCGCCCGCCATGGTCGTTGCGGCCGCGGGCGCCGTGGAACATGCCCGGATCGTCGACCGGGCGGAGCGGCTCTTCTCGGGCCTGTCCTCCGTCGCTCCGGAACCCGCGGCCGCCCCGCTCTATGTCGGCGGCGACAATCGCGTGAAGCGCCGGCTCGAACAGGTCAACCTCGTCGCGGGCTTTCCCGGCGTCGCCTTTCATGACCCGCTGCACGAGGCGATGCATGTCTTTTCCGGTCTTTTGGGCGGAGGCATGTCCTCCCGCCTCTTCCAGGAACTCCGTGAACGGCGGGGGCTCTGCTACGACGTGCAATCCTTCTTCACGCCTTTCAGCGATACGGGCGTGTTCGGCATTTTCGGCGGCACCGGAGAGAAGGATGCGGGCGAGTTCCTGAGCGTCCTTGCCGACGAGGTGCTGCGGGCCTGCGACTCGCCGAGCGAGCCGGAGATCCAGCGCGCCAAGGCCCAGATGAGGATGTCGATCCTGACCGCGCTGGAGTCTCCTGCGCGGCGGGCCGAACAGATGGCGCGCCATGTGCTGGCCTTCGGACGCGTTCTGTCGCGGGGCGAGTTGACGGCCCGCGTCGACGCGGTGACCATCACGGACGTGAAGGCTGCGGGACGGGCGCTGCTGACGGCCGGGCCGACATTGGCCGCCATCGGGCCCGTTTCCGAACTGCCCGCCGCCGGGGTCTTTTCCTCCCGGCTGGGCCTTGCCGCCTAGGGAGGGACGGCATGGCGTTCTTCCGGCTTTCTTCGACCTCGGACGAAACGCCCGTGATCCGCGGCGGCGGCCTCGTGATACGGACGCCGCGCATGGAGGATTTCGAGGCTTGGGCCGCATTGCGCGAGGCGAGCCGGATGTTTCTGGTTCCTTGGGAGCCCACTTGGCTCGACGACGATCTCACGAGGGCCTCGTTCCGGCGGAGGCTCCGTCGCTATTCCGAAGAGGTCCGCTCCGACATCGCCTATTCCTATCTGATCTTCCGTGAGGGCGACGGGGCGCTCGTCGGGGGCATCACGCTCGGGCAGATCCGCCGCGGCGTGGCGCAGACGGGAACGGTAGGCTACTGGATGGGTGCGCCCTTCGCCGGGCATGGCATCATGACGCGGGCGGTCTCGATCCTGCTCGACCACGCCTTCGACGAGATGCGGCTTCGTCGTGTCGAGGCGGCCTGCGTGCCTTCCAATGAGGCCTCGATCCGCGTGCTCGAGCGGAACGGCTTCCGCCGCGAAGGCTATGCGCGTCGTTATCTCTGCATCGCGGGAGAGTGGCGCGACCATCTGCTTTATGCGGTGCTGCGCGACGATCCCCGTGATCGTCACGAGCCCCCGTCGACGGGTTCGCCCTGAGCGACGGTCCGCGACGCTTGCCCTCTCGGGCGCTCCGATCTACCACTGTCGTCTGATCCTCGCAGGACCCCCCAAGTTGCACCGACTGCGCCTCATCGTTCTCGGCCTGACCCTGCTTTTCGGGGTTCTGATCGGCGGCGCTGCGGAAGCCGTCGAGGCGGTCCGCGTGAGGCCCGACGCCGCGGCGATCGATCTTCTGAGCCGCGTCGAATCCTATCGTTCCGACGGCGACGTCATCCAGATTTCGACCGCCCCGGGGCCGGACGGCATCGTGCGGCGCATGGCGATCATGGCGAAGGAAGCCGGATCGCGACCCGATTGGATCGTGTTCGCGCTGAAGAACGACGGCGACGAACCCATCACCCGATGGCTGGTCGCCCCGCATTTCAGGTTGATCAATTCGGGCGTGCTCTGGCCCGATCTCGGCGCTACGCGCATCACCGCCGTCACGGCAAGTCAGGGCGAGAGCCCGACCCGTGAAGAGAATGCGGAGGCGGACGTCTTCGAGATCACGCTCGCGCCCGGCGCCATCGTGACCTATGTCGCCGAATTGGCGACGTCGTCGCTGCCGCCGCAGCTCTATCTCTGGAATCCTGACGACTACAAGGACCGCAACAACGGGCTCACGCTCTATCGCGGCATCGTGATCGGAATTTCGGCGCTTCTCGCCTTGTTCCTCACGATCGTCTTCGTCGTTCGGGGCGCCGTCATCTTCCCGGCCGCAGCCGCGCTGGCGTGGTCGGTGCTCGCTTATGTCAGCATCGATTTCGGTTTCTGGCACAATCTCATCGTCACGACGCCGGAAGCGGAGCGCGTCTATCGCGCCGCATCGGAGGCCGTTCTCGCGGCGACCCTGCTGGTCTTCCTCTTCGCCTATCTCAATCTGAACCGATGGCACGTGCGTTACGGCCATGTGACCTTGGGCTGGCTTCTCTTCCTCGGCGCGCTATTCGGTCTCGCGCTCGTCAATCCTATCCTCGCCGCCGGCATCGCGCGCGTCTCCATCGCGGCGGTGGCGGCTGTGGGTTTCGTGCTCATCGTCTATCTCTCGACGCACGGCTATGACCGGGCGGTCCTGCTGATCCCGACCTGGTTCCTGCTTCTCGCTTGGGTGATCGCGACGGGATTCGCGCTCGTGGGCCTCCTCAACGGCGAACTCGCGGCGCCCGCTCTCGTCGGCGGTCTGGTCCTCATCGTGATGCTGATCGGCTTCACCGTGATGCAGCACGCCTTCTCGCGCGGCGTGCTTTCACAAGGCGTGGTGAGCGACGTCGAGCGCAAGGCGCTCGCGTTGGCGGGGTCGGGCGACGCCGTCTTCGATTGGGACGTGGTCGCCGACCGGATCCATGTCGGTCAGGAGGTCGAACTCGTCCTCAACCATGCGGAGGGGACGTTCACGGGGCCGGCCACGAGTCTCCTCGACTCGATTCATCCTTTCGATCGGGATCGCTTCCGCGCGGGGCTCGACGCCGCGCTTCAGCAGGGACGCGGGCGGCTGCAATTCGATTTCCGCCTTCAGGCACGCGACGGTACGCATCGTTGGTTCGCCCTGAAGGCCCGGCCTCTGGTGGCCGACGACGGCGAAGTGATCCGGATCGTCGGCAGCATCGCCGAGGTGACGGGGGCGAAGCTCGCCGAGCAACGCATCCTGAAGGACGCCGTGCACGACCATCTGACGGGATTGCCGAACCGCAGGCTCTTCCTCGACCGCATCGAGACGTCGCTGGCCTTGGCGCGCGGCGGCGAGCAGATCCGCACGACCATCCTCGTCATCGACCTCGACCGCTTCAGGAGCGTCAACGAAAAGCTGGGCGTCTCCGGCGGAGACACGATGCTGCTGACCATGTCCCGGCGCATCTCGCGGCTGCTGCGGCCGCAGGACACTCTGGCGCGGATCTCCGGCGATCAATTCGCGATCCTGCTGCTGTCCGAGCGCGATCCGGCGCCGATCACCGCCTTCTCGGACGCCGTGCGGACCTCGATCGCCTCGCCCGTGATCTTCGGCGACAAGGAAGTGTCCGTCACCGCTTCGATCGGCATCGCCCTGCCCGATCCTATGTCCGAGACGCGGAGCGAAGACCTCCTGCGCAATGCCGAGATAGCCATGACCCATGCCAAGCGGCTGGGCGGCGACCGGATCGACGTCTTCCGTCCCGCGATGCGGGTGCACCGGACCGATCGTCTTGCGCTCGAGACGGAACTTCGCCTCGCGATCGAGAAGGGCGAGGTCCGCGTCGCCTTCCAGCCCATCGTGCGCATGGACGACCGCTCCGTCGTCGGCTTCGAGGCGCTCGCCCGCTGGGATCATCCGAAATACGGCAGCCTTTCGCCGCGCGAATTCATCGACATCGCGGAGGAGAGCGGCCTGATCGGGGATCTGGGGCGGCTCGTGCTCGATTCCGCCGTCGCCGAACTGCAGGTGTGGCAGGACGCTCTCGAAGTCGACCCGCCGATCTTCGTCAACGTCAACGTCTCCGCAAGGCAACTCATCGACAACGATCTCGCGCAGGACGTGAAGACGGTCCTGTCGCGCCACAGCGTCAAGCGGGGATCGCTGCGCCTTGAAATCACGGAAAACTCCGTGATGGAGAATCCCGAATATGCAGCGCAGATGCTCGACGTGATCGCCGAAAGCGGCGTCGGCCTGGTGCTGGACGATTTCGGCACGGGTTTCTCTTCCCTCGCCCATCTCGAGCGCTTCCCGTTCCGCACCATCAAGATCAGCCGTTCGCTGGTCAGGACGGACGATGCGGGCCTGCGTTCGCCCGTTCTGCGTTCCGTGATCGCGCTGGCGCACGACCTCGGCATGGAGGTGATCGCGGAAGGTCTCGAAAACGAGCCCGACGTGACCGAACTCATCGATTTCGGGTGCGAATTCGGGCAGGGCTATGTCTTCGGAAAGCCCATGTCCCTGATGGAGACGCGCAAGCTTCTCGGAGCCTCGGCCTCGGAAGCGGCCTGAACCGTTCGGTCAGGCATGACCCGCGGAGGTCGAGAGCATTCCCGGATCGATGCCGATCTTGCGGAGGGCGCGCTCGTATTTCGTCTCGAACCCGTGATCGAAGAGCAGTTCCTTGTCCGACGGGCAATTCAGCCAGCCGTTGCCGTTGATCTCGGATTCGAGTTGTCCCGCCCGCCAACCGGCATAACCGAGAGCGAAGATCGCATCGGTCGGCCCGTCGCCGCGCGCGATCGCGCGGAGGATGTCGACCGTCGCGGTCAGGCTGACGCCGTCATCGATGGCGAGCGTGGAATTGTCGACGTAGAAGTCCGACGAATGCAGCACGAAGCCGCGCCCCGTTTCGACGGGGCCGCCGCTCAGAACCGTCAGTCTCTTCGCCTTTCCCGGGAGACGAATTCCCCCGCCTGACGGGATGATGTCGAGCTGTGCGAGCAGTTCCGGAAACTCGATTCCGTCCGAGGGGCGGTTGACCACGATGCCCATCGCCCCTTCCGCGGAATGCGCGCAGACATAAACGAGCGATCGCGAGAAGCGGTCGTCGGGCATGCCCGGCATCGCCACCAGAAACTGTCCGTCCAGATAGCCGCCCTCGGGGATCTGCATCGCGTCACCATGCAAAGTCGGATCATGCTAGGCTCAAGGGCGTTCGAATTAAAGCACGCCGTGGCGTCGCCTCGGTCGATCATGCATTCGAGGGGTCAACCGATGATGATCTTCCGCGTTCCCCGGCTCCGCGCGAGTGCCCTCATCGTCGCAGCGCTGATCTTCGTCCTCGGCGCGACGGCGTCGCGGGCGCAGAGCGCTTCGCCTTGGGCGCGATCCGCGCATTCGTCGATCCGGCTCCTCGACGGAGGACCCGCAAGCGACGGCAACCGCCTCATGGGCATCGAGATCGCCTTGGCCCGGGACTTCAAGACTTATTGGCGCGATCCCGGTGACTCGGGTCTTCCGCCCGTCTTCGATTGGAGCGCCTCGGTGAACGTGAAGAGCGTCGCCGTGGAGTGGCCGGTTCCGCATCGCTTCGACGACAGTGCCGGATCTTCGATCGGCTATTCGGAGGATGTCGTTCTCCCGATCGTCGTGACGCCTCTCGATCCGTCTCGTCCGATGACGCTTCGCCTGAAGGCGGATTATGCCGTGTGTTCCACGATCTGCATTCCCGGACGCGGCGAGACCGCGCTCGCGGTCGACCCCCGCGGACGACAGAATGCGGAGCATGCCCAGCGCATCGGACGTTTCCGCAGCCGGGTGCCCGCAACGGGCGAGATCGGCGATGCGGCGATACCCGGACTGCTGCGGCTGACGGCGCTGCCCAAGGCGGTGGAGATCGAGGGACGGGTACCGGCCTCCGGCAAGATCGTCGACGTCTTCGTCGAGGGTCCTACGGGATGGCTTTTCGGTGCTTCGGTTCCGGCCGTGGTCCTCCCCGACGGGTCGTCGGTCAGGCGCATGATCTGGCGCGCGCCCGTGGTGGACCGTCCGCAGGGGGGATCTCTCACGGGGCTTTCGCTCGTGGTCACCGTCGTCACCGACGAAACGGGCACGGAATACCGCCTTGCGCTCGACGCCGGGGAGGGCGCGCGCTAAATCCGTCACCGATCGGGCGGTCGGGGCGACCGCTTCAACATTCAGGGAGTGAAGATCATGGCGATTTCCGTCGGCAGCCGTCTGCCCGAAAGCACGTTCCGGGTCATGACCGAGAACGGTCCCGCCCCGAAGACGACGGACGAGGTGTTCAAGGGCCGTAAGGTCGTCCTTTTCGCCGTGCCCGGCGCCTTCACCCCGACTTGCCACAAGAACCACCTTCCCGGGTTCCTCGCCAAGGCCGACGAGATCAAGGCCAAGGGCGTCGACGCGATCGCGGTGACGGGCGTCAACGACGTCTTCGTCATGAACGCCTGGGCCGAGCATGTCGGCGCGAAGGAGAAGATCGAGTTCCTGTCCGACGGCAACGCCGATTTCGCCAAGGCGCTCGGCCTCGCGATGGACGGCTCGGGCTTCGGCCTCGGAACGCGTTCGCAGCGTTATTCGATGATCGTGAACGACGGCGTGGTCGAAGCGCTCAACATCGAGGACGGGCCGGGCAAGGCCGACATCTCCGGTGCCGAGAATCTGCTCAAGCAGCTCTGATCGACCGCGTCCTGCGGTATCGGACGGCCGGGTTTGCGCCCGGCCGTCTTCGTTTCAGGCGGTGCCGTATCGTGGTCGGCTCTCCGGCGCGCTTGCCCGTAGGCGAGTCGCGCGTTACCGCTCGACCATGGCCCGCCGCCCCGCTTCCGAAGCGCCGACCCTGCCGATGGACCTGCCTGCCGGGCCGGATTTTCTTCGCGAACGCGCATTGGCGGCGCAGGGCGAGGCGCCCGTCGCCGGGGTCGACGAAGCGGGGAGGGGGCCTTTGGCCGGTCCGGTTCTCGCCGCCGCCGTGGTGCTCGATCCGGGCCGGATTCCGGAAGGGCTCCATGATTCGAAGCAATTGACCGCCAAGCGGCGCGAGGAACTTTTCGAGGCGATTCTCGCGACGGCGGACGTGGCGGTGGCATCGGTCCCGCATGGCTTCATCGATCGTTCCGACATCCGCAAGGCGAGCCTCGAAGCCATGCGCCGTGCCGTCGCCGCCCTGCCGGTGCGGGCCCGCTACGTTCTCGTCGACGGCCGCGATCTCCCCGTTCTGCCCTGTCCCGGCGAGGCTCTGGTGGCGGGCGATGCACGCTCGCTCTCGATCGCCGCGGCCTCCATCGTCGCAAAGGTGACCCGTGACCGTCTGATGGATCGGCTCTGCCTCGCCTATCCGGTCTACGGCTTCTCCTCGCACAAGGGTTACGCGGCCGCGAAGCATCGGTCCGCCATCGACGCACACGGTCCCTGTCCCTTTCACAGGTTGAGCTTTTCGCCGTTCAAGCCCGCCTGACGGCAGGCCCCGTAAACCCTTCGTTAACCATAACGAACTTGCCCGTCGCGGCGGCCGTCTCGGTTACCTCGCCTTTACCATGTCCGCCCCATGGTGCCCTCGGTTGCGTAACGAGGGTCTCCTCCATGGGTTTTCCGCGTACCGGGACGGCCGTCGCCGGACCCCGAGCCAAGGTCGCGCGTGCCGGGTTCCCAGTGACGGCGTCCCGGATGACGGTGGATGCCGTCCTCCTGGGCGACTGCATCGCCGAGCTTGAAAAGCTCCCGGCGAATTCCGTCGATCTCGTCTTCGCCGACCCTCCCTACAATCTTCAGCTCGAAGGCGCGCTGTCCCGCCCCGATCAGTCCGTGGTGGACGCGGTCGACGATGATTGGGACAAGTTCGCGAGCTTCGAGGCCTATGACGCCTTTACCCGCGCTTGGCTGCTTCAGTGCCGCCGCGTCATGAAGAAGGACGCCACCCTCTGGGTGATCGGCAGCTACCACAACATCTTCCGCGTCGGCGCGATCCGTCAGGACCTGGGGTTCTGGATCCTCAACGACGTGGTTTGGCGCAAGGCGAACCCGATGCCGAACTTCCGCGGCCGTCGCTTCACCAATGCGCATGAGACCATGATCTGGGCCTCCCGCGGTCCGGATGCGAAGGGCTACACCTTCCATTACGAGGCGCTGAAGGCGGCGAACGAGGACACGCAGGTCCGCTCCGACTGGTTCATCCCGCTCTGCACGGGCGGCGAGCGCCTGAAGAACGATGACGGCCGCAAGGTCCACCCGACGCAGAAGCCCGAGGCGCTGCTCGCGCGCGTGCTGCTCTCCTCCTCCAAGCCGGGCGACGTGGTGCTCGATCCGTTCTTCGGCACGGGGACCACCGGCGCGGTGGCGAAGAGGCTCGGCCGGCATTTCATCGGCATCGAGCGCGATCCCGATTATGCCGCCGCGGCCCGCGAGCGCATCGCGGCCGTGGTGCCGTTGGACCTCGCCGCGGTCGAAGCTCCGCCGAGCAAGCGGTCCGAGCCGCGCATTCCCTTCGCTTCGCTGATCGAGGCGGGCTTGATCGTGCCGGGCGCGACGCTCGTCGACGAAAAACGCCGCTTCACGGCGACGGTGCGGGCCGACGGCGCGCTGCAGCGCGACGGCATCGTCGGCTCGATCCACAAGATCGGCGCTTTGAGCCAAGGCCTCCCGGCTTGCAACGGCTGGACCTTCTGGCACGTCGAGACTTCGGAAGGCCTCGTCGTGCTGGACGATCTCCGCAAGCGCATGCGGGGCCTGATGGCTGCGGCCTGACCTTCACGGTCATTGCGGTTCAGGGCGCCGACGAAGGGGTTTCCGGGGGGCCATCCTCCGAAAATCCGATCCCGCTTCCCCCATCGCGCCCCAATCTTTCCGAATTGTCGTGGGAGGATTTCTTCCAGCCGATCCCCGGCGATGCGCGAGCGCATGTCGTCGGCGGGACCGCGCTTGCGGGAGATCCACATGATGCGGAACAGGACATTCGCGGCGATCTTCGCCGCCGCAGTCGCCGTCGGAGGCTTCGGATACGCTTTCGCTCAACCCTCAGGCCCCGGTGGGCCGGGACAGGGCGGGCCGGGACAGGGTGCAGGGCCCGGCATGACGGAACGCATGCAGGAGATGCAGCGCCGGATGGACGAGCACGAGCGCGACGAGCGGCATGAGGGTCGCTACGGCCGGGGCGGTTACGGCATGAGCCCGATGCGTTTCTGTCTGTCGAACGAGAGCCGTGCCGACCGCATGCTCGACCGACTCGAACGCGCCACCCGACCCAAGGCCGAGCAGCGCGCCGAATTCGATGCGCTGAAGACCGCGGCGCAGCGGGCGGAGCGCACGGCGAAGGCGGGCTGCCCGACCGAAGCCGAGCGCGAGGACCGCACCCCGACCGGGCGTCTCGCCATGGCCGAGAAGGGCGCGACCGCCATGGCGGAAGCGATCCGGACCGTTCGTCCGGCCTTCGACGCCTATTACGCCAAGCTCGACGACAAGCAGCGTGACCGCATGCGCTGGGCGGGCGACATGTGGGGCGCCGGCCGGTGGGATCGTGACGGCGACGATGATCGCCGCGGTCCGCCGCAAGGCGCGCCCGGCGCGCCCGGTCAGCCGGGACGGCCCGGTCAGCGCTGACGCGGATCGACTCCGAGCGCGGCGAGTCCGTGCTCGACCACCTTGCGCATCACCGACGGGAGGGCCTCCGTTCCCAGATCCCTCGTCGGAACCCAGCGCAGACCCGCCGGGGCCTCGGTCCCTGCGGGGATCCTTCCGACATGAACGTCGAGTTCCAGCGGGAAATGGGTGAAGACGTGCGTCACCGTCCCGAGGCTGCGTTTCCAATCGCCTTCAACCGGCGCGCGCGCCGCGACCTCCGCCGGGTCATGATCCTTCGCCCACTCCGTCCCCGGCACTTCGGCCATGCCGCCGAGCAGGCCCTTGGGCGGGCGCGTTCCCAGAAGGATCGCGCCGTCCTCGCGAAAAGCCACGAAGGCCGCGCCGCGCCGCGGGACGCCTTCGCGTTTCGGCGTCTTGCGGGGTAAGGTTTCCGCCGTTCCGTCCCGCCGCGCGGTGCAGGGCTCCCGCCACGGGCAGAGCCCGCAGGCCGGCGATCTCGGCGTGCAGATCGTGGCCCCGAGATCCATCATGGCCTGCGCGAAATCACCCGGCCGCTCCGACGGGGCGACCGCGGCCGTCAGACGCTTGATCGCGGGCTTCGCGCCCGGCAGCGGCTCCTCGACCGAGTGGAGCCGCGCGATCACCCGTTCGACATTGCCGTCCACGACGACCGCCGGACGGTCGAAGGCGATCGAGGCGATCGCCGCCGCGGTGTAGTCTCCGATGCCGGGCAGAGCGCGCAAGGCCGCTTCCTCGGCCGGAAAAAGTCCGCCGTGCCGTTCGACGACGGCCTTTGCGCAGGCATGCAGGTTCCTTGCGCGCGAGTAATAGCCGAGGCCCGCCCAAGCGCTCATCACCGCGTCCGTCTCCGCCGTCGCGAGGTCGCGGACTGTCGGGAACAGCCTGAGGAATTTCTCGAAATAGGGCTTCACCGCGCGCACGGTCGTCTGCTGAAGCATGATCTCGGACAGCCAGACGCGATAGGGATCGGGCGTCTCTCCCGGCAGAGCGCGCCATGGCAGCGCACGGCGATGCCGATCGTACCAGTCGAGAAGATCGCACGCCTTTGCGGCCGAGGGCGGGGAGGCTACCATGGCCTCGACACCTAAGGCTCCGGCGGCGTTCCGCCAAGCGGGCCGCCCGCGACCGGACACCGCGCCCTTCATGGCTCCGACGAAACGCCTCCGGCCCTTGGCCGAACTGATCGACGACTGCATCGCGCCGGCGCTGGCGGCGCAGGGCTTCGCCGCGTCGGACGTCGTGGTCGGCTGGCCGGAGATCGTCGGCGAACGCCTCGCCGCGCGGTCCGAGCCCGTCAAGATGGAATGGCCGCGCCGCCCGAAGCATCTCGGGCCGGACGAGCCTTCCGAGCCCGCGACGCTCGTCGTGCGCTGCGAAGGCGCCTTCGCGCTGGAGATGCAGCATCTCGTGCCCGTCATCGTCGAGCGCGTGAACGCCCGTTACGGCTGGCGCTGCGTCGGCCGGATCGTCCTTCGCCAGGCGCCCGTGCGGAAGCTCGCGGACATCCGCAAACTCCGTGAACTCGACCCCGCCTCGCTCGAGGAGGCGCGCGGTCGCGTGGCGGGCGTGGAGGACGAGGGGCTGCGGGAGGCTCTGGCCCGGCTCGGCGCGGGCATCATCGCCGACCGCGACAAGAAGGCCTGAAACATCGCCATGGCCTTGCCATGATCGTCGCGGCGTTTCATTGAGTGACCGTTCCAGTTCGGGAGACGTCCATGCTCGACCGCCGCCGCTTCTCCGCCGCCGCTCTCGCTTTCGCCGCGGGCTTCTCCCTGCCGGCCGCGGCTCAGACCGTTCCGGTCGCCGAACTGGCGGTTCCGGGTCCGCTCGGCGACGTCTTCGTGGGTCGGGCGGACGCGCCCGTCACCATCATCGAATATGCGTCGCTGACCTGCGGCCATTGCGCGACCTTCCATGAGAAGGTCTGGCCCGTGCTCAAGCAGAAATACGTCGAGACGGGCAAGGTCCGTTTCGTGTTGCGCGAATTCCCGCTCGACGCGCTGTCGACGGCGGGCTTCATGCTCGCCCGCTGCGCCGGGAACGACAAATTCTATCCCGTCACCGACCTGCTCTTCGAGCAGCAGAAGAATTGGGCCTATACCGACAAGCCGCTCGAAAACCTCGGCCGATTCGCTCGTCAGGCCGGATTCACACAGGAATCCTTCGAGGCCTGCTTGAAAAACCAGTCGGTTTATGACGCCGTGGTCGCGGTGCGGAAGCGCGGCGCGGAGACCTTCAAGGTCGACTCGACGCCCACCTTCTTCATCAACGGCAAGATGCATCGCGGGGCACTGACCGTTGAGGAATTGGACAAGATCCTCACGCCCCTCGTCGGGGGCTGATACGGGAGTTCCGTCCGCCGCGGAGGCGCGGCGGTGAAGCTCACGCGGCTCAAGCTCGTCGGCTTCAAGAGTTTCGTCGACCCGACCGAGTTCCATATCGAACCCGGCCTGACGGGCGTCGTCGGCCCGAACGGCTGCGGCAAGTCGAATCTCGTCGAAGCGCTGCGCTGGGTGATGGGCGAAAGCTCCTACAAGAGCCTTCGTGCCTCGGGTATGGACGAGGTGATCTTTGCCGGTTCGGCCTCGCGCCCCTCGCGCAACACCGCCGAAGTCGCGCTCGTCATCGACAATCGGTCGCGGACCGCGCCCGCCGCCTTCAACGACTCCGACCATATCGACGTCTCCCGACGCATCGAGCGGGATGAAGGCTCGACCTATCGCGTGAACGGCCGGGAAGTGCGCGCGCGCGACGTGCAGTTGCTCTTCGCCGACGCGTCGACGGGCGCGCGGTCTCCCGCCATGGTGCGGCAGGGCCAGATCGGCGAGATCATCGCCGCCAAGCCGCAGGCCCGTCGACGGATCCTCGAAGAGGCGGCCGGAATCGCGGGGCTGCATGGCCGACGGCACGAGGCGGAACTCCGGCTCAAATCGGCCGAGGACAATATCCGGCGTCTCGACGACGTGTTGAAGCAGATCGAGAGCCAGGCCGAGAGCCTCAAGAGGCAGGCGCGGCAGGCGGTGCGTTATCGCGCGGTGTCGTCCGACATCCGGCGCGTCGAGGGCCTTCTGCTCTACGGGCAATGGCGCGAGGCGCGGAGCGCCTTGGCGGAGGCCGAGCGCATCGTCGCGGAAGGAACGACCGAGGCGGGCCGCCGCGCTTCCGCACAGGCCGCGGCCGCGCGCGATCAGGCCGTCGCGGCGGCGGCTTTGCCCGCGCTGCGCGATGCGGAAGCCGCCGCTGCGGCGGGGCTCCAGCGACTGATCCTCGGGCGCGAGGCCTTGGAGAACGAAGAAAAGCGGGCCAAGGCCCGTGCCGCAGAGCTCGAGCGGCGCTCTGCCGAGTTGAAGCGCGACGCCGAGCGCGAGGCCGCTCTGGAGGAGGACGCCGCCGCGGCGCTCGCCCGGCTGGGCGCCGAAGATGACGCCTTGGCCGCGGAGACGCAGTCCGGAGCCTCGACGTCGACCGAGGCGCAGGCCCGCCTTGCAGAGCGCGAGGAAGCGCTGCTGGAAGCCGAGCGGACGCTGCAGGACGTTCAGGCTCGCGTCTCCGACCTCGCTGCCCGCCGGGCCGCTGCGGAGCGAGCGCTCCGGGACGAAAGGGAACGCGAAGGCCGCGCCCGTGCCGAGCTCGCGAAGATCGAGGCCGAAGCCGTCGCGCTCGCGGCTTCGGACGCGCTCGATTCCGAGCGCACCGCCCTGCAGGCGACGACCGCACGCGCCGAGGCAGCGTCGGCGGATGCCGAGGCGCGCGTCGAGAAAGCGCGCGGTGCGCTCGCCGCCGCGAGGGAACGCGAGTTTCAGGCGCGTCGACCGCTCGAGGACGCCGATCGGGACGCCCAGCGTCTCGAAACAGAGGCGCGTACCTTGGCCAAGCTGCTTTCGACGGGCGAGACCGGCGACTTCCCGAAGATTCTCGGCAGGATGACCGTGGAGCGCGGCTTCGAGACCGCCTTGGGTGCGGCGCTGGGGGAGGATCTCGACGCCTCGACGGATCCACGCGCGCCCGTGCGGTGGCTCGACCCGGGACCGGCCGGGAGCGATCCTGCCTTGCCTGAAGGTGCGCGTCCGTTCTCCCACATCGCGTCCGGCCCGGCGGAAACCGCACGTCGTCTCGCCCAGATCGGTCTTGTCGAGCGCACCGACATCGATCGTCTTGCAGGGCTTCTTCGGCCCGGCCAACTGCTGGTGACCAAGGAAGGTGAGCTGCGCCGGTGGGACGGGGTCGCTTCGACCGCCGGCGCTCCGAACGCCGCGGCCAAGCGCCTTGCCGAAAAGAATCGCTTCGGAGAATTGGAGACGCAGGCCATGGCGGCCCGCGGCCGCGCCGAAGCGCTTCGCACCGAGTTGCAGGACATCCAAGGCTCGGCGCGGACGGCCGCGGAGGCCGAAGCCGCGGCCCAGTCGGCCGCTCGCGCGGCCCGAGCCGAACTCGACGGTCTCCGCTCCCGCGCCGCCGCGCTCGACCGTCGCCTGGCCGAGCTCGCGGCCCGTCGTTCGGCGCTCGGTGAAGCCCGCACCCGGACGGAGGCGGGTCTCGCCGAGACCGTCGCACGGGTCGGGGCGCTCGATGCGCAGCTCGACGGCCTCGCTTCGGCGGCGGCGCTCGAAGCCGAACTGGCCGAGGCCCGGCGGGCCGCCGAGACCCGCCGCGCGTCGGCGACGGAGGCGCGCGCCCTCGTCACGAGCCTCGCGCGCGAGGCGGATTTCCGGGCCCGACGCCGCGAATCCGTCTCGGCCGAAATCCGCTCCTGGCGCAGCCGCATCGAGCGTTCGCAGGGGCAGGTTCAGGAAATCGCGAAACGCGTCGCCGAGGTCGAGGAGGAGCGGGCCGTGCTCGCCGAGGCTCCCGATCTCTTCCAGGAACGCCGTCGGCGTCTCGGCGACGAAATCGAATCGGCCGAGGTCGCCCGTCGCGCGGCCGCCGACGCGCTGGCCGCAGGCGAGACGTCCGCCATGGCGGCGGATCGGGCGGCACGCGAGGCGCTCGCCGCCCTGTCGGCGGCGCGCGAGGAGAATGCAAGGAGCGAGGCGCGTCTCGATGCCGCACGGGTGCGGTTGATCGAGGTGCAGCGCATGATTCCGGAGCGGCTCGACATGGAGCCGGAGCGGCTTCGCGTCATGCTCGAACTGGGCCCGAGCGAAGAGCCGCCGCCGGCGCATGAATTGGAGCGTCGCCTCGACGAGCTCCGCACGGACCGCGAACGTCTGGGGGCCGTCAACCTCCGCGCGGACGAGGAACTCGATGAGATCGAGGCGCGTCGGAAGCAATTGGACGCCGAACGTGAAGACCTGATCGAGGCGATCAAGCGACTTCGGGCGGCGATCGGCAGCCTCAATCGGGAAGGGCGGGAGCGATTGCTCGCGGCCTTCACCGTGGTGCAGGGGCATTTCGAGCGCTTGTTCACGAGCCTTTTCGGCGGCGGCACCGCGCAGCTCGAACTCGTCGAATCGGATGATCCGCTCGAGGCGGGCCTCGAGATCGTGGCGAAGCCGCCGGGCAAGAAACCGCAGACGATGACGCTGCTCTCCGGCGGGGAGCAGGCGCTGACCGCCATCGCGCTGATCTTCGCCGTCTTCCTGACGAATCCGTCGCCGATCTGCGTGCTCGACGAGGTCGACGCGCCGCTCGACGACGCCAATGTCGAGCGCTTTTGCGAACTCCTGCGCGACATGGCGCGCGGCACGGAGACCCGCTTCGTGGTGATTACGCACAATCCGATCACCATGGCACGGATGGATCGGCTGTTCGGCGTGACCCAAGCCGAAAGGGGCGTCAGCCGACTCGTATCGGTCGATCTGACCGAGGCGGAGCGCTTCCTCGAAGCGTCATGACGACGCGGGACGGCGGCGGTTCTTCCGAAAGGGCGTGCGAGTCCTTCCTCATGTCGACTGTTTTTCGAGTATTTTCAGGCGCTTGATCCCATCTTGGCTATTCTTGACACTGCAAGGGGCCGAAACTATGGTGCGCGCGGCTGACGGGGGGCTCCCGGGTGGTCGGCGGCTCAGGCGGCACGAGGTTCGCGATGGCGGATGACGGTGCTGAAAAGAGGGCGGCCGGCGGCACGGAGCCGACCGACACCGAACTCCGTGCGAGGCTTCAGGGCCTCGAGGCCCGGTTGGGCGCGGTGAAGCGGACCGAAGAGACGGATCGTCCCCCTTCGGACGGTTCTCTGTCGGGTTCGGCTCTCGGCCGCGCGGTGAGGCTTTCGTCCGAACTCGTGGCCGGCGTGCTCGTCGGCGGCGGTCTGGGCTACGGTCTCGACGCCCTGGCCGGCACGAAGCCTTGGGGGCTGATCATTCTCCTGATGATCGGTTTCGCTGCGGGCGTCCTCAACCTGGTCCGATCGGCCGGGCTTGCGGGGCCCTCCAAGACGGGATCCGGCTCGCCGGATCGATGATGAACAACCGCGCTGAGCGGCGCTCCCGAGGGGGCGGAACGATGAGAGCCGAGCGGCAATGGCCGATCCGATTCAGCAGTTCGAGATCAAGACGATTGCGACCCTCGGAAAGATCGGCTCCTACGAGATCGCTCTGACCAATTCCGGCCTGTTCATGATGGCCGCCGTCGCGTTCATCTCGCTGCTGATGCTTGCGGGTTCGAGCGCGCGCGCCATGGTTCCCGGCCGCCTCCAGTCGCTGGCCGAGGTCTCTTACGAATTCGTCGCGGGCACCGTCCGCAGCTCGGCGGGCAAGGAAGGCATGAAGTTCTTCCCGCTCGTCTTTTCGCTGTTCATGTTCGTGCTCGTGCTGAACCTGTTCGGCATGGTGCCCGGCGGGTTCACTGTCACGAGCCACATCATCGTGACCTTCTGCCTCGCGCTTCTGGTCATCTCCACGGTCGTGATCTACGGCATCGCCAAGCACGGCACGCACTTCTTCCACCTGTTCGTCCCTTCGGGCGTTCCGGGCTTCGTGCTGCCGATCATCACGGTGATCGAGATCGTGTCCTTCCTCGCCCGTCCCGTCAGCCTGTCGATGCGTCTGTTCGCCAACATGATGGCGGGCCACATCGCGCTGAAGCTGTTCGCGGGGTTCGTGGTCACGCTCGGCGGCCTCGGCGTCGC
>JAIXTT010000049.1 GCA_027483795.1 Hyphomicrobiales bacterium
TCCACTATCTTCTGCCCTTCATGATCGCGGGCGTCGTGATCCTGCACATCTGGGCGCTGCACGTTCCGGGGTCGAACAACCCGGCGGGCATCGAGAAGAAGACCGAGAAGGACGTGCTCCCCTTCCATCCCTACTTCACGGTGAAGGACGCGTTCGCGCTCGTCGTCTTCATCATGATGTATTGCTGGTTCGTGTTCTTCACGCCGAACTTCCTCGGCCACGCCGACAACTACATCGAGGCGAACGCGGCGGTGACGCCCGCGCATATCGTGCCGGAATGGTACTTCCTGCCGTTCTACGCGATCCTGCGTGCGATCCCGGACAAGCTGATGGGCGTGCTCGCCATGTTCGGCTCGATCGCGATCCTCGCCTTCCTGCCCTGGCTCGACACGTCGAAGGTCCGTTCCGGCACCTATCGTCCGCTGTTCCGCGTCTTCTTCTGGCTCTTCGCGGTCAACGCGGTGATCCTCGGCTGGCTCGGCGCCAAGCCGGCGGAAGGCCTCTACGTGATCGCGTCGCAGATCTCGACCGCCTATTACTTCGGCTACTTCGGCATCCTGTTCGTTCTCGGCTATGTCGAGAAGCCCGCGAAGCTGCCCGCCTCCATCGCGGAGTCGGTGCTCGGCAAGCAGGGTTCCGCCGCGGCCATGGCGGCGTCGGCGGCCGCGTCGCCGAACACCAAAGGCTGAGCGGGCGAACGGAGAACAAGATGATGAAGCTCGATACGCTCCGTGCGCTTGCCGTCGTCGCCTTCATGGCGGTCGGCGGTCAGGCCTTCGCCGCCGCCGGCGCCCCCAAGCCGCCCGAGAACGTCTGGACCTTCGAGGGCGTCTTCGGTCGCTTCGATCAGACCCAGCTGCAGCGCGGCTACAAGGTCTACAAGGAGGTCTGCTCGGCTTGTCACGCGATGAGCCTGCTTTCCTTCCGCAATCTCTCGCAGCCCGGCGGGCCCGGCTTCACGGCCGGTCAGGTCAAGGCGCTCGCCGAGACCTATCAGGTCAAGGACGGCCCCAACGAGACGGGCGACATGTTCGAGCGGCCCGGCCGCCCGGCCGACCGCCTTCCGTCGCCCTTCCCCAACAAGCAGGCCGCGGCGGCCGCCAACGGCGGCGCCTATCCGCCGGACCTGTCGGTCATCGCCAAGGCGCGCACCTATGAGCGCGGCTTCCCGACCTTCGTCTTCGACATCTTCACGACCTTCACCCAGCAGGGTCCGGACTACATCAAGGCGCTCCTGACGGGCTATCAGGATCCGCCGGCCGGGTTCGAAGTGCCGGACGGCAAGTACTACAACAAGTACTTCCCCGGCGGCGTGATCGCGATGCCGAACGTGTTGAACGACGGCCAGGTCGATTACCCGAAGACGGCCGACGGTCGTCCTCAGGCGCCGGAGACGGCCGCTCAGTACTCAAAGGACGTGACCGCCTTCCTCATGTGGGCTGCGGAGCCGCATCTGCAGCAGCGCAAGGAACTCGGCTTCAAGGTCCTGTGCTTCCTGCTGCTCTTCGCCGGTCTTCTCTACTTCACGAAGAAGAAGATCTGGGCCCGCGTCGAAGGCCATCACGGCCCGGCCTTCTGATCGCGCCTTTCGAACCGATGCGAAAAGGCCCCGGCATGCCGGGGCCTTTTTCTTTTCGCAGCACCCTCCGCCCCGCCCGCACCCCACCCCGTCATGCCCGCGCCCGCGGGCATCCACGTCTTCCTTCCCCCCCTCCCGTCATGCCCGCGCCTGCGGGCATCCACGTCTTGAACCCTCCCCCGTCATTGCGAGCGAATGCGAAGCAATCCAGTTGATGCCGGGGAGTCCCCGCCCCACGCCCGTCATGGATCGCCGCGTCGCTCCGCTCCTCGCGATGACGGGAAACGCCCCCCTCCCGTCATGCCCGCGCCTGCGGGCATCCACGTCTTCCTTCGACGCCGCAAGAAAGACGTGGATCCCGGCCCTGCGCTGCGCTCCGGCCGGGATGACGCCGAGAGGTGCCCGCCCCCCCCGTCATGCCCGCGCCTGCGGGCATCCACGTCTTTCCTCGGAGCGCCGCGCCCGACGTCCCGGCCTCGGTGCCCGCGGGCCGAAGAAGCCGGTTGGAACCCGTCCCGCCTCCGGTATAGCCTGCTCCCTCTTTCAAAGGAGCTTGCGCATGACCAAGGCGGTTCTCGGGATCATCGGCGGATCGGGCATCTACGATCTGCCCGGGCTTCAGGACGTCCGCGAGGAGGCCGTCGCCTCCCCTTGGGGCGAGCCTTCGGACGCGCTCCGCCGGGGCCGCATCGGCGCGACCGAGATCGTCTTCCTCCCCCGCCACGGCCGCGGCCATCGCATTCCGCCCTCCGAGATCGATGCGCGGGCGAATATCGACGCGCTCAAGCGCGCGGGCGTGACCGACATCGTCTCGCTCTCCGCCTGCGGCAGCTTCCGCGAGGATCTGCCGCCCGGGACCTTCGTCCTCGTCGACCAATTCGTCGACCGCACGCATGGTCGTCCCTCGAGCTTCTTCGGCACGGGCTGCGTGGCGCATGTGTCCATGGCCCATCCGGTCGGCCCGAAGCTCGCCGCTCGGGTCGCTGCGGCGGCGGAAGCCGAAGACGTCGCCGTCACGAAGGGCGGCACCTATGTCTGCATGGAAGGCCCGCAATTCTCGAGCTATGCGGAAAGCGTCACCTACAAATCGCTCGGCTACGACGTGATCGGCATGACGGCGATGCCCGAGGCCAAGCTCGCCCGTGAGGCCGAGATCACCTATTGCACCCTCGCGATGGTGACGGATTTCGATTGCTGGCACCCCGGCCATGACGCGGTCGACGTGGCGAGCGTCATCGCCGTCATGCACGGCAACATCGAGAAGGCCCGCCGCATCGTGGCGCGGCTCGCCCGCGACTTTCCCGCCGAGCGGGAGGACTGCCCGGTCGGCTCGCATCGCGCGCTCGACCACGCGATCATGACCGCGCCTTCCGCACGCGATCCGAAGCTTCTCGCCAAGCTCGACGCGGTGGCCGGTCGGGTGCTGTGATCACCACCGCATCATCCGGCCGTGCTCCATGAAGCCGACCCCGAAAAGGGAGCCGATCAGAAAGAAGATCGCCGCCGCGACCGCCCAGACCAGGATCAGGGCCGGGATCATCGCGAGCCCCGCCTTGAAGAAGAACAGCACCAACCGGCCGAAGGGCATGTCGATGTCGACGAGGCGGGTCGGAGCGGGCGAGGGGACGTCGCTGCGCGGGTCGGTCATGGTCGGCCTCCATGCTGGAACGGTTTCGCTTCGGCGTTATGATGCGACGCTTTCGCCCCTTCGCCTTTGCACGGGATCAAGATGACCGTTTCCGTCCGCGACGATCTCGCAGCTTCCGTCCGCACCATCCCGGATTACCCGAAGCCGGGCATTTTGTTCCGCGACATCACCACGCTTCTCGGCGACGCCCGCGCCTTCCGTCGGGCGGTCGACGAACTCGTTCAGCCCTTCGCCGGGGCGAAGATCGAGAAGGTCGCGGGCATGGAGGCGCGCGGCTTCATCCTCGGCGGGGCCGTCGCGCATCAGCTCTCGGCGGGCTTCGTGCCGATCCGCAAGAAGGGCAAGCTCCCGCATTCCGTCGTCTCGATCGCCTATTCGCTCGAATACGGGCTCGACGAGATGGAGATGCATGACGACGCGGTGGGTCCGGGGCAGCGCGTGATCCTCGTCGACGACCTGATCGCCACGGGCGGCACCGCCTGCGCGGCCGTCCAGCTCCTGCGGCGCATCGGCGCGGACGTCGTCGCCGCCTGCTTCGTGATCGATCTCCCCGATCTCGGCGGTGCCGAAAAGCTCCGCGCGCTGGGCGTCCCCGTCCGCACCCTCATGGCGTTCGGCGGGCACTGATGCGGATTTCGCGGATGCAGCCGCCGCGACGCCGATCTAAAACGGTTCGATCAAAGGCGGCGCGAAGCCGCATGCAGGAGGACGACGCGTGATCGAGGATCTGAAGGGCAAAGTGGTGCTGGTGACCGGCGGCTCGACCGGCATCGGGGCCGAGGTCGCCAAGGCCTTCGCCGCCGAAGGCGCGAAGGTCATGGTGCATTACAACGCCAGCGAAGCCGAGGCGAAGGCCGTGGTCGGGGCGATCACCGCCGCGGGCGGCGAGGCGGCGCTCGTGAAGGGCGACGTGATCGACCGCTCCGTCCCCGCGAAGATCGTCGCCGAAACGGTGAAGCGCTTCGGCCGGATCGACGTGCTCGTCAACAATGCGGGCGGCATGCTCGGCCGCGTGAAGCTCGCCGATCTCACGCCCGAGCATTACGACCGGGTGATGAACCTCAACGTCTGGTCGCTGATCGCCTTCACCCAGGCGGTGCAGCCGATCATGAAGGCGCAGGGCGGCGGCAACATCATCAACGTCACCTCCATCGCGGCGCGCAACGGCGGCGGCGGCGGGGCGGAACTCTATGCCGCGTCGAAGGGCTTCGTCTCCACCTATACCCGCGGCATGGCCAAGCATCTCTGGCCGGACCGCATCCGCGTCAACGGCGTGGCCCCGGGCACCATCGCGACGCCCTTCCACGAGCGCTGGTCGACCGAACAGCACATGGATGCGGCCAAGGGCACGATCCCGATGGGCCGTCTCGGCACGGCCGACGAATGCGTCGGCGCCTTCCTCTATCTCGCCTCCGACAAGCTGTCGGGCTACGTGATCGGGCAGGTCGTCGAGGTCAACGGCGGGCAATTGATGCCCTGACGGACGCTCGGGGCCGGAATTGCCCAAGCTTTGATGTGATTCCGGCCCTTCGCGATATTGTGACGCTCGGACGCCCCTGCTAAGAGCCGGACGAAGCTTCCTGAGGCCGTGTGCCCGCACGGCCCGTCCCGCTGCATGAGGCCCGTGTTTCCATGAAAGCTGCGATCAAGCTCGTCGCCGGCAATTCCAACCGTGCGCTCGCCGAAGCCGTCGCAGCCTATCTCGAAATGCCGTTGACCAAATGTCAGGTCCGGCGCTTCGCGGACATGGAGGTCTTCGTCGAGATTCAGGAGAACGTCCGCGGTCAGGACGTCTTCGTGATCCAGTCGACGTCGTTCCCCGCGAACGACCACCTCATGGAACTCCTGATCATCATCGATGCGCTGCGCCGCTCTTCGGCCAAGCGCATCACGGCCGTGCTGCCCTATTTCGGCTATGCCCGGCAGGACCGCCGCGCTTCGGGCCGCACGCCGATCTCGGCGAAGCTCGTCTCCAATCTGATCACCCATGCCGGCGCCGATCGCGTGCTGACGCTCGATCTGCATGCGGGTCAGATCCAGGGCTTCTTCGACATCCCGACCGACAACCTGTTCTCCGCCCCGCTGATGGCGCGCGACATCAAGGAACGGCTCGATCTCGGCAACGTCATGGTCGTCTCGCCGGACGTCGGCGGCGTGGTGCGCGCCCGCGCGCTCGCCAAGCGCATCGATGCGCCGCTCGCCATCGTCGACAAGCGCCGCGAGCGTCCGGGCGAGAGCGAGGTGATGAACATCATCGGCGACGTTTCGGGCCGGTCCTGCATCCTCGTCGACGACATCGTCGACTCGGGCGGCACGCTCTGCAACGCGGCCGATGCGCTGCTCGCCAAGGGCGCGAAGGAAGTCTTCGCCTACATCACCCACGGCGTGCTGTCGGGCGGCGCGGTGGCGCGCATCGCGTCCTCCAAGCTCAAGGAACTGGTGCTCACCGACACGATCCAGCCCACCGAGGCGGTGAAGGTGGCCCGCAACATCCGCGTCGTCTCCGTCGCCCAGCTCATGGGCGAAGCCATCGGCCGCACGGCGCTGGAACAGAGCGTGTCGAGCCTGTTCGACTGAGGGCGCTCCGGCGGGCTCCCGTCTGATGCATTGATCTGCGCATCATCCGATGCGATGTTCGATGCATCGGAGGCCCGCCATGCGCACGACTCTCGCCATCGACGACGCCCTTCTCGAAAAGGCCCGTTCCCTGAGCGGCGTCATGGAAACCTCGGCTCTGGTCCGTGAAGGGCTGAAGGCGCTGGTTCAGCGCGAAAGCGCTCGGAGGTTGGCGCGCCTCGGAGGAACGGAACCGCAGGCCGCGCCAATCCCGCGGCGGCGGGGCGAGAAGCGGTGATCCTCGTCGACACTTCGATCTGGATCGACCATTTCGCACGATCGGAACCGCGGCTCGTGCGCCTGCTCGACGATGCCGGTGTCCTTGTCCATCCGTTCGTGACGGGCGAGATCGCGCTCGGCAATCTGAAGCAGCGCGGCATCATTCTCGAAGCGCTCGATGCTCTTCCCGCGGCGGTTCGGGCCACCGACGCCGAAGTGAGGCTCTTCATCGAGGCGGAAGATCTTGCGGACAGCGGCATCGGCTTCGTCGACGCTCACCTGCTCGCCTCGGTACGCCTGACGGACGGGGCCGCCCTTTGGACGCGGGATCGCCGGTTGCGGGCGGTCGCGGAACGTGTGGCGGCGTATCGGGAACCCTGAGTCCCGTTTGCCTCACCCCGCATTCTCGGCTATACGCACGCCCGCGCCCGTCTGACACCCTTGGAGGCTCGGGCGCAGTCCGGAAGGCCGCTTCGGCGGCCTTCGTCTTTCAAAGGAACCGACCGATGGCCATGAAGAACCTCAAGGCGACGGCGCGCGCGAAGAGCGGCAAGGGGGCCGCCCGCGAACTTCGTCGTCAGGGCATGATCCCCGCCGTGATCTACGGCGGCGGCGAAGCGCCCCAGTCGATCTCGATCGACTACAACACCGCGCAGAAGCTCATTTTCGCGGGTCACTTCCTCACCACGATGTTCGAGATCGACGTCGACGGAACCAAGGTCCGCGGCCTTCCGCGCGACTACCAGATGGATCCGGTCAAGGACTTCCCGATCCACATCGACTTCCTGCGCCTCAAGCCCGGCCAGAAGATCAAGGTGGAAGTGCCCGTCCACGTCCTCAATCAGGACGCCTGCCCGGGCATCAAGAACGGCGGCACGGTCAACATCGTGCTCCATTCGATCGAGCTGAACGTCCCGGCCGACGACATCCCGTCTTCGGTGGACGTCGACCTCACGGGCGTCGGCCTCAACCACTCGATCCACATTTCGGCGATCAAGCTGCCGCAGGGCTGCACCCCGGTCGACAAGGACGACTTCACCGTCGTCACGATCGTGCCGCCGTCGGGCAAGGACGAGGAGCCGGCTCCGGCCGCCGCCGCCGCTCCGGCCGCCCCGGCCAAGAAGTAAGGCTCCCCTTTCGAGGCCTCGAAGACCTTTGCGAGCGGGCCCCGGCCCGCTCGCTTCGTTTCCGACGGACGGATTTTCGCGATGCTGCTCTTCGTGGGGCTCGGCAATCCGGGCGCGAAATATGCCGGCAACCGGCACAATATCGGCTTCATGGCCGTGGACGAGATCGCGCGCGTGCATCGCGCCGGTCCTTGGCGTCGCCGTTTCCAGGGCGAAGCGACCGAAGCCGTGATCGGCGGCGAACGCGCGATCCTGCTCAAGCCCGAAACCTATATGAACGAGTCCGGCCGCGCCGTCGGCGAGGCCATGCGCTTCTTCAAGATCGCGCTCGCCGACGTGATCGTCTTCCATGACGAGCTCGATCTTCCGCCCGCCAAGCTCCGCATGAAGCTCGGCGGGGGGAACGCCGGCCACAACGGCCTGCGCTCCATCACCGCGCTCTGCGGCAACGACTATCGCCGCGTCCGCATGGGCATCGGCCATCCCGGCGCGAAGGAACTCGTGCACGCCTATGTGCTGAACGATTTCGGCAAGGCCGAGCGCGACTGGGTCGAGGACCTCTGCCGCGCCTGCGCGGATCATGCCGACCAACTCGCCGAGGCCGACGACGTCGCCTTCCAGAACAAGGTCCATCTCGCGATGGAAGGCCGCGGCTGGGGCGACGTGAAGACCTTGGGCACGAAGGGCTGAGCGGCGTCACGAGTGACCGCTCACTCGCCTATCTTGGGTGCATACCGCCGAATTTTGGCGAAAAATCTGGACGGCCTGATTGGATCCGAGTTTACACCCGGGCGATAGAGTGTCATTACGCAACGGGGATAGCCCAAGAGGTCCGCTATGGTTCTGTCATTAACTGACGTGCTGCGCGACTGGTTCGGTGGAAATCGTAAAGAGAAGCCGTTCTTTAAGACCGATCGAGAAGCGTACGATTTTTGCCGGGAAGCATATAAGAAGTCGGGCGGGGTGCCTGAAGAACTTCGTAGAACTTACGAATTCTATATCAACAATTTAGGCGATGGGCACAATGTCGAGCGGGAGCCTTTCAGGCCTCGCGATCAGCGAAATTGAGTCAAGAGACTGCGTTCGTCAGTTTTGCTGTGGCGAGAATAGCATTGATGGTTGGGTAAAGAATAAAGCTTTCAAATTCCACTCACGAGACCAGTCGAGAGTATTCTGTGCTCGCTTCAGTGGTAACAAGATTGCTATTGGCGTTTATTCGCTGTCGCTTGGCCAAATAACTGCAGAGTATCTTTTTGAGCAGGATGGTAACCGTTATAGGAGCGATCCTGCTCCTTTGATATTTATAAATCATATAGGGGTCAATCGCTCGCATCATGGTAACGGGATTGGACGTCACATGATGATGGATGCTTTATTAAGAGCGCATAAGGTGAGTTATCATGTTCCCATATATGGCATTGCGCTTCGATCATTGAACGAGAAAACAACGAGATTTTATGAGCGAAACGGCTTTGTTCGAAGGCAGCAAGAAATAAACCCGCTTATGATCCTGCCTATTTGGATTATTAGGGATCTTCTCACTTCTGACAGGGGCTAGGCTCAGAGCCCTGCGCTTTTGACTCCTGTTGCCCGCCTTGCCTTTTGGCCCGTTCGCCTCCATAGGCGGGCTCAAGAATTTCGACCGAAGGCGGTACACCTCCCATGGGCTTCAAATGCGGCATCGTCGGCCTGCCGAACGTCGGCAAGTCGACCCTCTTCAACGCGCTCACCCAGACGGCGGCGGCGCAGGCGGCGAATTATCCGTTCTGCACCATCGA
>JAIXTT010000076.1 GCA_027483795.1 Hyphomicrobiales bacterium
GCCGCTCCTCGATGATGAAGCACTCGGGAGCCTTGATGTCCTCGAGATTGATGCCGCCGAAGGAGGGTCCGAGATAACGCACGGAGTTGATGAAGGCTTCCGTGTCCTCGGTGTCCACCTCGAGGTCGATCGAATCGACGTCGGCGAAGCGCTTGAAGAGGACGGACTTGCCTTCCATCACGGGCTTGGAGGCGAGCGCGCCGAGATTGCCGAGGCCGAGAATGGCGGTGCCGTTCGAGATGACGGCGACGAGATTGCCGCGGGTCGTGTAGTCGAAGGCGCGGGAGGGATCTTCCGCGATGGCCTTCACGGGCACGGCGACGCCGGGCGAATAGGCGAGCGACAGGTCGCGCTGCGTCGCCATCGGCTTGGTGGGTACGATCTCGAGCTTGCCGGGCCGGCCCATGGAGTGGAACAGGAGCGCTTCCTGATCGCTGATGTTCGGGCGGGAGAGCTTTTTCGGCGGTTTCTTGTCGGACATGAGCTTGGCCGGATCGTTTCCTCGGGGCGGCCAAGTTACGGAGGGTCGCTCCCGCGCACAAGCGACGATCGACCGCATCTTTCGGGGGAAAGCATGCGCGCGGGCGCCGCTGCGGGATGAAGCGGCGGAAAGCCTTTGCTAGCGTGCCCGGCATGATCCCGTCCGCCGCCGACCGATCCGTTGCCGATCCGCGCCTCGCCGCGGATGCCGGCGCGACGCCGATGATGGCCCAATACATCGAGATCAAGGCGGCCAATCCGGACAGCCTGCTCTTCTATCGGATGGGCGACTTCTACGAACTGTTCTTCGGCGATGCGGAGATCGCCTCGCGCACGCTCGGCATCGTGCTCACCAAGCGCGGCAAGCATCGCGGCGAGGACATTCCGATGTGCGGCGTGCCGGTGGAGCGCGCCGACGACTATCTGCAGCGGCTCATCGCCGCGGGACACCGGGTGG
Source organism: Hyphomicrobiales bacterium (assembly GCA_027483795.1). Classification (GTDB taxonomy): domain Bacteria; phylum Pseudomonadota; class Alphaproteobacteria; order Rhizobiales; family Beijerinckiaceae; genus JAIXZO01. The sequence continues at coordinate 938 of JAIXTT010000076.1, forward strand.
CCGTCTGCGAGCAGGTCGAGGACCCGGCGGAAGCGAAGAAGCGCGGTGCGAAATCCGTGGTGAAGCGCGACGTCGTGCGCCTCGTCACGCCCGGCACATTGACGGAGGAGACGCTGCTCGACCCGTCCCGTGCGAACCGGCTCTCGGCCGTGGCACGGGTGCGGTCGCCGGAAGGCGGTTGGCGTTACGGGATCGCTTCGGTGGACATCTCGACGGGCGCCTTCGTCGTGCTGGAGACGGACGAAGCCGGGCTTCCGGCCGAGATCGGGAGGCTCGAGCCCAGCGAAGTGCTGGTGCCCGACGCGGTGCTCGACGAGCCCGCCTTCCGCGCGGTCTGGCGTGACTGCGGCGCGGCGGTCACGCCGCTCGCGCGCGACGGCTTCGACCCCGCCTCGGCGGAGCGGCGGCTCATCGATTTCTTCGGCGTGGGCACGCTCGCGGGCTTCGGGAATCTCACGCGGGCGGAGATCGCGGCCGCCGCCGCCGCGGTGGCCTATGTCGAGCGGACGCAGTTCGGCGCGCGGCCGCCCCTCTCCCCGCCCTCCGCGGAGACGCGCGGCGGGGCGATGCGGATCGACGCCGCGACGCGGGCCAATCTGGAAATCACGAGGACGCTTTCGGGCGATCGTTCGGGCAGCTTGCTTGCGGCGGTGGACCGCACCGTGACGCCCGGGGGCGCGCGGCTGCTCGCCGAGCGCATCGCCGGGCCGCTCACCGATCCGTCCGCGATCGCGCGGCGGCTCGATGCGGTGGACCGCTTCGCCGCGGACCGCCCGCTGCGCGCGGACGTCCGGGCGGCATTGAAGGGCGCGCCGGACATCGCGCGCGCCTTGTCGCGGCTCGCGGTGGACCGCGGCGGGCCGCGCGATCTCGCTGCGGTGCGCGATGCGGTCGAGGCCGGGCGGAAACTGGCGTCGATGCTGTCCGCGAAGGCGGAGGTGCCGGACGAGATCGCCGCGGCGGTCGAGAGGCTGCGGGGGCTCGACCCGGCGCTGCACGCTTCGCTGTCCGCGGCGCTCGACGACGAACTCCCGCTCCGCGCGCGGGACGGCGGCTTCGTGCGGGCGGGGGCGGAAGCCGCGCTCGACGAGGCGCGTGCGCTGCGCGACGAAAGCCGGCGCGTGATCGCGGCGCTTCAGGCCCGCTACGCCGAGGAGACCGGGGCGCGGACGCTCAGGATCAAGCACAACAATTTCCTCGGCTATTTCCTCGAAGTGCCGCAGCAGGTCGGGGAAACCTTCGTCGCGCCGCCGCTCAACGCGATCTTCATCCATCGCCAGACGATGCAAGGGGCGATGCGGTTCTCGACGGCGGAGCTGTCCGACCTCGAAAGCCGCATCGCCTCGGCGGCGGACCGGGCGCTCGCGCTGGAGATCGCGATCTTCGAACGGCTCCTGCGTGAGGTGCTGGACGCGGCGGGCCCGCTGAAGGCCGCGGCGGAGGCGCTTGCGGAGATCGACGTCGCGGCGGCGCTCGCCGAGCGGGCCGAAGAGGGCGACTGGACCCGGCCCGTGGTCGACGCCTCGCTCGCCTTCACGCTCGACGGCGCGCGGCATCCGGTGGTCGAACAGGCGCTGGCGCGCGACGGCGAGGCCTTCGTGGCGAACGATTCGGACCTCGGGCCGCCCGGCCCGGGCGAAGGCGGACGCATCGCCCTCGTCACCGGCCCCAATATGGCGGGCAAATCGACCTATCTCCGGCAGAACGCGATCCTCGCCGTGCTCGCGCAGGCGGGAAGCTTCGTCCCCGCGAAGCGCGCGCATCTCGGCGTCGTCGACCGACTGTTCTCGCGCGTCGGCGCGGCCGACGATCTGGCGCGCGGGCGCTCCACCTTCATGGTCGAGATGATCGAGACGGCGGCGATCCTCAATCAGGCGACCGAACGCTCGCTCGTGATCCTCGACGAGATCGGCCGCGGCACGGCGACCTTCGACGGGCTCTCGATCGCCTGGGCGACGATCGAGCATCTGCACGAGACGAACCGCTGCCGCGGGCTCTTCGCCACCCATTTCCACGAACTGACGGCATTGGCACGCCGCCTCGCCCGGCTGAAGACGATGACCGTGCGCGTCACCGAGTTCAAAGGCGACGTGATCTTCCTGCACGAGGTCGTGCCCGGCACCGCGGACCGCAGCTACGGCATTCAGGTCGCCAAGCTCGCGGGCCTGCCGCGCGGGGTCGTGGAGCGTGCGCGGGTGATCCTCGACGAACTCGAAGCCCATGACCGGCAGGCGCCCGTCGAAAGGCTGATCGACGACCTTCCCCTCTTCGCGGTCGCCGCCAAGGCGTCGGTGAAGACGGCGGAGCCCGAACGGCCCGACCCGCTGCGCGAGGCGGTGGCGGCGCTCGACCCGGACGCGATGACGCCGCGCGAAGCGTTGGAAGCGGTGTATCGTTTGGCGGGAATCGCCCGGGACGTCTGAACGTCCTCGACATGTGACGGAGGCATCATGAAGAAGGGTTACAAGGCGCTGCTCGACGAGGCGAACGCCGCGATCGAGACGGTTCCGGCGGCCGAGGCGGTCGGGCTTCACGGTTCGGACGACGTGGTCTTCGTCGATCTCCGCGATCCGCGCGAACTCGAGCGCGAGGGCATGATCCCCGGCGCGTTCCATTGCCCGCGCGGCATGCTCGAATTCTGGATCGACCCCGAAAGCCCCTATCACAAGCCCGTCTTCGCCGAGGACCGTCGTTTCGTCTTCTATTGCGCGAGCGGATGGCGTTCGGCGCTGTCGACCCGCACGGCGCAGGAGATGGGCTTGGCCAAGGCCGCCCATGTCGGCGGCGGCTTCACGGCCTGGAAGGCTGCGGGCGGTCCGGTCGGCGAGAAGCCGACGAAGGGCTGACGCGAAGCACCCCGTCCTTTCCGACAGGGTGCGCCGACCCCTTGCAGCGGCTAGCCTCGACGGGTTCCGCCGAGGCTTTTTCATGACCACCCGCGTTTCGACCGTCGCCTTCGAGGGCATCGAGGCCAAGCCGGTCGACGTTCAGGTGATGGTCATTCCCGGCACCGTCGTCTTCAACATCGTCGGTCTGCCGGACAAGGCGGTGGGGGAATCGCGCGAACGCGTCCGCTCGGCGCTGATCGCCTCCGGCCTCGCCCTGCCCGCCAAGCGCATCACCGTCAATCTCGCGCCGGCCGACATGCCCAAGGAGGGCAGCCATTTCGACCTGCCGATCGCGCTCGGGCTGATGGCGGCGCTCGGTGCGATCCCGTCGGATGCGCTGGAAGGCTTCGCCGTGCTCGGCGAATTGGCGCTCGACGGCACGCTCACCCCGGTGGCGGGCGTGCTGCCCGCCGCGATGGCGGCATGGAAGGCGGGCAGGGGCCTGATCTGCCCCGAAGCCTGCGGGCCGGAAGCCGCCTGGGCCTCGCGCGACCTCGCCGTGATCGCGCCGCGCTCGCTCATCCAGCTCGCCAATCATTTCAAGGGCACGCAGGTGCTGTCCCGGCCGGAGCCCGCGGTGCGCGTCCATGCGGGGACTTTGCCCGATCTCGCCGACATCAAGGGACAGGAAAGCGCCAAGCGCGCCCTCGAGATCGCCGCGGCGGGCGGGCACAATCTGCTGATGTCGGGGCCGCCGGGCTCGGGCAAGTCGATGCTCGCCGCGCGTCTCCCCTCGATCCTGCCCCCGCTCGGGCCGATGGAGCTTCTGGAAGTCTCGATGGTGCATTCGGTGGCGGGCGCGCTTGCGGGCGGAGAACTCACCGACCGCCGCCCCTTCCGCGCCCCGCATCATTCCGCCTCCATGGCGGCCTTGGTCGGCGGGGGCATCCATGCCCGGCCGGGCGAGGCCTCGCTCGCCCATCACGGCGTGTTGTTTCTCGACGAATTGCCGGAATTCCAGCCGCAGGTGCTCGACGGCCTCCGCCAGCCGCTCGAAACCGGCGAGGTGGTGATCGCACGGGCCAATCACCGCGCCGTCTATCCGGCACGCTTCCAGCTCGTGGCGGCGATGAATCCCTGCCGCTGCGGCAAGGCGACGGAACCCGGCTATGCCTGCCGTCGCGCACCCAACGAGAAATGCATGGCGCAGTATCTGGCGAGGCTTTCCGGCCCGCTGCTCGACCGGATCGACCTGCGCATCGAAGTGCCGGCCGTCGCGGCCTCCGATCTGATCCTGCCCGCCGCGTCGGAAGCCTCCGCCGCGGTCGCGGGGCGCGTCGCCGCCGCGCGCCGCCTCCAGCATGCCCGCAACGCCGCCCTCGGGCTTCCCGAAACGCTCACCAACGCTTCGCTTCCGGCGGCTGCGGTCGATCGGATCGCGGAGCCCGACGCGGAAGGGCTGCGGCTGCTCAGGGACGCGGCCGACGTGATGCGCCTTTCGGCACGGGGCTATCACCGCGTAGTCCGGACCGCCCGGACGCTTGCCGATCTCGACGCGGAGAAGCGGGTCCGGCGCATTCATTTTGCAGAAGCGCTGTCATACCGTTCCGCGGCCTTCGACGCGGCCTTGGCCTGACGATCCTGCGTCGCCCGCGGGATGCAGAGAGCTCCCGCCGACCTTGAGGAACGGCCGTTCGAAGACGACTTAGCCCGGAGCCGAACCGTGCCTCGATCAGCGCGATGAAGTGGACGACGAAGAAACGGAGCAGGAGATAGAACGAACAGCTCCAGCGCCCGAACGCCGCCGCGGCCTTCGAGAGCCCCCGATCGGCAAAGGTGAAGCTGCGGTCGTATCAGGCGATCAGGAGCCCGTAGGCGATCCGCCGACCCTCCGTCAGTTTCGCGAATAGATAGCCGCTCAGCACCATGAAGATGGAGACCCCCGTCATGCCCTGGCCGAAGAAGACGAGCGTCGGATCGAGAAGTGCAAGAGGAACACGGTGAGGGCGGCGAAGGCCCTGACATGGTCTAGATGCGGGAGTCGGCGGGCGGATCGATCATGAAAAATGAAAGGACATGAAACCGATGAACCGAAGAACGACGGAGAGGATCGGTTCAAGCCCCGCCCGGCGTCAATTCGCGGAAGCGGAGCCGCGGCCGTCATCTTGCCGTCACGCTTGCGTGGTCACACAGCATGAAGGGACGAATCGCGTCCCGCCGGGATCGTTCGACGTCATGACGGACACGCAGTATCGCCCCGCCTTCGCCGCCATTCCTGCGGCGCTCCGAGCCCAATTCGCCGCGCCCTTCCTCGCCGCTTTTCTCGACGATCCGGCGGCGGAAATCCTCGGTCGTTCCGGGACGCTCGAAGTGCGCCTCGCTCGGACGAAGAAGGACGTGAAGCGGGCGCAGAAGCTGCGCTGGCGCGTCTTCTACGAGGAAATGTCGGCGGTTCCCGATCTGCGCAGCCGGCTCAAGCGCCGCGACGTCGACGCCTATGACGCGATCTGCGACCATCTTCTGGTCGTCGACACGGCGGTTCCGCACAAGCCGATCCCCGGCGTGAAGCCCGTGCCCGGTACGTTCAGGCCGAAAGTGGTGGGCACCTATCGCCTGCTCCGGCAGGACGTCGCCGAGCGGCACGGCGGCTTCTACACGGCTTCCGAATTCGACGTCGCGCCGATGATCGCGGCCCATCCCGGCCTGCGTTTCCTCGAGCTCGGGCGCTCCTGCGTGGAGAAGCCCTATCGCGACAAGCGCACGGTGGAACTGCTCTGGCACGGCATCTGGGCCTATGTCCGGCGGCACAAGATCGACGTGATGTTCGGCTGCGCAAGCTTCGAAGGCACCGACCCCGACCGTCTCGCCCTGCCGCTGTCCTATCTGGCCAAGAACGCCCGGGCGGCGGACGAGTGGTGCGCCAAGGCGCTGCCGCGCCTCCATGTCGACATGAACCGCGTCCCGCTCGATGCGGTCGATCCCAAGACCCTGATGCAGGCGCTGCCGCCCTTGGTGAAGGGTTATCTTCGGGTCGGGGCGCGCTTCGGGGACGGTGCCGTGATCGATCGGCAATTCGGCACGACGGATGTTCTGGTGGTGCTGCCCGTCAAGGACATCCACCCGCGCTATGTCGGCTATTTCGGCTCCGAGGGCGACCGTTACGCCGCCTGAACGCCCTCTCCGGCCGCCTGCAGCGCGCGCAGCGCCTCGCGGTAGGTCGGATAGGCGAGGTCGACGCCCAATTCCTCACGGATGAGCCGGTTCGAGACCCGTTTGTTCTCGGCATAGAAGCTCGCCGCCATGGGCGACAGCCGAGCCTGTTCGAAAGGCGTCTCCGGCGGGGGCTCGAGCCCGAGGAGCGAGGCCGCATAGGCCACCACGTCCTGCGGGGGTGCGGGCTCGTCGTCCGAAACGTTGTAGATGGCCTCGGGGCGGGGCCGGTCGAGCGAGGCCGCGAGCACGCGGGCGATGTCTTCGACATGGATGCGGTTGAAGACCTGCCCGGGCTTCACGATCCGCCGGGCCGTTCCGGCGGCGAGGTTGACGAGCGCGTTCTGGCCGGGGCCGTAGATGCCGGCGAGGCGGAAGATCTGGACGCATCGGCCGGTGTCCTGACCGAAATCCAGCCAGCTCTGTTCGGCCTGCACCCGGCGGAGCGAGCGGTCGGAAGCGGGTTTCAGTTCGGAGGTTTCGTCGACCCGGCCGCCGCCGTGATCCCCGTAGACCCCGACCGTGGAAAGATAGCCGATCCAACGCAGGTGCGGCGCGGCGGCAAGCGTGTCGCCGAACATTTCCAGCGTCGGATCGCCCGTTTCGTCGGGAGGAATCGAGACGAGCACGGCCTCCGCCGCGGCGATGATCTCGGGGAGGCCTTCGTCATGGCCGTCGCCGTCGAAACGGATCAGCTCGACGCCCGGGCCCGCCCGGCCGGGGCCCGGCCGGCGGACCGTGCCGACCACGCGGGAGAAACGGGAGCGGACATGCTCGGCGAAGACGCGGCCCGTATAGCCGTAACCGAAGATCACGAGGCTCATGGCGCGGTCTCCCCGGCGGCCGCCCATTCTTCGCGGACGGTCGCGTCCTCTTCCGAGACTAGACGAAGATTGCGGGCCGCGTCGAACGCTTCCCGCGACGCAAGGCGCGAATAAGCCCAGACGGCGGCCCCGCGGACGAGCGGCGAGGCGTCGTCGAGGAGGCGCTCGGCGTCGGATGCGAGCGCGGCATCGCCGGAATTGCCGACCGCGATCAGGACGTTGCGGACGAAGCGGTCGCGGCCGGTCCGCTTCACGGGCGTGCCCGCAAAGCGGGCGCGGAAGGCCACGTCGTCGAGACGGACGAGGTCGGCGAGCCGCGGCGCTTCGAATTCGTCCTGCGCGGCGAGCTTCGCGTCGCGCGTCGCTGCGGCGAACTTGTTCCAAGGGCAGACGGCGAGGCAATCGTCGCAGCCGTAGATCCGGTTGCCCATGGGGGCGCGGAATTCCCGCGGGATCGGGCCCTGATGCTCGATGGTGAGATAGGCGATGCAGCGGCGTGAATCGAGTTCGTAGGGGCTCGGAAAGGCGTCGGTCGGGCAGGCCGCGATGCAGCGGCGACAGGAACCGCAATGATCCGTTTCGGGCGGATCGGGGGGCAGATCGGCGGTGGTGAAGATCGCGCCGAGAAAGAGCCAGGAGCCGTGCTCGCGCGAGACCAGCACCGTGTGCTTGCCCTGCCAGCCGAGGCCCGCGGCGGCGGCGAGCGGCTTCTCCATCACGGGCGCGGTGTCGACGAAGACCTTCACCTCATGGCCCGCGGCGGCGAGTATGCCGGCGGTCTGCTTGAGCCGGCCCTTGATCGTGTCGTGATAGTCCTTCATCCGCGCATAGACGGAGATCGTGCCGCGATCCGCGAGCCCGAGCGTCGCCATGGGGTCGACGTCCGGGGCGTAGCTCGTGCCGAGCATGACGATGCTCTTCACCGCGGGCCAGAGCGCGCGGGGGTCGGCGCGGCGGTCGACGTTCTCGGCCATCCAGGCCATGTCGCCGTGGCGGCCCGCTTCGAGATGGGCGGCGAGGCGTTCGGGAAGCCGCTCGGCCGCGTCCGGCCTCGTCACGCGGGCGGCGACGAAGCCTTCCGCCGTCGCGCGGGCGAGAAGGGCGCGTTTGAGCGCTTCGCCCGTCAGAAGTCCAGATCCGCGTAGTGATCGGCGGGCTGCATCCCCGGCACCCGGTCCGCCAGCAGCGGACGGAAGGACGGTCGGGACTTCACCCGCGCATACCAGTTCTTCGCCGCCTCGTTCTCGTGCCACGGAACGTCGCCCAGATAATCCGCCGAGGAGAGCTGGGCGGCCGCGGCGAGGTCGGCATAGGTCAGCCGGTCGCCCGCGAGCCAGTTCCGCCCTCCGATCAGGAAGCCGATATAGGAAAGATGATAGCGGATATTGGAGCGTGCCGCGCGGATCGCCGACATGTCGGGTGCGCCGCCGCCGTGCTCCGGCCCCATGAACCGCTTGAAGACCTTCTCCGTCACGAGATAGCTCGTGACCTCGTCATGCATCTTGACGTTGAACCAGTCGAGGAGGCGGCGGACTTCGACGCGCCCTTTCGGATCCGACGGCAGGAGCCGCCTTTCGCCGAGCGCGAGGCCGCGCGTCTCGTCGAGATATTCGGCGATCACCGCCGCGCCGGGCACCGCACCGACCTGTTCCTCGGTGAAGACGGGCGTCCGACCGGCGGGGTTGATCAGCAGGAATTCCGTGCGACGTTCCCAGACGCGCTCTTCCACGAGATCCGCCTCGAGTCCGAACTCCCCCAGCACCAGCCGCACGAATCGCGACAGCGGGCAAAGGGAATGGTGGTGAAGCGTCGCCATGGTGACGGCTCTCCGGACCGGACTCGGTTTCAGGGCATCTTAACGGTGCGCGGCGAAGCTTCCGCGATCCGCGCGCATGCAGCATGGCGGCATGCGGGGGCTCCGTATAGAACCGGGACTCCCCGACGGCAACCCGTTTCCGCGTTCTCAGACCCGAAGGAAACCGATGGATCCGATCTTCGCCCTCAAGGCCGTCCTTCTCGGTCTCATCGAAGGATTGACCGAGTTCCTGCCCGTCTCCTCGACCGGGCATATCCTGCTCGCCGAAAGTCTTCTGGGTCTCGGCTTCGGCGATGCCCGGTTCGACAAGACCTTCGCCGTGCTGATCCAATTGGGCGCGATCCTCGCGCTGACGGGCGTCTATTTCCGCAAGCTGCTCGGGATCGCGCTCGCGCTGCCCGCCGAGAAGCAGGCGCGCATCTTCGTGCTGGGCGTGCTCGTCGCCTTCCTGCCCGCGGCGCTGCTCGGCGCGATGCTGCACGGCTTCATCAAGGGCGTGCTGTTCAACCCTTGGGTCGTCTGCGTCTCGCTGATCGCGGGCGGGATCGTGCTGCTCGTCGTCGACGATCTGCCCCTGTCGCGCAAGCATGACGACGCGACGCGCTTCCCGCTCGCGATGTATTTCAAGATCGGCCTCGTCCAATGCGCGGCCATGATCCCGGGCGTCTCGCGTTCGGGCTCGACCATCGTCGGCGCGATGCTGATGGGCGCCGACAAGCGGGCGGCGGCGGAATTCTCCTTCTTCCTCTCCATCCCGACCATGACCGGCGCCTTCGCCTATGACCTCTACAAGAATGCGGGCATCCTCACGCCCGACTACGGGGCGATCGTGGCGCTGGGTTTCGTCTCGGCCTTCGTCGCGGGTCTCGTGGTCGTGAAGGGCCTGCTCGACTATGTCGGCCGGCACGGCTTCGCCGTGTTCGGCTGGTGGCGGATCGTGGTGGGATCGGTCGGGCTTGCGGCGTTGATTCTGACCGGCTGAGGCCTCGCGGCCGCGGCTCAGACCGCCGTCGCCTCCGGCTTCACGGCCGGTCGTCCGGGGGCGGGTGTCTTGGGCTCGAAACGGCAGAGATCGGCGACGGGACAGCGCCAGCACTCCGGCTTCCGGGCCTTGCAGACATAGCGGCCGTGCAGGATCAGCCAGTGATGGGCGTGCAGGCCGAACTCCTTCGGCACGACCTTGTCGAGGCCGCGCTCCACCGCCGCGGGCGTCTTGCCCGGGGCGAGCGGCAGGCGGTTCGAGACGCGGAAGACATGCGTATCGACCGCCATGGTCGGCATGCCGAAGGCCATGTTGAGGACGACGTTCGCCGTCTTGCGGCCGACGCCCGGAAGCTTCTCCAGCGCCTCCCGGTCGGCGGGCACTTCGCCGGCGTGGTTCTCGATCAGCGCCTTCGACAGCGCGATCACGTTCTTCGCCTTGTTGCGGAAGAGCCCGATCGTCTTGATCGCGTCGCGCAGCGCGTCCTCGCCGAGGGCGACCATCTCCTGCGGCGTCGTGACCTTCGCGAAGAGCGGGCGGGTGGCCTTGTTCACGCCCGCGTCCGTCGCCTGCGCCGAAAGCGCCACCGCGACGAGCAGCGTATAGGGATTCACATGTTCGAGCTCGCCCTTCGGCTCGGGGTCGATCGCGTGAAGCCGCGCGAAGACCGTCCTGACGGCCTCTGCGGGCAGCGGCTTCGGGCTTTTCGGCTTCCGGGCGGGGCGCTTCGTCGCGGCGGGCTTCTTCACGGGCATGACGGCGTTATAGTAAGGGCCTCCGCCGGCGGGAAGATGCATGGACCCCCCGATGAACGACGTCGCCGAGATCGCCGAACGGCCCCTGTTCACCACCGTGATCAGGCCGCATCGTTCGCTCATGCCGAGCGGGTTCCGCCTCGTGATGGCCATCGTCGCCTTCGCGGCGATCTTCGCGAGCATCCCCTTCATCGTGCTGGGCTTCTGGCCGGTCGCGGGCTTCTACGGTCTCGACGTGGCGCTGCTTTACTTCGCCTTCCGCCGGAATTTCGCGGAGGCGCGGGGCTATGAGGAGATCACGGTCAGCCCGGTGCAGCTTCGTTTGCGCAAGGTGCATTGGCGCGACGGGCCGCAGGAATGGCGGATGAACCCGCTCTGGACGCGGCTCCACAAGGACGTGCATCCCGAATTCGGCGTGCAGAAGCTCGCGCTGGTCTCGCGCGGCCAGGCGGTCGGCGTCGGCGGGTTCCTCTCGGCCGACGAGAAGGAGAGCTTCGGGACGGCGCTCGGCGCGGCGCTCGCGGAAGCGCGTCGAGGGCCGACTTACGATCATGCGCATGCGTAGCGGTTCCGTCATTGCGAGCGGAAGCGAAGCGATCCGGCCGACGGTCGGAGATGGTACTCCGCGCCCGGCATGGATCGCCGCGTCGCTTCGCTCCCCGCAATGACGGGAGAGCGGCTCGACAGGATCCTTCTTCGTCGCTTTCGGGTGTCCCTCCGACCCGCCTCGGACTAGCGTGAGCCCGTCACCTTCGGACACGCCGCCATGACGACCCTTTTCGCCGAACGCCCGCCCGCCCTCGAAGCTTCCGTCGCCGACTACGACGTCGTGCGGCGCGCGCTCGCCTTCATCACCGCGGAATGGAAGCGGCAGCCCGAGATCGAGGAGATCGCCGCGCATGTCGGGCTGTCCGCCTCGCATCTGCATCACGTCTTCCGGAGTTGGGCCGGGCTGTCGCCCAAGGCCTTCCTGCAGGCGATCACGCTCGATCATGCGCGGGCGCTGCTCAGGGATTCGGCGAGCGTGCTGGACGCGGCGCTGGAAACGGGGCTCTCCGGACCCGGGAGGCTGCACGATCTGTTCGTGACGCATGAGGCGATGTCGCCGGGGGAATGGAAGGCGGGCGGCGCGGGCCTCGTGCTGCATTACGGTTTCCACCCCTCGCCCTTCGGCGAGGCGATCGTCGTCGCGACGCCGCGCGGGCTCGCCGGATTGGGCTTCGTCGACGGCGAGGATCGGGCGGCGGCGCTTGCCGACATGGTGCGGCGTTGGCCGCGGGCGCAGTTCGTCGAGGATGCCGTCGCGACGGCGGCCCTTGCCTGCCGCGCCTTCGACCCCGCGGAATGGAGCGCCGATCGGCCGCTGCGCGTCGTCCTGATCGGCACCGATTTCGAAGTCCGCGTCTGGGAGACTCTGCTGCGCATTCCGCTCGGTCGCGCGACGACCTATTCCGACGTGGCCCGGAGCATCGGAAGGCCGACCGCATCCCGCGCCGTGGGTGCGGCCGTCGGCCGGAATCCGGTGTCCTTCGTGGTTCCCTGCCATCGCGTGCTCGGCCGCTCGGGCGCGCTGACGGGCTATCATTGGGGCGTCACGCGCAAGCGGGCGATGCTCGGCTGGGAGGCGGGGCGAAGCGGTTCCGCGACCCACGGCGATTGAGCGCGCGGTACAGCCTTGCGCCTTCGCTCCTTGCGGCCCCAGACCCCCCCACATATATACGCCGCGAACGCGGGTATTCGCCCGTGACGACCAAGTCCTGTAGGGGACCGGCCCGAGGGCGGGCTTACGCCCGATCCGAAGGCCAGACGCCGGAGCCGCTCCGGGGCACGGCGGTCCCGCTGCCGAAAGGGATGTGAACATGGCGAAAGTGATCGGTATCGACCTCGGCACCACGAACAGCTGCGTGGCCGTGATGGAAGGCTCCGCGCCGCGGGTGATCGAGAATGCGGAAGGCGCGCGTACGACCCCCTCCGTGGTGGCCTTCTCGGATTCGGAGGAGCGGCTCGTCGGCCAGCCGGCCAAGCGTCAGGCGGTGACGAACCCCGAAGGCACCTTCTTCGCGATCAAGCGCCTCATCGGCCGCACCTTCGCCGACCCGATGACCCAGAAGGACATGGGCCTCGTCCCCTACAAGATCGTGAAGGCCTCGAACGGCGACGCTTGGGTCGAGACCCACGGCAAGCAGTATTCGCCCTCCCAGATCTCCGCCTTCATCCTGCAGAAGATGAAGGAGACGGCCGAAAGCTTCCTGGGCGAAACCGTCACGCAGGCCGTGATCACGGTGCCGGCCTATTTCAACGACGCGCAGCGTCAGGCGACGAAGGACGCGGGGCGCATCGCGGGCCTCGAAGTGCTCCGCATCATCAACGAGCCGACCGCGGCGGCGCTCGCCTACGGCCTCGACAAGAAGAAGACCGGCACGGTCGCGGTCTATGACCTCGGCGGCGGCACCTTCGACGTGTCGATCCTCGAGATCGGCGACGGCGTGTTCGAGGTGAAGTCCACGAA
>JAIXTT010000100.1 GCA_027483795.1 Hyphomicrobiales bacterium
CGGCGCACGGCGTGCTGCGTCTGGTGCTGGAACTCGACGGCGAAGTCGTCGAGCGCGTCGATCCGCATATCGGCCTGCTGCATCGCGGCACCGAGAAGCTGATCGAGGCGAAGACCTATGTTCAGGCGATGCCCTATTTCGATCGGCTCGATTACTGCGCGCCGATGAACCAGGAACACGCCTATTGCATGGCGATCGAGAAGCTTCTCGGCATCACGGTGCCGAAACGCGGGCAGCTCATCCGGGTGCTCTATTCCGAGATCGGCCGCATCCTCTCGCATCTTCTCAACGTCACCACTCAGGCGATGGACGTCGGCGCGCTGACTCCGCCGCTTTGGGGTTTCGAGGAGCGCGAAAAGTTGATGATCTTCTATGAGCGGGCCTCGGGCGCGCGCATGCATGCGGCCTATTTCCGGCCCGGCGGCGTGCATCAGGACCTGCCGCAGAAGCTGATCGCCGACATCGACGCCTGGTGCGACGCCTTCCCGCAGGTGCTCGACGACCTCGAAGGCCTGCTGACCGACAACCGCATCTTCAAGCAGCGCAACGTCGACATCGGCGTCGTCTCGCTCGACGAATGCTGGAAATGGGGCTTTTCGGGCGTGATGGTGCGCGGCTCCGGCGCGCCGTGGGATCTGCGCAAGGCGCAGCCTTACGAGTGCTATGAAGAGCTCGAATTCGACATCCCGGTCGGCAAGAACGGCGACTGCTACGACCGCTACTGCATCCGCATGGAAGAGATGCGGCAGTCGGTCCGCATCATGAAGCAGTGCTGCGCCAAGCTGAGCGCGCCGGAAGGGCAGGGGCCTTTCGCGACGACGGACGGCAAGGTGTTCCCGCCCAAGCGCGGCGAGATGAAGCGCTCGATGGAATCGCTCATCCACCACTTCAAGCTCTACACCGAGGGCTTCAAGGTGCCGGAGGGCGAGGTCTATGCCGCCGTCGAAGCTCCGAAGGGAGAGTTCGGGGTGCATCTGGTCTCGGACGGCGGCAACAAGCCCTATCGCTGCCGCATCCGGGCTCCCGGCTTCGCGCATCTGCAGGCGATGGATTTCATGTGTCGCGGTCACATGCTGGCGGACGTCTCCGCCGTGCTGGGTTCGCTCGACATCGTGTTCGGAGAGGTGGACCGCTGATCGATCCGATCGGCGCGTCTTTGGGGAAGTAAGGCATGGCCGTCCGCAGACTGGCACCCGAGGCGATCCAGCCCGCGAGCTTCGCGTTCGACGCGGAGAACCTCGCTTGGGCGAAGACCGTGATCGCGCGTTATCCCGAAGGTCGGCAGGCCTCGGCGGTGATCCCGCTGCTCTGGCGCGCGCAGGAACAGCATCAGTATTGGCTGCCCAAGGCCGCGATCGAATATGTCGCGGACATGCTGGGCATGGCTTATATCCGCGTGCTCGAGGTCGCGACCTTCTACACGATGTATAATCTCGAGCCTGTCGGGCGGTTCTTCGTGCAGTTGTGCGGGACGACGCCCTGCCGGCTGCGCGGCGCGGACGACCTCGTGAAGGTCTGCGAAAGCCGGATCGGCGATCAACGCCACGTCACCGCGAACGGCGATTTCAGCTGGCTCGAGGTGGAATGCCTCGGCGCGTGCTGCAACGCGCCGATGGTGCAGATCAACAACGACTATTACGAGGATCTCACGGCGGAGAGCTTCGGCAAGCTGCTCGACGACCTCGCGGCCGGACGCCCCGTGAAGAAGGGTTCGCAGATCGGCCGGACGACCTCGGAACCCGTGGGCGAACTCACCTCTCTGACCGACGCCTCGCTCTATGACGGCTCCGTCGTCGGCGCCTGGCGCAAGCGCTTCGACGAAGAGGCGGCCAAAGCGGCGGCCGCCGCCGATCAGGCGCAAGCGGCCGAAGCGAAGCCCGCACCGCAGGAGGCCGCGGCGCCGATCGCGGTTGCACCGAAGCGGACCCGCAAGAAGGCCGACAAGGCCGACCCGGCGAAGGATTGATGGCGATGCTGCAGGACAAGGACCGCATCTTCACCAATCTCTACGGCCGGCACTCGCCCTTCCTCGACGGCGCGTTGAAGCGCGGCGCGTGGGACGGCACGAAGTTCCTGCTGGAGAAGGGCCGCGACTGGATCATCGAGGAGATGAAGAAGTCGGGTCTTCGCGGCCGCGGCGGCGCGGGCTTCCCGACGGGCCTCAAATGGTCGTTCATGCCCAAGCAGTCCGACGGGCGGCCGCATTATCTCGTGGTCAACGCCGACGAATCGGAGCCCGGCACCTGCAAGGACCGCGAGATCATGCGGAACGATCCGCATCTTCTCATCGAAGGCTGCCTGATCGCCTCCTTCGCGATGGGCGCGCATGCCTGCTACATCTATGTCCGCGGCGAGTACATCGCCGAGCGTGAGGCTCTGCAGAAGGCCGTGGACGAGGCCTATGCGAAGAACCTCGTCTGCAAGAACAATCTCCACGGCTGGCCGTTCGATATCTACGTCCATCACGGCGCGGGCGCCTATATCTGCGGCGAAGAGACGGCGCTGCTCGAAAGTCTCGAAGGCAAGAAGGGCCAGCCGCGGCTGAAGCCCCCGTTCCCGGCGAATATGGGCCTCTACGGCTGCCCGACGACGGTGAACAACGTCGAGTCTATCGCGGTGGCGGGCACGATCCTGCGTCGCGGCGGCGGCTGGTTCGCGGGCCTCGGCCGC
>JAIXTT010000088.1 GCA_027483795.1 Hyphomicrobiales bacterium
AAGATCCAGGACCGTCCGATGGTCGTCGGCGGCAAGATCGAGATCCGCCCGATGATGTATCTGGCGCTCAGCTACGATCACCGGATCGTCGACGGCAAGGAAGCCGTGACCTTCCTCGTCCGCGTCAAGGAAGCGCTGGAAGATCCGGCGCGTCTCGTTCTCGATCTCTGAGCCGGTGGGAATGCGGTCGTGCAAAGCTGGGTTTACATTTCCGAGATCGTCAGAAATCTCGGGTTGGCTCTTGCGGCGTTCGGCGGTGTTTTCTTGGCATGGCGGAAACTCGCGCCGGAACTGAGGCAGGCGGGCACCGCAGAAGCGAAAGCCGTTCTGGAACGGCGGACCCACGTCGTCGAATTGTTCAACCGCGCCGTGGGTCAGCTGTCGAACGATCGGCTTGAGGTCCGTCTTGGGGCTATCTATGTTCTGCGGGAAACCGCACGTGATTTTCCGGACTTGGCCAACCCCGTGTTCGAATTGCTCCAAGCGTATCTTCGCGAGAGGATCGTCGATTACGGGGATGCCGAGCCGCCGATAGACGTGAGGGAAATCGTGGAAACGTTGAGGCTCAGGAGGAGCGCAGATGACGACGCTTAGCCGGGCACCGAAGCTCGACATCCATGGTGCGTTCGTTCGCCGCACCAATTTGAGCCATGCCGACCTTCAGGGAGCGGACCTCTCGGGCGCCGATGCCAGCGGGGCGCTGTTTCGCGGTGCGGATTTCAAAGACGCGCGCCTTTCCGGTACCATTTTGCGGGGTGCCGATCTCACCGGGGCCAAAAATCTGACGGAAGAACAACTGGCGTCGGCGATCATCGACGATCTTACGCTGCTGCCGAACTACATCGATCGATCCAAACTCCGAGCTCGCTGACGTCCGGCGGGAGCATCGAAAGAAAATCGCGAACCCATGTCCTACGATCTCGTCGTCATCGGTACCGGCCCCGGCGGCTATGTCTGCGCGATCCGCGCGGCCCAGCTCGGGCTCAAGACCGCCGTGGTGGAGAAGCGCAAGACCCACGGCGGCACCTGCCTCAATATCGGCTGCATCCCCTCCAAGGCGCTGCTGCACGCCTCCGACCTGTTCGAAGAGGCGGGTCACGACTTCGCGAATCTCGGCATCAATGTCGGCAAGCCCAAGCTCGACCTCGCCGCGATGATGAAGCACAAGGACGACACGGTCGGCGCGAACGTGCAGGGCGTCGCCTTCCTGCTCAAGAAGAACAAGGTCGACGCCTTCTTCGGCACGGGTTCGATCGCGGCCCCCGGCAAGGTGCTCGTCACCGCCGAGGACGGCTCGACGCAGACCCTCGAGGCGAAGAACGTCGTCATCGCCACGGGCTCCGACGTCGCGAGCCCGCCCGGCGTGAAGGTCGATTTCGACGAGAAGGTGATCGTCTCCTCCACGGGCGGGATCGCGCTCGCGAAGGTGCCCGCCAAGATGCTCGTCATCGGTGCGGGCGTGATCGGGCTCGAACTCGGCTCGGTCTGGCGTCGCCTCGGCGCGCAGGTGACGGTCGTCGAATATCTCGACCGCATCCTGCCCGGCATGGACGGCGAAGTCGCCAAGCAGTTCCAGCGCATGCTGGAGAAGCAGGGCGTCACATTCCTGCTCTCCTCCAAGGTCACCGCGGTGGAGAAGGCCAAGGCCGGCGCCTCCGTGACCTTCGAACCCGTCGCGGGCGGCGCGGCGACGACGCTCGCGGCCGACGTGGTGCTCGTCGCCACCGGCCGCCGACCCTATACGGAGGGTCTCGGGCTCGAAGCGGCGGGCGTGGCGCTCGATCGCGGCCGCGTGGTGATCGACGACCGGTTCCGCTCCTCCGTCCCCGGCATCTACGCCATCGGCGACGTGGTGCGCGGCCCGATGCTGGCCCACAAGGCCGAGGACGAGGGCGTGGCCTGCGCCGAGATCATCGCGGGCAAGGCCGGCCACGTGAATTACGACGTCATTCCGGGAGTGGTCTATACCATGCCGGAGGTCGCCTCCGTCGGGAAGACGGAAGAGGAACTCAAGGCCGCGGGCATCGCCTATACGGCCGGCAAGTTCCCCTTCACCGCCAACGGCCGCGCGCGGGCCATGCGCAGGATGGACGGGTTCGCGAAGGTGCTCGCCTGCGCGCAGACCGATCGTGTGCTCGGCGTCCACATCATCGGCGCGGGCGCGGGCGACATGATCCATGAGGCGGCCGTGCTGATGGAATTCGGCGGCTCCTCCGAAGACCTCGCCCGCACCTGCCACGCCCATCCCACGATGAGCGAAGCGGTCAAGGAAGCCGCCATGGCGGTGGAGAAGCGCGCGATTCATATCTGACGTCCTCCGGTTTCACGGACGACGCGACGGCCGGGCCCTTGCCCGGCCGTTTCGTTTTCTTTAGCTCTAGCCTTGATTGCGTCCCCGCTTTGATTGTCCGAACGTAGCTCATAGGTTCCAGAATGATCGCCCTCGATCAGACGGAGACTTTTCTTCGTTGGTTGGCCCGATTGAAGGACGCCCGCGGCAAGGCCGCGATCCTCGCTCGGATTCAGAGACTCGCCCGCGGCGATCCGGGCGACGCGGTTCCGGTCGGAGACGGGATCAGGGAAATGCGCATCCGGGTCGGCCCGGGCTACCGCGTTCATTTCCTCGAGCGGGACCCTCACCTCATCGTTCTGCTCGCGGGAGGAGACGACGCCCCCCGACGCCGGGGCGGCGAAGCGGCGAAACAGGCGGCGACGGATTCGGACGCATGACCGGAACGAGGACGATCCCCTTCGACCCCGCCGTCTTCCTCGACGACGACGAGGTGCGTGCGGCCTATCTCTCCGAGGCCTTGGAGACGGGCGACGTCGGCTTCGTCGCCGAAGCGCTCGGCATCGTCGTGCGCGCCAAGGGCGTGGCGGCGGTCGCCCGCGAGGCCGACATGGCGCGCGAGCCCCTCAACCGCGCGCTTTCGGCGGGCGGAAGTCCGACGCTCGCAACCGTCCTGAAGGTCATGGCGGCGCTCGGCCTGACGCTGACGGCCCGGCCGCGCTCCTTCTCCCCGACGGGGGAACCGGAAGGCTCCGATCCATGAAAAATGCCCGCCTTTCGGCGGGCATTCGCGTCTCCGGACACCGGGTTCAGCGCGTGACGGAATTCGAACCCGTCTGCGCCTGCGCCGTCTGCTGCGTCTGCTGGGACGCGGCGACGGTCCGTTCGGCGCCGCAGCCGCCTTCGGCGAAGGCGGGGGCGGATACGGCCGCGAGAAGCGCGGCGGAGAAGGACAAAGCGAGAATTCTCTTCATCGGCGATCTCCCGTTCGGGCCGTGGATACGGCACGTCGCAACAGGATGGCGCGGAACACGGCCGGCGTCATCCCCCCGCGACGCTTCGGCGCGGGCCTTTTTCGCGCGCTCAGGTCTCGACCAGCCCGGTCGTCGCTTCGGACGCCTTCGAGTCGCTGCGGCCGTGGGGGAGAGCGAGATAGTCGGTGGAGCGCATCTCGATCAGCCGCGAGACCGTGCGGTCGAATTCGAAGGCCTCGCGGCCTTGATCGGCCAGATAGAGCTCATGCGCCGGCGCCTCCGCCGAGCAGATCAGCTTGACGTGGTTGTCGTAGAGCGCGTCGATCAAGGTGATGAAGCGCTTCGCCTCGTTGCGCTTGGACAGATCCATCACCGGAATGCCGTCGAGCACCACCGTGTGGAACGCCGCGGCGACGGCGAGATAGTCCGATGCGCCCAGCGCTTGTCCGCACAGATCCGCGAAGTCGAACCGCGCCGCGCCCGCCGCGGCGCGCGGGACCGGGACCGTCCGGCCCTTCACCGTCAGGGCGGAGGGCTGCGCCGGAAGGCCGCCCGTGATGCGGCGGAAGGTTTCGTCGAGCGCGGCCGTCGCCGCGTCGTCCGCCGGAACGTGAAAGACCGCGGCGCCGGCGAGCTTCTCCAGCCGGAAATCGGTGCGGCCGTCGAGGCGCAGCACGTCCATCCGCTCTTCCAGAAGGGTCAGGAAGGGCAGGAACAGCGCGCGGTTCAGGCCGCCCTCATAGAGCCGGCTCGGCTCGACATTGGAGGTGGCGACGACCACCACGCCCTTGGCGAAGAGCGCGGTGAACAGCCGGCCGAGGATCATCGCGTCGGCGATGTCGGTGACGGTGAACTCGTCGAAGCAGAGGAGCTGCGCCTCGGTCGCAAGCGCCGCGGCGACGGGGCCGATCGGGTCGGGATCCTTCACCTCCCCGCGCTTCACCTTGCCGCGATAGACGTGCACGCGTTCATGCACGTCGGCCATGAAGGCGTGGAAATGGACGCGGCGTTTCGCGGGAACTTGGACCGTCTCGTAGAAGAGGTCCATCAGCATGGACTTGCCGCGCCCGACCGCGCCCCAGACATAGAGCCCCTTGGGCGCGAGGACGGGCTTGTTGCGGCCGAAGAACCAGCCGAGCGCATTGCTCTTGCGCGCCAGCGCCCGCTCGCGCAAGGCGGCGCCGAGCGCATCGAGGCGTCGCGCGGCGTCGACCTGCGCGGGATCGCGTTCGATCGCGCCCGAGGCGACGAGGGCTTCATAACGTGCGGTCACGGACGTCACGGGACGCTGGAACTCCGTTGGTGCGCATCGGGATTAGCCGCCCCGGCGCGCCCGTACAACTCGACCTCCGTCGCAACCGTCATGCGGGGAGCGGATGCCCGGGCATCAGGTCATAGGGATGCTTCCAGCCGGGCAGCGCGGCGATCCGGTCGCGCCAGGCCGCGAGATGCGGGAAAGCCGCCATGTCGAGGCCGGTCTCCTCCGGATAGAACACGTATCCCGCCATCGAGAGATCGGCGATCGTGGCCCGCTCGCCGACCATGAAGGGCCGCGTCGCGAGATGCGCGTCGGCGAGCTTCCATGCCGCCTTCACGCGCCCGCGCAGATGCTCGGTCACGGGCGTCTCGCCCGTCTTCGCGAAGGCGAGGAGGAAACGCAGCGTCGCGAATTGGGCCGTGAATTTGTGATTGTCGAAGAGGATCCATTTCAGGATCTCGTAGCGCTCCTCCGCGTCCCGCCCGCCGAACAGGCCCGTTTCGTCCGACAGGCGCTGCAGGATCGCGCCCGACTGCGTCAGCATGACGCCGTCGCGTTCGAGCACGGGGATCTCGCCGAGCGCGTTCACCTCGGCCCGGAAGGAGGGGGCCTGCGTCGCCTTGTTGAAGAAGTCGACGAAGACGGGCTCCCAATCGATCCCGGCCAGTTCGAGGAAAAGAGCCACCTTGTAGGCGTTGCCGGATTGGGCGAAGCAGTGGAGACGCGGTTTCGGCACGATTCGGTCCTCCCGTTCCGGCGCATTTTCGACGAGGGACGCCGACAAGGAAACCGCTCCTTCGAAGAAGGCTTCGACCGGGTCTTTTCCCGGCGCTCCTGAACCGGCGAGGCGCGGGCTCCGTATCCATGAGAGATCCGGAGTTCTGCAAATGCCCGTCGCCTTCTGGTGCGTGTTCGCAGCCGCGCTGCTGCCCTATTTCGCCGTCGGCTTCGCCAAGGCGGGTCCCGATTACGACAACCGCATGCCTCGCGCATGGGCGACGTCCTTGGACGGGCGTCGCGCGCGCGCCCATGCCGCGCATCAGAACGGATTGGAGGCGTTCCCCTTCTTCGCCTCCGGCGTCGTGATCGCCACGTTGACCGACGCGCCGCCGAATCTGGTCGATATGCTGTCGGTGATCTTCGTGACGGCGCGGATCGGCTACACGGCCGCCTACATCGCCGACAAGGCGACCCTGCGGTCGGTGCTGTGGCTGGTCGGTCTCGGGGCCGTGATCGGCCTCTTCCTCGCGCCGCTCTCGCATTGAGGTCGAAAACGAACGAGGCGCCCCGGAGGGCGCCTCGTCGAAATCCGATGCGCAGCCGGGATCAGACCTGACGGGCGACCATCATCTTCTTGATCTCCGCGATCGCCTTGGCCGGGTTCAGACCCTTGGGGCAGGCATTCGCGCAGTTCATGATCGTGTGGCAGCGATAGAGGCGGAACGGGTCCTCGAGATCGTCGAGACGATCGCCCGTCGCCTCGTCGCGCGAGTCGATCAGCCAGCGATAGGCCTGCAGCAGCGCGGCGGGGCCGAGATAACGGTCGCCGTTCCACCAATAGCTCGGGCAGGACGTCGAGCAGCAGGCGCAGAGGATGCATTCATAGAGGCCGTCGAGATGCTCGCGGTCCTCGCGCGACTGCTTCCACTCCTTCTCCGGGGCCGGCGTGGAGGTGTGGAGCCACGGCTCGATCGAGGCGTGCTGCGCGTAGAAGCGGGTGAGGTCGGGGACCAGATCCTTGATCACCGGCATATGCGGCAGGGGATAGATCCGGATCGTGCCCGCCACCTCGTCCATGCCCCTCGTGCAGGCGAGCGTGTTGGTCCCGTCGATGTTCATCGCGCAGGACCCGCAGATGCCCTCGCGGCAGGAGCGGCGGAAGGTGAGCGTCGGGTCGATCTTGGATTTGATCCAGATGAGCCCGTCGAGGATCATCGGCCCGCAATCGTCGCGGTCGACCCAATAGGTGTCCGTGCGCGGATTGCTTTCGCCGTCCGGATCGTAGCGATAGATCCGGAATTCCTTGAGATTGTTCGCGCCGGCGGGCTTGGGCCAAGCCTTGCCCTCGACGACGCGGGAGTTCTTGGGAAGCGCGAGTTCGACCATCTTTGCTTGTCCTCGCCCGACCTCAGTACACGCGAGCCTTGGGCTCGATGTACTGGACGTCGTTGGTCATCGTGTAGGTGTGCACCGGACGGTAGTCGATCGAGACGTCCTTCCGGTTCTCGTCGATCCAGGCGAGCGTGTGCTTCATCCAGTTCTTGTCGTCGCGGTCCGGATAGTCCTCGCGGGCCTGGGCGCCGCGCGATTCCTTGCGGTTCAACGCGCCTTCC
>JAIXTT010000025.1 GCA_027483795.1 Hyphomicrobiales bacterium
GCTGGCCCGTGGTCGGCTCGAGCACGTCGCAGGTGATGACCATCGTCGACGCGGCGAAGAACGGGTCGATGAACGCCGTCTGCGGGTCGGGCATGAGGGTCATGTCGGACTCGTTGATCGCCTTCCAGCCGGCGATCGAGGAGCCGTCGAACATCGTGCCTTCGGCGAAGATGTCCTCGTCGATCATCGAGACGTCGAAGGTGACGTGCTGCCACTTGCCGCGCGGGTCCGTGAAGCGGAAGTCCACGTATTTGATGGCGTTGTCCTTGATCGACTGCAGGACGTCCTTGGCGGTCTTCATCAGTCCCATCCTCATGCTGGATTGGCGACCCCGCGAAAGGGGCCGGGTTGTCTTGAATGTGCGCGAGTTCAGATCGCGTCGAGCCCGGTCTCGCCGGTTCGGATGCGGATCGCCTCTTCCACCGACGATACAAAAATCTTGCCATCGCCGATCCGGCCCGTCTGAGCGGCCTTGCGGATGGCGTCCACCGCCCGCTCGACCGTTTCGTCCGGAAGGACGATCTCGATCTTCACCTTCGGCAGGAAGTCGACCACGTATTCCGCGCCCCGATAGAGCTCGGTATGGCCCTTCTGCCGACCGAAACCCTTGGCTTCGGTGACGGTGATTCCCTGCAGTCCGACGTCCTGAAGGGCTTCCTTCACGTCGTCGAGCTTGAACGGCTTGATGATCGCTTCGATCTTCTTCATGGGCTCGTCCGTTTCCTCGCGGCCCCGAGCGGTCGCAGACCGCGCGCGTGGCACGGCGACCGACATAGACCATCGCGCGCAGGCGCGCCACGGGCTTCTTTACGGTCCTGCATCAGCTTTCACCAAGGAATGACCAAAATATAGGCAAATGC
The DNA here is from genome assembly GCA_027483795.1 of Hyphomicrobiales bacterium. Lineage (GTDB taxonomy): Bacteria > Pseudomonadota > Alphaproteobacteria > Rhizobiales > Beijerinckiaceae > JAIXZO01. Next base: position 861 of record JAIXTT010000025.1, read on the forward strand.
ACAAATTGCGGATGGACCGCTTTCCGGTCGCCTCTTGTGCGTCTTCCGGGATCGGCCATTCTGGCCGCGAAGGGGTGGCTCTTGATCGAATTGCTCACCGTCGCCGAGATGGCCGAAGCCGATCGCGCGACCTGCGCCGCAGGGACGCCGGGTCGGGTGCTGATGGAGCGTGCCGGGCGTGCCGTCGCGGCCGAGGCCGCCTTGCTCGTTCCACGGGGAGCGAAGATCCTCGTTCTCTGCGGACCCGGAAACAACGGCGGCGACGGCTACGTGGCGGCGCGTGTGCTTGAAGGCCGGGGTTTCGAGGTTCGAGTCGCGTCCCTCGCGCCGCCCGAGGCGTCCGCGGGCGATGCGGCCTTCGCCGCCGCCGCGTGGAACGGTCCGGTCGTCGCGCTTTCCGAAGCGCGGGCGGAGGAGCACGATCTCGTCGTCGACGCGCTTTTCGGGGCGGGGCTCTCCCGTGATCCGGCGGGGGCGGCCGCGGAGGCCGTGGAGCGGCTCGCGCGGTCCGGTCGCCCGATTCTCGCGGTGGACGTGCCCTCGGGAGTCGACGGCGATTCCGGCCGAGTGCGCGGCGCGGCCGCCCCGGCGACCCGGACCGTGACCTTTTTCAGACGCAAGCCCGCTCATCTGCTGGAACCCGGGCGGAGCCTCTGCGGAGACGTCGTCGTCGCCGATATCGGCATCGCGGCGGACGTGCTCGACGCGATCGGGCCCCGGATCTTCGAGAACCGCCGCGAACTGCATCCCGGCATCCCTCCGTCGCCCGATCCTCTCGGGCACAAATACGGGCGCGGCCATGCGCTCGTTCTTTCCGGCGGCATCGAGGGCGCGGGCGCCGCGCGCCTCGCCGCCCGGGCGGCGCTCCGGATCGGTGCGGGCCTCGTCACGGTCGCGACGCCGACCGAGGCGCTCGCGGTCCAGGCCAAGGCCCTGACCGCGATCATGGTGCGTCGTGCGGACGGGATCGAAGGATTCGCAGAGGCCTTGGCCGATCCGCGACGCAATGCCGTCGTGATCGGGCCGGCCGCCGGCATCGGCGAGGAGACGCGGGCCAAGACTGCGGCGGCGCTCCGCGCGCGGCGCGCGGTCGTGCTCGACGCCGACGCCCTGACGAGCTTCGAAGGGCGGGCGGCCGATCTCGCGGCCTTGACCCGGGCGGCGCAAGGCCCGGTCGTTCTGACGCCGCATGACGGTGAATTCGCGCGGCTTTTCAATAGAGAGGGCGACATCGCTCATATCCCGTCGAAGTTGGTGAGGGCGCAAGCCGCGTCGGCCTTTCTGGGCGCGACGATCGTTCTGAAGGGGCCCGACACGGTGATCGCCGGTCCCGACGGTCGGGCGGCGATCAATGCCAACGGTACGCCGTATCTTGCGACCGCGGGTTCGGGCGACGTGCTTGCGGGATTCGTCGGCGGATTGCTGGCGCAGGGCGTCGCGGGGTTCGGGGCCGCCTGCGCCGCGGTGCGGCTGCACGCCGAATGCGCCCGCGCATTCGGTCCCGGCCTCGTCGCCGAGGATCTTGCCGAGATGCTTCCGCTCGTTCTGGCGGCCGAGCGCGACGCCTGATCCGCGACCGGGGCGCGGTCGTCCGGTCGGGCTCCGGGCGGGGGCTTCGGTGAGGCCGATTTTTCGGTGGCGCGGGGACGACGTCATGCTATAGAGCCGCCACCCGACGGGGGGTCGCGCTCAGGCGCTGCCGCCGTCCTGCGGGCGTGGCGGAATTGGTAGACGCGCCGGATTTAGGTTCCGGTGGCGAGAGTCGTGGGGGTTCGAGTCCCTCCGCCCGCACCAATTTCCGCGCGAGCCGCGGGCGAGAGTTCCGTCATCCGCTGATTTCGATCGAAGGCAAGGTCATGCAGGTCACTTCTACGCTCTCGGATGGTCTGAAGCGCGAATTCAAGGTCGTCCTTCCCGCGAAGGATCTGGAAGAGCGGCTCACCGGCCAGCTCGTCGAGCTCAAGGACCGCGTTCGGATCAACGGTTTCCGGCCCGGCAAGGTGCCGATGCACCATCTGCGTCGCGTCTACGGCCGTTCCGTGATGGGCGACGTGCTCCAGAATCTCGTGAACGAGACGAACCGGAAGCTCGTCGAGGACAACGGCTTCAAGCTCGCGATGGAGCCGCGGATCGAGTTCCCCGAGGACAAGGGCGTCGTCGAAGCCGCCATGGAAGCCCGGGGCGACCTCGAATACACCGTCGCGCTCGAGATCCTGCCCGCGATCAAGGTCGCGGACTTCGCCGGGATCTCGGTGACGAAGCTCGTCTATGAGCCGTCGGACGCCGAGGTGAACGAGTCGCTCGACCGGATGGCGGCGCAGAACCGTCCCTTCACGAAAAAGGACGCCAAGTCCAAGGCCAAGTCGGGCGACCGCGTGATCATCGACTTCGTCGGCAAGATCGACGGCGAGGCCTTCCAGGGCGGTACGGGCACGGACGTCCCGCTCGAACTCGGCTCCGGCCAGTTCATTCCCGGCTTCGAGGATCAGCTGGTCGGTTCGAAGACCGGCGACGCCAAGAACGTCGAAGTGAAGTTCCCCGACGAGTACGGCGCGGCCCATCTCGCGGGCAAGCCCGCGGTGTTCGAAGTGACCGTGAAGTCGGTCGGGGAGCCCGGGGATGCCAAGATCGACGACGATCTCGCCAAGACCTTCGGCATGGATTCGCTCGCCGCGCTGAAGGACGCCGTCAAGTCGAACATCGGGCGCGAATATCAGGCCGCTTCGCGCCGCAAGCTCAAGAAGGAACTGCTCGACGCGCTCGACGCGCAGTATTCCTTCGATCTGCCGCCGACGCTCGTCGAGCAGGAGTTCGAGGGCGTCTGGGCGCAGGTGACGCAGGATCTGCAGTCCGCCGGCAAGACGTTCGCCGACGAGAACACGACGGAAGACGCGGCCCGCGCCGACTATCGCAAGATCGCCGAACGTCGCGTGCGCCTCGGCCTCGTGCTCGCCGAAATCGGCGAATCCGCCAAGATCGAAGTCAGCCAGGACGAGATCTCGCAGGGCCTCATGGAACGGGCGCGTCAGTTCCCGGGCCAGGAGCGCATGGTGTGGGAATTCTACCAGAAGAACCCGCAGGCGCTCGCCGAGATCCGCGCGCCGATCTATGAGGAGAAGGTCGTCGACCACATCCTCGCTTCGGCGAAGGTGGCCGAGAAGGCCGTGAGCAAGGACGAGCTTATGGCCGAAGAAGGGGCCGAAGCCGCCGCCTCCTCGGACGAAAAGCCGAAGGCCAAGAAGGCCGCCAAGCCCAAGGCGAAGAAGGCCGACGCCGCTTCCGACGCCGAGTGATCGCGGGCTTCCGCGCGGTCCTCGACCGAAGCCTTCCGCGGACGGGCGCTTGAACGCGTCCGTCCGATCGTTACATTCGCAAGCGGGCCGGGTCGTACCGGTCCGGGATTTTCAGACGGGGCTTACCGATGCGCGATCCGATCGACACCTACAACATGCTCGTGCCGATGGTGGTCGAGCAATCGAATCGGGGCGAACGCGCTTTCGACATCTTCTCCCGGCTGCTCCGCGAGCGGATCATCTTCGTGACCGGTCCCATCGAGGACGGAATGGCCTCGCTCATCGTGGCGCAGCTGCTGTTCCTCGAGGCCGAGAATCCGAAGAAGGAGATCTCGCTCTACATCAACTCGCCGGGCGGCGTGGTGACCTCGGGTCTGTCGATCTACGACACGATGCAGTTCATCCGTCCGCCGGTGACGACGCTCTGCGTGGGTCAGGCGGCCTCGATGGGTTCGCTTCTTCTTTCGGCGGGCGAGCCCGGCATGCGCTTCGCGCTGCCGAATGCGCGCGTCATGGTCCATCAGCCCTCGGGCGGATATCAGGGACAGGTGACCGACATCCTGATCCATGCCCGCGAGGTGGAGAGCCTGAAGCGCCGCTTGAACGAAATTTACGTCAAGCACACCGGCAAGGACTACAAGATCATCGAAGAGGCGCTCGAGCGCGACAATTTCATGACCGCCGACGGCGCGAAGGACTTCGGCATCGTCGATCAGGTGATGGACAAGCGGCCCGTCGAGGGCGCGGCCGCCTGACGAAGGGGGGACGCGCGCTCGAAAGCCTCGGCCGCCGCCACGCCTTCACCTTTTTCCGCCCCTAAGCCGCGGAAGAAGCGGAATTCCGCGGGGGTCACCCGTCGCTTCGCCCGAGCGGCGCGACGGGCCGGTCCGCATGCTTCGACGGTGATCGGAGCGCGGATCCGGTAACGACCTATTGATCCTCGCGGTGCACCATGTTTGCATCGGGCTTCGAAGCCTCCGAGTCACGGACGTGGCCGGACGGATCCGGAGGCCTTCCCGTATCGTGACGCGGCGGTATGCAACCGCAGGTGTTCCGGTGCATCATCTTCTTCGGAGTCGGCGTCGTGCCGGGTCCGATCGACCGGAGGGTCCGCCATGAGCAAGGTCGGCAGCGGCGAATCGAAGAGCACGCTGTACTGCTCGTTCTGCGGCAAGAGCCAGCACGAGGTCCGCAAACTCATCGCGGGACCGACGGTGTTCATCTGCGACGAGTGCGTCGAGCTCTGCATGGACATCATCCGCGAGGAGAGCAAATCCTCGCTCGTGAAGTCCCGCGACGGCGTGCCCACGCCGAAGGAGATCCGCAAGGTTCTCGACGACTACGTCATCGGGCAGCAGCACGCTAAGCGCGTCTTGTCGGTAGCGGTTCACAACCACTACAAGCGAC
>JAIXTT010000043.1 GCA_027483795.1 Hyphomicrobiales bacterium
CAGAGCATCACGGAGATGAGCAGGAAGGTGCTCGAGATCATGTACCAGCCGCCCTCGTTGAGCGGGGGCCAGGACAGGCCGTATTTCGGCGCGGGCGGATCCAGCGACAGCCAGAACAGGTTCCTCACGAAGAGGATCGGGTTCCAGTTCACCGAGGCGAGATAGTTCATCCCGATGATGAAGATCGCGAGACCGCCGAAGACGAGCGAGGCGAGCCCCAGGAAGCCCAGATAGAAGGGCCCGATCTGCGCATTGCCGATCTTGCCGATCCAGTAGTTGAAGAAGGGCTCTTTCGAGCGGACCCAAGTGCCGTGCGTGAAAGGCACGCCGTCATGCGCATGGGCCCGCGCCTGAACCTGGGTGAAGATGTTCTGATATTCGATCATGGACGTATCCTCCCCTTCAGCTCCAGATCGGCAGGTCGAGCCACCAGGTCCACCACTCCGTCCAGCTGCGGGTCCAGAAGGGGCCGCTGATGACGATGCAGACGGCGCTCCAGAACCCGGCCGAAAGGGCCAGGAAGAGGCCGACGCGGTGGATGCCGAGCGTGCCGACCGAGTAGCCGATCAGGTCGCGGAAATAGGTGTCTTCATGCTCGGGCGTCCTCACCGTCTCCCCCTTCTTGGGGTTCGTCGACGAAAGGACGAGCGAGCCGTGAAGCCCGAGCGCGAGCGTCGTGGTGAAGAAGAAGGTCACCGCGAGCATGTGCGCCGGATTGTAGTGGAAGTGCAGGTACTGGTACCCGACGTTCGACACCCAATCGAGATGGCTGAAGATCCCGTACGGGAAGCCGTGGCCCCATGCGCCCATCAGGACGGGCCGGATCACGACCAGCGTGACATAGGCGAAGATCGCCACCGAGAAGGCGAAGGGCACATGATAGCCCATGCCGAGCTTGCGGCAGATCTCCACTTCGCGCAGCGCCCATGACCCGAAGGAAATGATCGCGCAGACCGTGATGATCTGCCAGAGCCCGCCTTCCGCCAACGGCGCGAGGCTCAGACCCCATGAGAGGTCCGGCGGCGCGATGCTGATCTGCCACGGGTTCCAGGTGTTCCCGAGCGAGGCGCCGTAGAAGATCAGCGCGGTGCCGAGAATGGTGAAGAGCATGCCCGTGACGCCGAAGAAACCGACATAGAACGGACCGATCCAGAAATCGAAGAGGTCCCCGCCGATCAGCGTGCCTCCGCGGACACGGTACTTCTTTTCGAAGCTGAGCATCGTCATCGCCGAAACTCCTTAAGGCGGGTCGATTGATGCGTGAGGTGGTCGAGCCCCGGACCGCAGGGGCGGCCCGGGGACTCAAACGGGCTTCAGCCCGCGGTCTTCACGGTCGTGTCGAGAAGCGCGACCTTCACCGTCTCGGTGATCTCCGCCTTCTTCTGGCGGGGGCCGTCGAGCCAGTTGTACCGATCCGTGCTGAGCAGGATCAGATGGATCGTGAACATCAGCGCGCCGAGGAACACCGCCTGCGCGATGAGCGCACGACGGGGATCGAAGATGCTGTACCAGATCTTCCACATCGTTCGGTTCTCCCGTTACACGAGGAAGGAGATCGCGGTAGCGATCGACTGACCGCCGTCCTGAAGGGACGACAGCATCGGCTTGGGAGCCCCGAACCAAGGACGCCACATCCACACGAGAGCATGCGCGACCACGGCCACGAGGACGTAGAGCGTCGTATACTGCATGTAGAGGCTGTGGAATTCCTTGGCCTCTTCTTCCGTGATGCCTTGCGGCCCCACTTTGTCGCTTGCCATTTCTGACCTCCGACTTTTGCCTTTCGGCCGTTACTGCGCAAAATCCCGCGCAGCGGGGTGTCTTCGTGTCACCACGTCGACGTACCGGCCGGGTCGCCCCGACCGGAATGAATGGCGGTCAGCCCATGAAGGCGTAGGGGATCGCGGCGGACGCCGCGGCCTTGGCCTGACCGAAGATCGAGAGCGGCTCGCCGGAGGCGGTCGTCTCGGCGCCTCGCCCGAGGAGGCGGAAAGCCACCGTCGCCGCGAGGAAGAAGGGGAAGGTGAAGACGAAGAGCAGCGTGAAGATCACGCGGTCTTCCCGGCGCGCGCGCCTGCGCGAGGGCGTCAGGGATACGGTCGCATCGGTCATGGCGAAGTCCTCCGGCTGAAGGGGGAAGCGATCGGGAGAGAGCAGCTCATGCGCGCGCCTCCCTCAGAAGCGTGCCCGCGGTCTCCACGGCCGTGACGGTCACGGCGGCCGAGCCCGCGCCCCGCGCGGAGCGTTCGGCGGCGTCGCGCAGGCGCTTGGCGGCGGAGATGCGGATCAGGATCGGGTGGGCGGCGACGAGCTCGTCGAGAAGCGCGGTGGCCGCGTCCTCCCAAGGCAGCTGCGCCTCGATGCGCGCGGGCGTCGCCTCGACGCGGTCCATGTCCGTGCCGAGCGGCAGGATGTGGAACAGCGCGTCGAAGAGGCCGTTGCAGACCTCCTGGATCAGATAGGTCGCGCCGGAATAGCCCATGAAGGGCGTGCCCGTGTGCCGGCGGATGATCGCGCCCGGGAAGGAGGCGGGGATGTAGATCGCCCGTCCGCCGGCCTCGGCGAGATACATGCGCTCGTTGTAGGAGCCGAAGAGGACGAGCGGCGTCTTCTCCCGCACGAGGGCGCGGATGCGGTCGTTGTCGGTCTTCGAGCCCGCCTTGCGCGCTTCGGCGAAGCGGCATTCGAGGCCCATCTCCTCTTCGAGGAAATGCCGGATGCCGCGCGCATGGGTCTCGTTCGCCACGATGCCGAAGCTCGCGGTGGCGAAGAAGTCCTGCGTCACCGACCGCCAGAGATCCCAGAGCGGCTTGATCGTGGTGTGCTTTTCGCGCGCGATGAAGGGCTCCGGGTCGAGGCCCGTGAGTTCGCCCAGCGTGCGCAGGAATTTGGTCGTGGAATGCAGGCCGATGGGCGCCTGGAGATAGGGCTTGCCGAGCGCCTCGCAGAGGAGGCGGCCGAATTCGCGATACATGCAGACATTCACGTCCGCTTCGCCGAGCTTGGGCATGTCGGCGAGATGCATGCCGAGCGGGAAGACGAAATGGATCTCCGCCCCGATGCCCTCGACGAGCCGCCGGATCTCGGCGAGATCGGACGGCATGTTGAAGGTGCCGTAGCAGGGTCCGATGATGTTGACGCGCGGCTTCGCGCCTTCGGGGCGCGGCTTCGGCGTCTTCGGAGCCTTCTTCGCCCCGTATTCCGTCCAGAGCCATTTCATGGCCCGGTCGGCCGCCTGCCATTGATCCTCGTCGATCGTGCGCGGCAGGAAGCGCTGGATGCCCGTGCCTTCAGGCGTCACGCCGCCGCCGATCATCTCGGCGATGGAGCCCGTGACGACGACGCTCGGCAGATCCGGGTCGAGCGACTTGTGCGAGCGCTTCATCGCCCCTTCGGTGCCGTAGCGCCCGAGTTCCTCTTCGCCGAGGCCCGTGACCACGATCGGGAGTTCGTGCGGCGGCAGCGCGTCCGTGTAATGGAGCACCGAGGTGACGGGCAGGTTCTCGCAGCCCACCGGGCCGTCGATGATCACCTGCAGGCCCTTGATCG
>JAIXTT010000083.1 GCA_027483795.1 Hyphomicrobiales bacterium
CATGATGGGCGCGGAACGCCGCACCCTCGTGATGACCGAGGACGAGAAGCGCCTGACCGCCTATCACGAGGCGGGCCACGCCATCGTCGCCTTCAACGTCCCGGCGACCGATCCGGTGCACAAGGCCACGATCATCCCGCGCGGTCGCGCGCTGGGCATGGTCATGCAGCTCCCCGAACGCGACAAGCTCTCCATGAGCTTCGAGCAGATGACGTCCCGTCTCGCCATCATGATGGGCGGCCGCGTCGCGGAGGAGCAGGTCTTCGGCAAGGAGAAGGTGACTTCGGGCGCGGCGTCCGACATCGAGCAGGCGACCCGCCTCGCCAAGATGATGGTGACCCGCTGGGGCTTCTCCGACCGTCTCGGCACCGTCGCCTACGGCGAAAATCAGGACGAGGTGTTCCTCGGCATGTCGGTCGGCCGGCAGCAGAACATCTCCGAGGCCACCGCACAGACCATCGACGGAGAGGTCCGCCGCCTCGTCGAGGAAGGCCTCAAGGAGGCCGAGCGCATCCTGCGCGAGAAGGCGAACGATCTCGAAGCGCTGGCGCAGGGCCTGCTCGAATACGAGACCCTGTCGGGCGACGAGATCCGTGACCTGATCGCCGGCAAGCCGCCCGTCCGCGACACGGGCGACGACACGCCGACCCGCTCCTCTCCCATCGTGCCGACGGCCGGCAAGGGCCGTCCGCCGCGGGAGAACCCGGATGCGGGCATGGAGCCGCAGCCTTCGTCCTGACGCTCCCGATCCTTTCGAATGCGAGGAAAGCCCGGCCCCGTGCCGGGCTTTTCGTTTACCACGCGCGAAGGTTCATCCCCGATTTCCGCGCTTGTTTCCGATTGAAACAGTTTTTGAGATCAAAACGGACTCGATCGGGGACATAAGGGGTTCGTCCCCCGCAGCCATTGCGTGATCGGAGAATGGGTTCGGCATGAGCAGGTCGTATTTCGGGACCGACGGCATTCGGGGCAAGGCGAATTCGGTGATCACGCCGGATCTCGCCTTGCGCGTGGGACAGGCGGCGGGTCTCGCCTTCACGCGGGGCGACCATCGCCACCGCGTCGTCATCGGCAAGGACACGCGCCTGTCGGGCTACATGATCGAGACCGCGCTCGTCGCGGGCTTCACCTCGGTCGGGATGGACGTGCTGCTGCTCGGCCCCATCCCCACGCCCGCGGTCGCCATGCTCACCCGCTCCATGCGCGCCGATCTCGGCGTCATGATCTCGGCTTCGCACAATCCCTATGAGGACAACGGCATCAAGCTGTTCGGGCCCGACGGCTACAAGCTCTCCGACGAGACCGAGAAGGAGATCGAGAGCCTGATCGACGCCGAACTCGGCCTCAAGCTCGCCCGTGCCGACGCGCTCGGCCGCGCCAAGCGCGTCGAGAGCGTGCATGCCCGCTACATCGAATTCGCCAAGCGCACGCTCCCCAAGCTCGATCTCGACGGCCTGCGCATCGTCGTCGACTGCGCCAACGGCGCGGCCTACAAGGTCGCCCCCGAAGCGCTGTGGGAGCTCGGCGCGGAAGTGATCGCCATGGGCGTCGAGCCCGACGGCTTCAACATCAACCGCGACGTCGGCTCCACGGCTCCGCAGGCGCTGATCCAGAAGGTGCGCGAGATGCGCGCCGACATCGGCATCGCGCTCGACGGCGACGCCGACCGCGTGATCGTGGTCGACGAAAAGGGTCAGGTGGTCGACGGCGACCAGCTGATGGCCGTCATCGCCGGCAGCTGGCAGGAGGAGGGTCTCCTCTCCAAGCCCGGCATCGTCGCCACGGTGATGTCCAATCTGGGGCTCGAGCGCTGGCTCGAGGGCCGCGGCCTTTCGCTCGCCCGCACCGCGGTGGGCGACCGTTACGTGCTCGAATACATGCGCGAGCACGGCTACAATCTCGGCGGCGAGCAGTCGGGCCACATCATCCTGTCCGATCACGCGACGACGGGCGACGGCCTCGTGGCGGCCCTTCAATTGCTGGCGGTGGTCCGCCGCTCGGGCAAGCCCGTCAGCGAGCTCTGCCGCTGTTTCGATCCCGTCCCGCAGATCCTGAAGAACGTGCGCTACAAGAGCGGTCGTCCGCTCGAGAACGAGCGCGTGTCGACGCTGATCCAGGCCTCCCGCGAGCGCCTCGGCCGCACCGGCCGCCTCGTCATCCGCCCCTCGGGCACCGAACCCGTGATCCGCGTGATGGCGGAGGGCGACGACCGCGACCTCGTCGAACGCGTGGTCGACGACATCTGCGGCGCCGTGGCGGCCGCGGCGGCGTAAGCCCCCGCTCCGTCACGCCCGCGCCTGCGGGCATCGACGATACGGGGCGCGGAGCTCGTCCCTCGCCCCGATCTTTGCCATTGACGCCGGATCGCCGGAGGCGTACCCCCATCCGCGGGACACCTCCCCCCAACGGGAGGCGCCCATCTGCGAGGATGGAGAACATCGATGACGACCGCGATCCCCGGCGCCAAGCCGGCGAACCCCAATTTCTCGTCCGGCCCCTGCGCCAAGCGCCCCGGATGGTCCCTGGAAGCTCTGACGGACGCGCCCCTCGGCCGCTCGCATCGCGCGAAGGTCGGCAAGGCGAAG
>JAIXTT010000023.1 GCA_027483795.1 Hyphomicrobiales bacterium
AGATGACGGCGTTGAAATTGACGTTGTCGCGGCAGCCGATCTCGAGATAGCGGCGCGCTCCCGTCGCGGCCGCGATCGCATTGAGGATCCCGGTGCGGTTCAGTTTGCGGACCCCGGTCGGCGTGGCGACCTTCATGATCCAACCGTCGGAGCCGCGCTTCATCAGGCGGGGCGCGATCAAGGCGTTGTACAACCGGTTCAGCGGAGCGAAGGAAGTCAAAGGCGTGTCCTCGCGGCGTGGCGCTTCGGGGACAGGCTTTACAAGTTACCTTTGCAAAAGCAACAGATGGATAAATCTATGCAAAATGCATATATATCAATTTTACGTATGGATAAATACAGGAGATTATATGCATTCTGAATTATCATATGTTCATCATTCGAAATGAGTACTCATAATCAAGACAAGCTCAACATTGACCGCGGTCTTTTTTCATCGGATAGGGTGCCTCGCGCGGCACCCCTCGCGGCGCTCCCTTTCGAAGCAGGGGCTCTGGCGGAAACATGAAAGCGGTAATTCTGGCGGGCGGTCTCGGGACGCGTTTCGCGGAGGAGACGACGCGGATTCCGAAGCCGATGATCGAGATCGGCGGGAAGCCGATCCTGTGGCACATCATGAAGATCTACAGTGCCCACGGCATCAACGACTTCATCATCTGCCTCGGCTACAAGGGCTATGTGATCAAGGAGTATTTCTCCAATTACTCCCTGCACAATTCCAACATCACCTTCGACTTCAGGACCGGACATCACCGCGTTCACGAGAACTTCGCAGAGCCGTGGACGGTGACCCTCGTCGACACCGGCGAGGAGACCATGATCGGCGGCCGGATCAAGCGGATCATTCCCTATCTCGAAAATGACGACGCCTTCTGCCTGACCTACGGCGACGGCGTCGGCGATATCGACGTCTCGGCGGTCGTCGCCCTGCATCGACGCGCGGGGGTGCTCGCCACGGTGACGGCCGCGCAGCCGCCGGGTCGTTTCGGTGCGCTTCGCATCGAGGAGGATCGGGTCCTCGGCTTCCAGGAAAAGCCGGTGGGCGACGGAGGCTGGATCAACGGGGGCTATTTCGTGCTGTCCCCGAAGGTCGCCGACTATATCGAGGGCGACGCCACGGTGTGGGAGCGCGAACCGCTCGAACGCCTCGCGGCCGAGGGCCGCTTGAGCGTGCATCGCCATCACGGCTTCTGGCAGCCGATGGATACCCTGCGGGACAAGACCTATCTCGAGAGCCTCTGGGCCTCGGGCCGGGCGCCTTGGAAGATCTGGTGAGAACGACGATGCGGATCCTGATCACGGGCAATGCGGGTTATGTCGGCCCGGTCCTCGTCGGCCATCTGCGCCGTTCGATGCCCGACGCCGCCGTCATGGGGGTGGATACGGGGCTTTTCGCGCATTGCCTGACGACGCGCCGGCAGCTTCCTGAAGTCGGCGTTCATGTGCAGCATCACGCCGACGTGCGCGACGTGAGCCCGGCGCTGCTCGAAGGCGTCGACGCCGTGGTCCATCTTGCGGCTGTGTCGAACGATCCGATGGGGAACCGCTTCTCCGCGGTGACGGCCGAGATCAACCGCGACGCCTCCGTCCGTCTCGCGCTCGCCGCCCGCGATGCGGGCGTGAAGCATTTCGTCTTCGCGTCGAGCTGCAGCGTCTACGGCGCCGGGGGCGATGCGCCCCGTACCGAGCGGGACGAGGTGAACCCGCTCACGGCCTATGCGTCGTCGAAGGTCGACACCGAGCGCGCGCTGGCGGATGCCGATCTCGGGGGGCTCGTCGTCACCTGTCTTCGTTTCGCCACGGCCTGCGGCATGGCGCCGAGACTGCGTCTCGACCTCGTCCTGAACGACTTCGTCGCCTCGGCGCTCGCCACGGGCGAGATCGTGGTGCTGAGCGACGGCTCGCCCTGGCGTCCGCTGATCCATGTCGCCGACATGGCGCGGGCGATCGAATGGGCGGTCCGACGTCCCGTTTCGGCGGGCGGTCCTCTGCTCGTCGTCAATGCCGGATCGAACGAGTGGAATTATCGTGTCTCCGACCTTGCCGAGGCCGTGGCCGCGGCGGTTCCGGGAACGACGGTCTCGATCAACCGCAACGCCGCCCCCGACAAGCGCTCCTATCGGGTCGACTTCTCGCTGTTCGGCGCTCTCGCGCCGGAGCATCGCCCCGTCGTCGGCCTCCCGGCGGCCATCGACGGCCTCGTCAACGGGCTGCGCGAGATCGGTTTCGCCAATGCCGATTTCCGGAATTCGCCGTTGATGCGGTTGAAGACGCTCGAGGCGCATATCGGGGAGGGTCGCCTCTCCGAAGAACTGCGATGGAAGGTGTTCGGCGCATGATCTTCGAGGATGCTCCCATCGCGGGCGTGAAGATCATCCGTGCGCGGCGTCTGGCCGACGAGCGGGGCGCCTTCACGAAGACCTTCAACACCGAGCTGACGGGACGCGGTGCGCCCGGCTTCGAAGTCCGCGAGATCTATCACTCCACGTCCCGACGCGGCGTGGTGCGCGGCCTGCACTTCCAGACGGCTCCCTTCGCGCAGGCCAAGATCATCTTCTGTCTGCGCGGCGCGGTGTTCGACGCCTGCGTGGATCTGCGGCGTTCCTCGCCGACCTACGGGCGCTCCTTCGCCATGGAACTCCGCGAGGAGGAGGGCGTAGGCCTGCTCGTGCCCGAGGGCTTCGGCCACGGCATTCAGGCGCTGACCGACGACGCGGTGATCATCAACATCGCCTCGGCGGTCTATTCGGACAAGCATGAGGGCGGCGTCGCTTGGGATTCCTGCGGCATCGCCTGGCCGATCGCGCCGACCGGCCTTTCGGACAAGGACCGGATGCAGCCGCCTTTGGCCGAATTCGAAACCCCTTTCGCCTGAGGTCGCTCCGATGCGTCTTGCCGGTCGCCGCATCCTGTTGACGGGAGCCTCGGGCTATCTGGGCTCGAATCTGGCCGCGCGCCTCGTCGCCGAGGGCGCCGCCGTCTGCGCCTTGCTGCGCCCCACGTCGGACAGGGAAGCGCTGCGCCGAAAGGGCGTGCTGGACGCCCTCCGGATCGTCCCGATCGATGAAGCCGGGGCGTTCGAAACGGCGGCGGCCGATTTCGGGCCCGACTCGATCGTCCACTGCGCGGCGTGCTGCGAGGGCGGCGACGATCCCGCAACCGCGGCGCGGCTGCTCGAGGCGAATATCAGCTTCCCGACGCGGCTCCTCGCCGCCGCGTCTCGTCTCGGCGTCGAGCGCTTCGTCAATACGGGCACGAGCTGGCAGAATTCGGACAGCGAACTCTTCCGGCCCTTCAACCTCTATGCCGCGACCAAGCAGGCGTTCGAGGCGCTTGCCGAGCATTACGCGCTCGCGGGGCTCGACGTGACGACGCTCCGCCTGTTCGACGTGTACGGCCCGGACGATCCGCGGGGCAAGATCGTCAATCTTCTGAAGCGGACCGTCGGTGCGGCGAGCCCGCTCGACATGTCGCCGGGCGGGCAGTTCATCGATCTCGTTCATGTCGACGACGCGTGCGAAGCCTTCGTCGCGGTGCTTCTGACGCCGACCGCACGGGGCAGCCGCGTCTACGGCGTTTCGAGCGGAGCGCCCCTGCAGCTTCGGGATCTGGTCGACCTGTTCGAGCGCGTACGGGGCGTGCGCTGCGAGATCCGCTTCGGCGGGCGGCCCTATCGCGAGCGCGAGGTCATGATGCCGAACCGCAGCTATCCGTCGGTTCCGGGCTGGGCGCCGAAGATCGATACGGCCGTGGGCCTCGCCGCGATCTGACGATCGCTGTGGTCCGCAGCGCGCGACAGGTTCGGCGGAAGCGGGACCATCTCTTTCTGACGCTGCGGGACAGGCCGGAGAGGTCGTAGTCGAGCGAGCTGAAGCGCAGGTTGTGTCGGTTTTCCGGCTCGCGCACCGATATGGCCGGCGATCCGTTGTCCTTCGCGGCAACCGGGACTAAACACGGTTCTGGTCCGCCTCCGCGGGCACCGCCCCGTGATCCCACCGTCCCCGCCCGGAGACGCCGATGCCTACCGTCCTGACGCATTTCCGGAACGACGAACGGATGCTTCGCTGGTGGTTGAACCATCACGTGCCGCGCTTCGACCACGGCATTCTGATCGATCACGGTTCGACCGACGGTTCATTGGATGCGTGTCGCGATCTCGCCCCGCATTGGACGCTGATCCGCAGCCCGCTGCATGAATTCGCAGCGATCGACTACGACTTCGAGATCATGAAGGAAGAGGAGAAGAGGGAGGGTTGGAAGATCTGCCTCACCGTCTCCGAGTTCCTCGCCGGGCCCGATCCGCGCTCGATCGTGAGCCGCGCGGAACGCGACGGTGCGCATTGCCTGCGGACCCGGGGCGTCTGGATGGTGGATCGACAACCGGAGGTCGATCCCGACCCCGGACTGAGTCTGCTTTCCCAGAAGCCGTTCGGCTTCGTCGAGGAAGGCTGGCGCCTGTCCTATGCGCATAAGAAGCGCACGAAGACGCGCTTCCATTCGCGCGTTCTCCACCGTTACGCGCACGGCGCCTATTCACCGGGCCGACATTCCACCTTCAGGCATGTCGACGGCGACATCGCCGACGCCTTCACCTGCTGGTTCTCCTATTCGCCTTGGTCGCCCTGGTTCATCGAGCGGAAGGTCGGGTTCGGTGCCACCGTCTCTTCCGCGGACATGCGGCAGAGACTGGGCGTGCATCACATGCGAGGCGTCGAAGAACTCGACCGGACGCGCCGTTGGCTGGCCCGGATCGCTTCCGATCTCAGGCTGCATCCCGTGCTGGGGCCGCATCTCGTCTGACGAGGTTCGAAGGCCGATCGTTCGCGCCCTTCCTGATGATGATCAGGTTATGGACGAAGGCGATCGACTTGATGCTGCGTGCGAAAGGCAGCAGTTCCGCGTCGGCTTCGGCGAGATCCTTGAACTCGGCGTGGTTCAGATGGTTCGCCAGTTCGAGGAAATAGTGCATGCAGCTGTCGCGGAACTCCGGCGTTCCGCGCGCGCCGCCGTCCCAATGATCGTCCCGCCAATAGGAGGTCTGAACGTCCTCGACGACGAAGATGCCGCCGTCGTTCAGATAGGGGAACAGCGTCTTGAACGTCAGGATCTGATGCGCGTTGATGTGCGAACCGTCGTCGATGATCAGATCGAAGGGGCCATTCGACTTGGCGAGCCGGATAAGGGCGTCGGCGTCCGACTGGTCGCACATCTCGATCTTCACGCGGGGCGTCGCGATCCCGGACTTGTCGTGAAGGTCGGCCGCGACGATCTCGGCGAAGGGGAAATAGGACTGCCAAGCCAGCAGCGATTTTCCGCCCGGATAATCGCCGTAGCCGCCGATCCCGATCTCGAGAAAGCGGAAGCGCTTGTATTTCAGAGGCCTGATCAGCGCATCGTAAGTCGGGCCGTAATCCTGACCCATCGGATGGTCTTTATCGCAGCCGTAGAAGCGGAACAGCCACCGGACGCGGAGCGGAAAAAGCGCGATCAGCCAAGAGAGGGCCGAATAGATCTTGTGCTTTCGTATTTTCGACTGGGTGCTCATCGTGCTGCCGGTGCTCTCGGTGCGGACATGCGGGAGGCGGTCCAAGGGCGCAACGCGGGAATACAGCCTGATTGCGAAACATCCAAGCGGAACTGCGCGTTCCGGTTGCGACGGGAGACGCCGCTTTCAAAAAGCGGGGAAAGGCGCTCAGTGCTGCGACGTCCGCTCGGCGATCCGCAGGAGGTAGCGACCGTATTCGGTCTTCTCCAATGCGCGGCCCTGCGCCTCGATCCGCTCCACGTCGATGAAACCGTTCTCGAAGGCGATTTCTTCCAGGCACGCCACCTGGATCCCTTGCCTTTTCTGCACCGTCCGCACGAATTCGGAGGCTTCGAGCAGGCTCTCATGCGTTCCCGTGTCGAGCCAGGCATAGCCGCGGCCCAGGCGCTCGACCGACAATTCGCCCATTTCGAGATAGGCGCGGTTGACGTCGGTGATCTCCAGCTCGCCGCGGGGCGAGGGCTTCACGGCGGCGGCGACGTCGAGCACGCGGTTGTCGTAGAAATAGAGACCCGTCACCGCCCAAGGGCTTTTCGGATCCTTCGGCTTCTCCACGATGTCGACGGCGCGGCCGGCGGCGTCGAAGCTCACCACGCCGTACCGTTCCGGATCCTCGACGTGATAGGCGAAGACGGTCGCGCCCTTGCGGTCGACGGCGGCGCGCTTCAGCTTCTCGCCCAGACCCGCGCCGTAGAAGATGTTGTCGCCCAGCACCAGCGCGACGGAGTCCTTGCCGACGAAGTCCCGCCCGATGATGAAGGCCTGCGCGAGGCCCTCGGGCTTCGGCTGCACGGCATAGGAGATGCGGAGCCCCCAGGCGGAGCCGTCGCCGAAGAGGCGGACGTAATTGTCGAGATATTCGGGCGCGGAGATCAGCAGGATGTCGCGGATGCCCGCCAGCATCAGCACCGACAGCGGATAATAGATCATCGGCTTGTCGTAGACGGGCAGGAGCTGCTTGTTGACGGCGAGCGTCGCCGGATGCAGCCGCGAGCCCGATCCGCCCGCCAGAATGATGCCCTTCATGCGCCCCTCAGGCCTCGCGGCCCCTCTCTTCCGCATCGTCGAAATCCGTGCGCCGCGATGCGGTCGGCGGCGCGCGGCGGTCGAAACCGCTCCGGCTCAGCCGGAAAGGTCGGCGACGATCGCCTCCGTCGCCTCTTGCCACGGACGAAGCCGGATGTCGAAGGCCTCGGCGAGACGGTCCGTCGCCAGCCGCGAATTCGCGGGCCGGCGCGCGGGCGTGGGATAGTCGGCGGTCGTGATGGGGACGATGCGCGCGCTCGGCCCGCCGCGCGCGGCGGAGGCCGCCATGATCGCGGAGGCGAAATCCGCCCAGGTCGTCTCGCCCGCATTGACGGCGTGGAAGGTGCCGGTCGGTGCAGCCGGATCGTCGGCGAGGCGGAGCGCCACCGCGAGCAGCGCTTCGGCGAGGTCGCCCGCCGATGTCGGGCAGCCGCGCTGATCGGCGACGACGCGGAGTTCGTCGCGCTCTGCGGCGAGCCGCAGCATGGTCTTCAGGAAATTCGCGCGATGGGGGCTCACCACCCATGCGGTCCGCAGGATCGCATGGCGGGGATTTGCGGTCCGGACGGCCTGTTCGCCGCCTTCCTTGCTGCCGCCGTAGACGCCGACCGGGCCGATCGGATCGTCCTCGCGATAGGGACGGTCGAGCGCGCCGGAAAAGACGTAGTCGGTCGAGACATGGACGAGCGGAATGCCCGCCCGCGCGGTCGCCTCGGCCAGCACCGCGGGGCCCAGCGCGTTCAGCGTCCAGGCGGCGGCGATTTCCGTCTCGGCGCGATCGACAGCGGTATAGGCGGCGGTATTGATGACCGCGGCCCAAGGCCGGGCCGCGACCGTCGCGACGACGGATGCGGGATCGACGAGATCGCAGGTCGAACGCGGCGGCGCGACGAGGGCGACGCCTTCCGGGAGGGGGAGGCGGGCGAGCGCCGTCCCGACCTGTCCGGATCCGCCGAGGACGAGGATCTCCCTCATCCCTTCAGCCCCAGCCTCTCGCCGCGATAGCTGCCGTCGAGAATGGCGCGCCACCAGCCTTCGTTGTCGAGATACCAGCGCACGGTGCGTTCGAGGCCTTCCTCGAAGCCGACGCTCGGGGTCCAGCCGAGATCCGCCTCGATCCGGGAGCCGTCGATCGCATAGCGGAAATCATGGCCCGGCCGGTCCGTCACATAGCCGATGAGGTCGGCGTAGGGGCGGCCGTCGGCGCGCGGGCGCAGGCGGTCGAGAGCGGCGCAGACGCCGTTGACGACGTCGATGTTCTTGCGCTCCGCCTTGCCGCCCACATTGTAGGTGGCGCCGGGCGCGGCGCCTTCGAAGACCATGCGGATGGCGCGGGCGTGGTCCTCGACGAAGAGCCAGTCGCGCACGTTCTCGCCGCGGCCGTAGACGGGCAGCGTCTCGCCCGCGAGCGCCTTGACGATCATCAGCGGGATCAGCTTTTCGGGGAAATGATAGGGGCCGTAATTGTTCGAGCAGTTCGTCAGCGTGATCGGCAGGCCGTAGGTGTGCCACCAGGCGCGGACGAGATGGTCGGACCCCGCCTTCGACGCGGAATAGGGGGAGCGCGGGTCATAGGCCGTCTCTTCGGTGAAGAGGCCTTCGTCGCCCAGCGCGCCGAAGACTTCGTCGGTCGAGACATGGTGGAAGCGGAAGGCGTCGCGGCGCTCGGCGGAGAGCGCGTCGCGATGGGCGCGGGCCGCCTGCAGCATCACATAAGTGCCGACGACGTTCGTCTCGATGAAGGCCTGCGGCCCGTCGATGGAGCGGTCGACATGGGACTCGGCGGCGAGATGCACGACGACGTCCGGATCGAACGAGCGGAACAGGCCGCCGACCGTCTCCGCGTCGGTGATGTCGGCGCGGGTGAAGCCGTAGCGGGGATCGTCGGCGACGGGCGCGAGCGAGGTCAGCGTGCCCGCATAAGTGAGCTTGTCGAGCACATGGACGCGGTGGCCCGTGTCGCGGATCAGATGGCGCACGAGGGCGGAGCCGATGAAGCCGGCGCCGCCGGTGACGAGAATGCGTCGGGAGGAGGAGGTCACGGCGTGATCCGAACGAGTTCCATGGGAACTCCGTCATAGGGGAAGGGGCTGTCGAAGTCCTTCAGGAAGGGCAGCTTTTCGTCCTTGGGCGAAAGGACCGGGCCGGAGGCGGCCGCGAGCGGCCAGTCGATGCCGATGTCGGGATCGTTCCAGCGGATGCCGCCGTCGCATTCGGGCGCGTAGAAGTCCGTCACCTTGTAGGTGACTTCGGTGTCGGGCTCGAGCGTCACGAAGCCGTGGGCGAAGCCGACCGGGATGAAGAGCTGTTCGCCGTTTTCCGCCGACAATTCGGCCGCGACGTGGCGCCCGTAGGTCGGCGAGCCGCGCCGGACGTCGACGGCGACGTCGAGGATGCGTCCGCGGATGCAGCGCACGAGCTTGGCCTGGCCGTGAGGCGGCGTCTGGAAATGGAGCCCGCGCAGGGTGCCGACGGGTCGGGACAGCGAATGGTTGTCCTGCACGAAGGGCTCGGCGATCCCGACGCGGGCGAAATTGCGGACGTTGAAGGTTTCCGTGAACCAGCCGCGATCATCGCCGAAGCGCTTGGGGGTGAGGTGCAGAACGCTCATCGTCATCCGGTACACTTCATTTCGCAGATCACTACCCGCGGCC
>JAIXTT010000011.1 GCA_027483795.1 Hyphomicrobiales bacterium
CCGCGATCATGGCCTCGCGGCCCGCCTCGATCCGCTTGGCGATCGCGATCTCGCCCTCGCGGGAGAGGAGTTCGACGGAGCCCATCTCGCGCAGATACATGCGCACCGGATCGTCGGTGCGTTCGGTCGGCTCGGCGCGCTCGGTCTTGGTGGGGAGGGTGCGCGGCGCCTCGACGAGATCGCCGCCCTCGTCCTCTTCGTCGGGTTCGGCCGCGGCGGCGCCCTCTTCGGTCGCCTCGCCGTCGGCCTCTTCCGGCTCGACCACGTTGATGCCCATCTCGTTGAGCATCGCGTAGATGTCCTCGATCTGGTCCGAAGAGGTCTGGTCGGACGGGAGGACTTCGTTCAACTGATCATAGGTGACGTAGCCGCGCTTCTTGGCGAGCTTGATCATCCGCTTGACGGCGGCATCGGAGAGATCGAGCAACGGGCCGTCCGTCTGCGGAGCCTCGGTGGTCTCGCCTTCCGGCTTTTCCTGCGTCTTCGTCGCCATCTGTCGTATCGCTCCACTAAGGGCGGACGCCGTCCCGAAGGTCTAAACGGCACGGGGCGGTACGCGTCCCGAACGCGACCACCCTGCTGAATCGGTGCCGAAATGATCCGATCCGGAACTCGCCTAAGCCGCCCCCAACCCACCGATCGCCTTGGCCCGTCCGACGAGACGAGCCGCCCCCGGTTCGCCTTATCGTCCCCGTTCCTGCAGAAGACAAGCCCCGGTCACGCCCCGCCGATGCGATCATGATCGGCTTCGACGCCGTCCAGAGCGGAGATCTGCAGTTTGAGATCCGCGATCCGGGCGAGGTCACTTTCGCCGCCGTCTTCTGCGAGCGCCCTTTCGGCCGCCCGCAGCTCGTTATTTAGAGTGAGAGCCCTGCGATGCAAGGTCATCGCCTGCCGGAGAATTCCGACCACGTCGGACGCCGGGGTGAGACCGGAGAGGCAGCGGCGGTCTCCGGGGCGGACGGCGGATTCGACCCGGGCGAGCCTGTCGACGTCCCCCGAGGCGGCGAAGGCGGCCGTCATGTCCTCGGCGCTTTCCGCGCCCGAGGAATAGGCGTCGAGGACCGCCCGCGCGACGGCGCGGGCGTCGGCGTGTTCGAATTCGAGTTCGGCCAATTCGTCGGCGAGGTCGGGCAGCAGGTCGGGGCGCCGCGCCGGCACGGCGACGATCACCGCCTCCCGCGAGGAGACCGTGGACCGGGCCGAAGCCTTGGAAAACAGGGCGCTCGCGGCGAGACCCGCGCTGATGCTGACGGGCTGCGCGGACCAGCCGGTCCGTTCGGGCTTCGCGCCGCGCCCGCGATACTCGTCGCGCCGACCCGCGCCCCGCGCTTGGCCGCCGCGGCGCGGCGCCTCGGGCATGAGCCGGGCGAGGCGGGATTCGATCTCGGCGCGGTAGTGCTTGCGGAGGGAATCGTCCTTCACCGCGGCGAGCTTCTCGCGCAGGTCGCGTTCGAGCGCGGCGCGGCGCTCGGGCGTGTCGAGGGGGCGGTCCTCGAGTTCCCGCGCCCAGAGGAGGTCGACGAGGGGCATCGCGCGGTCGAGCACTTCGCGCACGGCGCGGGAGCCGCCGGAGCGGGCGAGGTCGTCGGGATCCTGCCCCTCGGGGAGCAGGGCGAAGCGCAGGGATTTGCCGGGCTGGAGATGCGGCAGCGCGACGTCGATGGCGCGATGAGCGGCGCGACGTCCGGCCTTGTCGCCGTCGAAGCAGAGGATCGGCTCGTCCGCCATGCGCCAGAGCAATGCGAGCTGCTGCTCGGTCAGCGCCGTGCCGAGCGGGGCGACCACGTTCGGGAAGCCCGCGAGGCTCATGCCGATCACGTCGACATAGCCTTCGACCGCGATCACGGTGCCCGCGTCATGCGCGGGCTTGCGGGCGACGTGGTGGTTGTAGAGCACGTCGCCCTTCTGGAAGAGCGGCGTGTCGGGCGAGTTCAGATATTTGGCGGGGACGTCCTTTTCGAGCGCGCGGCCGCCGAAGGCGATCACCCGGCCGCGGGAATCGGCGATGGGAAACATCACGCGGTCGCGGAAGCGGTCGTAGGGAACCGGGATGTCGTCGCCCGCGATGAGCAAGCCCGCTTCGATCATCGCCTCCAAGGCGACGCCCTTGCCCGCGAGATGGTCGCGCAGGGAATGGCGGTCGGCGGGCGCATAGCCCAATCCGAAACGCAGCTGCACCGCGGGGCCGAGATCGCGGCCTTCGAGATAGGATCGCGCCTTGGCGCCCTCACGGCCTTGGAGCCGGGCGACGAAGAACTCCTGCGCGAGCGCCATCACGTCATGCAGGCTCTTGCGCTTCTTCTCCTGGAACTCGGCCTCTTCGGAGACCTTCGGCAGGGCGACGCCCGCCTCCGCGGCGAGGCGTTCCACCGCTTCGGGGAAGGACAGGCCTTCCACTTCCATCAGGAACCTGAAGATGTCGCCGTGCCGGCCCGACGAGAAGTCGTGGTAGAAACCCTTCTGGTCGTTGACGAAGAAGGACGGCGACTTCTCGGCGTTGAAGGGCGAGAGCCCTTTGAACTCCCGGCCCGCCTTCTGCAGCTTCACGCGCCGACCCACGACCGCCGACACGGGCAGCCGGGCGCGGATCTCGTCGAGGAGCGAAGGCGGGAAGCGCATGCCCCATGTTATAAGGACTCGGGACGGCGACCGTTAGAGGGAGGCGTCTTTCGACCCCGCTGTCCACAGCGGTTGCGGGGTCAGGGTCCGAGATCGAGCTCCGCAAGCCTGAGCCTCAGTTCCGGCACGGACTCGGGAACGACTTCCACGTCGGCGTCATGGACCGTGATCTCGCGATAGGCCTCGCCGTCCGGGCGGCGATGGATGTGGATGCGCATGCGCCTGGCGTCGATCACCCACATTTCGGGAATGCCGAAGGCCGCGTAGAATTTCGGCTTGCGCCCCAGATCGTAGCCGAGGCTCGTATCCGCGACCTCGATGGCGAGAAGCGCGTCCGGACCCGTCAGATCCCTCAAGGGGCGCGAGGCGTCGTAGACGATGAAGTCCGGCTCGATGAAGGTGTCTTCGGAGAGCCGGAGGGTCGTTTCGGGGATTACGCGGACGGAGGCGGGCTTGCGGGTGACGAGACGCTCGTTCAGCGCGAGCTTCACCGCTTCGTGAAAGCTTCCCTTCGGCGACATCGGCACGAGCTCCCCGCCCAGAAGTTCGAGCCGCTCGTCCTCTTCGATCAAGCCGACCTCCACCATCCGCTCCACGTCCTTCACGGTGAAGGCGCGGCGCGGGAGACCTTCGGCTGCGAGGGTCGCGCGGATGTTCATGAAACGAAGAATAGCATGACCCCGCAGGGTCAAGAAGACGGGAGGCGACGCGCGCTCAGCCCAGCTTCGCCTTGATCGCGCCGCTCGCGCGGCCGAAATCCATGCGGCCGGCGAAGCGCTCCTTCAGCACGGCCATGACCTTGCCCATGTCCTTCATGCCGGCGGCGCCCGTCTCGGCGATCGCGGCGCCGATGGCGGCGGAGACCTCGGCCTCGTCCATCTGCTTGGGCAGGAAGGTCGAGATCACCGCGATCTCGGCGCGCTCCTGCGCGGCGAGGTCCTCGCGCTTGGCCTCCTCATAGATGCGGAGGCTTTCCTGACGCTGCTTGATCATCTTCTGGAGCATCGCGAGAATGTCGTCCTCGACGAGGTCCTTGCCCGCGGTGCGGGCCTCGATCTCGCGGTCCTTCAGCGCGGCCTGCATCAGGCGGATCGTCGAGAGGCGGGTCTTGTCGCCCGCGCGCATCGCGGCCTTGAGTTCCTCGGTGATCGCTTCGCGCAGTGCCATGATGACCGCCCTCTCGCCCGCCGCGGCGGGAATTTCGGCCGATTCGGGTGTCCGGAGCGGACGCCTCGATGCAAGCCATTGAATATTATAGTGAATTCTGAACGTCCGGAGTCGTTGACGGGGAACCGCGTCGGGCTTATTTTCCCGAAAATTCCCCGGAACACGATCCGAGCGCCGCGACGGAGATTTCCGCTCGCGCCCGGGGCGCAGGGTTTAGGACGAAAATGTCGAAGCTTCAAGACACGAGCCCGGCCGGCGGTTGGGAAGAGCCGCGCGCGACCGCCCTTCTGGTGCTGGCCGACGGCACCGTCCTCGAAGGCTTCGGCCTCGGCGCGACGGGGACGTCCTCGGGCGAGGTCTGCTTCAACACGGCGATGACGGGCTATCAGGAGATCCTGACCGACCCGTCCTATGCCGGGCAGATCATCACCTTCACCTTCCCGCATATCGGCAATGTCGGCACGAACGACGAGGACATCGAGACCGTCAACATGGCGGCTTCGGCGGAGATCCGCGGCATCGTGCTCCATGCCGACGTGACCGAGCCCTCGAACTACCGCGCCTCGCGCCATTTCGACGTCTGGCTGCGCAATCGCGGCATCGTCGGCCTTGCGGGCCTCGACACGCGCGCGCTGACGGCGCTGATCCGCGAGAAGGGCATGCCCAATGCCGTGATCGCGCATGAGCCGAAAGGCGTGTTCGACATCCCCGCGCTCAAGGCCAAGGCCGCCGCCCTGCCCTCGATGGCGGGCCTCGATCTCGTGCCGATGGTCACCTCCTCCCAGCGCTACGGCTGGAACGAGACGAGCTGGAAATGGAACGAGGGCTACGGCGAACTCGCCTCGCCCAAGCATCATGTCGTGGCGATCGACTACGGCGTGAAGCGCAACATCCTGCGTCTGCTCGCCGACCGCGGCTGCAAGGTCACGGTGGTGCCCGCGACGACCACGGCGGATGAGATCCTCGGACTCGCGCCGGACGGCGTCTTCCTGTCGAACGGCCCGGGCGACCCGGCCGCGACGGGCGAATATTCCGTGCCCGTGATCCGCGCGCTGCTCGACCGGAAGATCCCGACCTTCGGCATCTGCCTCGGCCATCAGATGCTGGCGCTCGCCGTCGGCGCGAAGACCGAGAAGATGCATCAGGGCCATCACGGCGCGAACCATCCGGTGAAGGACTTCACGACCGGCAAGGTCGAGATCGTCTCGATGAACCACGGCTTCGCGGTGGACCGGAACTCGCTGCCCGCGAATGCGGAAGAGACGCATGTCTCCCTCTTCGACGGCTCGAACTGCGGCATCGCGCTGAAGGACCGCCCGGCCTTCTCCGTGCAGCATCATCCGGAAGCGGCCCCGGGCCCGCAGGACAGCCATTATCTCTTCGACCGCTTCGTCGAGATGATCGAGAAGCACAAGGCGGCGTGAAGCTCCGCTTGCGGTCGGCCCCCTCGGGGACGCAAGATGTCCCGCGTTCGATGCATCGGAGGGGGTAAACCGATGAAGAAATTCCTGTTCACGGCCGCGGCGCTCGCGGTCTTCTCGTCGATCGGTGCGGCGGGGGCCGCTCCGATGCCGCCGACCAAGGCGGCGAAGGAGACTCCCGTCTCCCGCGGCGAGGTTCTGGCGCGCGAGAACTGCGCCTCCTGCCATGCGATCGGCATCAAGGGCGACAGCCCGAACGCCAAGAGCCCGGCCTTCCGCACGCTGGGCAAGCGCTACCCGCTGGAAGCGCTCGAAGAGGCGCTGGCCGAAGGGATCGTGGTGGGACACGGCGAAGCGGGCATGCCGCATTTCGTGTTCGAGCCGAACGACATCGCGGATCTCATCGCCTATCTGAAGCGCATCAACCGTCGTTGACCCGGATGCGCGGCGCATGAGCTGGCAGGATTTCTGGGACGGCGAGCATTCGATCTACGTCAATGCACGCCACCGGATGCTGCATGACCGGCGCATCGCCTCCGACATCGCGGACCTCGTGCCCTCGCCCGCGGCGGTCGTGCTCGACTATGCCTGCGGCGAGGCGACGGCGGCGGACGTCGTCGCGCGGCGCTGCGGGCGGTTGATCCTGTCCGACGCCGCGCCCTCGGTCCGCGCCAAGCTCGCGGGCCGCTACGGGCGGAATGCGGGGATCGAAATCCTCGATCCGGAGGCCGTACAGGCGCTCCCGAACGGGTCGCTCGACCTGATCGTGGTCAATTCGCTTCTCCAATATCTGTCGCGGGCGGAACTCGACCGGCTGCTCGCGGCGTTCCGACCTCTGCTGAAGCCGGAGGGGCGGTTGGTGATCGGCGACGTGATCCCGCGCGGCCGGAGCCCGCTTGCCGATGCGGCCTCGCTGCTGCGCTTCGGCTGGGAAGGCGGGTTCCTGATCGCTTCGGCGCTGGGACTCGCGAAGACGTTCTTCTCGGATTACCGGAAGCTCCGGGCGGAACTCGGGCTGAGCTTCCATGACGCGCATGAGATGCTCGCGATCCTCGACCATGCGGGTTTCGAGGCGCGGCGGCGGCCCGTGAACATCGGGCACAATCAGGGACGAATGACCTTCGAAGCGAAACGGGCCTGAGGGCGCGGCGCGTCGAAAGAAAGACGCGGATGCCCGCGGGCGCGGGCATGACGGGGGGCGGGGGCGACGGAGGCGGGGCGGGCGAGGTCTCACGCGCCTCGGAAGGTCCAGAGCTTGTTGGCGAGAAAGCTCCACAGCATCACGACGGCCGTCGTCAGAAGCGCGGCCGCGACGTAGGGCGCGCCGAACCGGTCGTGGAACAGATGGGTGAAGAGACCCGTCAACAGAAAGCCGACGCCCGCCACGGCGGCGAAACGCCAGCCCGCCTCGGCATGCGCGCGGTCGCTGCGGAAGACGTGGCGGCGGGTCAGGCCGTAGGAGACGAGGCCCCCGGTGACATAGGCGGCGAGATTGGCCGGGACGGGCGCGGCGAGACCCGCCTCGACGAGGCCGATCAGGACGGAATAATGCACCACCGCGGCAAGGACGCCGACGCCGGAAAAGGCCGCGAATTGTCGGATGATCTGCTGCATCGGGCCGCCCGGAAGGTTCCTCCGGGGAATAACGTCTCCGCGCCCCGCCGTCACGTCGCGCAAGAGGGGGAAAACACGGAATTCGCGCTTCCCTCCCCCATGATTCTCGTCTAGGAACACGCAACCTCGGCGGGCCCGCGCAAGCAGCGTCCTCCCGCCGGCACGAAACGGTTCCCGAAGGACGCGTTCCGACCTTTCCACGGTCGACGACGCGGCCTTTTTTTATGCGCGCGATCGCCCCCGCTCCGGGGTGCGGTCCGCCCGATGCGAGCGAACGAGATCATGCCGAAACGTACGGACATTTCCTCCATCCTCATCATCGGCGCCGGGCCCATCGTCATCGGGCAGGCCTGCGAATTCGACTATTCGGGCACCCAGGCCTGCAAGGCGCTGCGGGAAGAGGGCTACCGGATCATTCTGGTGAACTCGAACCCGGCCACGATCATGACCGATCCGAACATGGCGGACCGGACCTATGTCGAGCCGATCACGCCCGAGATCGTCGCCAAGATCATCGAGAAGGAGCGCCCCGACGCGCTGCTGCCGACCATGGGCGGCCAGACGGCGCTGAACTGCGCGCTGTCGCTCAAGAAGATGGGCGTGCTCGAGAAGTTCAACGTCGAGATGATCGGCGCGACGGCC
>JAIXTT010000082.1 GCA_027483795.1 Hyphomicrobiales bacterium
CCATGCAGTTCGAGCGCGAGATCGAAGCCGTGAGCTTGCGCAGCGCCTGGCTCATCAGACGCGCCTGAAGACCGGGCTGCACGTCGCCCATCTCGCCCTCGATTTCCGCCCGCGGCACCAGCGCGGCGACGGAGTCGACGACCAGCACGTCGATCGCGCCGGAGCGCACCAGCGTGCCCGCGATCTCCAGCGCCTGCTCGCCCGTGTCGGGCTGCGAAATCAGGAGATCTTCGAGATTGACGCCGAGCTTGCGGGCATAGACCGGGTCGAGCGCATGTTCGGCATCGATGAAGCCGCAGACGCCGCCCTTCTTCTGCGCTTCGGCGACCGTGTGAAGCGCAAGCGTGGTCTTGCCGGAAGATTCCGGACCGTAGATCTCCACCACGCGGCCGCGGGGCAGACCGCCCACGCCGAGCGCGATGTCGAGCCCGAGCGAACCCGTCGAGATCGTCTCGATCTCGACCTGCTTCTCGTTCTTCCCGAGCCGCATGATCGAGCCCTTGCCGAACGCGCGTTCGATCTGCGAGAGCGCGGCGTCCAGAGCCTTGGCCTTGTCCATGGATTGTCCTTCGACGAGACGGAGTGAGGTTTGGGACATGCCCATGCTCCCTTATGGCAGACGATTCGTTGCGGCTCAACGGTTCGGCGACCATATGTACATGTTTTGTTCCCGTTGAAAAGTTCTTTTTTTGTTCACGTTGCCGGACGCTCCGGAGGAACCCGGCGGAAGCTCAGCCGAGCTCTCCCTTCACGGTCTCGATGAGCTGCTTCAGCGTGAAAGGTTTGGGCAGGAATCCGAACTCTTCCCCTTCCGGGAGGTTCTTCCGAAAGGCGTCTTCGGCATAGCCCGAAACGAAGACGATCTTGGCCGTGATGCCGCGCATGCGCAGTTCGCGCAGAAGCGACGGGCCGTCCATCTCGGGCATGACGACGTCGGACACGATGAGATCCACCTCGCCGTGCTCTTCGATGACCTGCAGGGCTTCGACGCCCGAGGCCGCCTCCAGCACCGTATAGCCGCGTTGCGCGAGCGCACGCGCCCCGAAGGCGCGCACGGCCTCCTCGTCCTCCACGAGCAGGATCGTGCCCGCCCCGGTCATGTCCGATGCGGGCTTGGCCTTTTCCTCGCGCGCGGCCGAAGCGGCGGGCGCGGCGGCTTCCGTCTCGACATGGCAGGGCAGAAGGATGCGGAAGATCGTGCCGCGGCCCACCACGCTGTCGCAGAGCACGAAGCCGCCCGACTGTTTCACGAATCCATAGACCATCGAGAGCCCGAGGCCCGTGCCCTTGCCGACGTCCTTGGTCGTGAAGAAGGGCTCGAAGATCTTGTCGAGCACGTCGGGAGCGATGCCCGTGCCCGTGTCCTCGATCTCGACCAGAACATAATCGCCGGGCGGCAGCGTGGCGTCGTTGAAGGCGGCGCAGTCTTCGGGCCCGACATTGCGCGTGCGGATCGAAAGGCGGCCGCCCTCGCCCATCGCGTCGCGCGCATTGACGGCGAGATTGACGATCGCCTGTTCGAACTGCGCGGGATCCGCCATCACGGGCTTCAGATCGCGGCCGTGCCGAATCTCGATCGGAATCTTCTCGCCGAGCAGACGCCGCAACAGGTTCGAAAGGTCCGATACGAGATCGCCGAGCTGCACGACCTGCGGCCGCAGCGTCTGGCGACGCGAAAAGGCGAGCAGCTGCCGCACGAGCCCCGCGGCCCGCGTCGCATTCTGCTTGATCTGCATGATGTCCTGGAAGGACGGATCGGTCGGGCGATGGCTTACCAGCAGAAGATCCGCATATCCAAGAATGCCTTGCAGCACGTTGTTGAAGTCATGCGCGATGCCGCCCGCCAGCTCGCCGACCGCCTGCATCTTCTGCGCTTGAGCGAATTGCTCCTCGAGGGCGCGTTGCTCCGTCGTGTCGATGGCATAGACGATCGCGGCCTCTCCCGCACCGCCGCCGCGCGCATCGGCTCCCGTGACATAGACCCGGACGGACCGTTCCCCGACCGCCAAGCGGATTTCGAGCGGCGCGCCCGGCGCACGGTCGACGGCGGCGGCCGCGACGGCATCCGCCATGGCCTGCCTTTCCTCCGGGGCGAAGGCGTCGACGATGTTCCGGCCTTCGGACCCTTCGAGCGCCGCTCCGAACACATGCGCGAAGCGGGCGTTCGCCCTTTCGATGCGCCCGCGACCGTCCACCGTGGCGATGGCGATCGGCGCATTGTTGAAGAAGCGGAAGAAGCGCAGTTCCGCGGCACGCCGCGGATCGCTCCCGTCCGTGTCCTGCGAACGGTCGAGCACGAGCGTGCGCGACGGCCCGGGCGTCCCGTCGGCCCCGAAGGCCACGCGGTGAACGAGGCCGACGGGCAAGGCCGCGCCGTTCTTTCGGCGCAGGTCGATGTCGAAGCTCTGCGTCCGCACCTCGCCCGGCGCACCGTGCCGGCTCTGCAGGAGAACGCCCGCCTCGCCCGCGACGATGTTTTCGATCCGCATCCCGCCCGCGCCGACCTCGGCGAGATCGTGATCGAGCCAGCCCGCGAGCGTCGCGTTCATATAGGCGACTTCACCCGTGGCCGTGACGGAGAGGAAGCCCGCGGGCGCATGGTCCAGATAATCGATGGCGTGCCGCAATTCCTGAAAGGCGTTTTCCTGCCGCCGGCGATCGCGCGTGATGTCGGCCACGCTCCAAAGCGCGCTGCGCCGGCGCTCGGAAGAGGCGACGGGAGCCACCTTGATGCGGTACCAGGCGACGCCTTCGACCGCCCCCGGAGGCGGCGACATCCGGATCTCCTCGACGGCGCTCCGCCCCTCCCGCGCCGCCTGCGCGAGGCGATAGATCGCTTCGGAAACCTCGGCACTGCCGGAAAAGAGCCGTTCGACGTTCCGCACCTCGCCCGTCCGAACGCCGCCCGCGAGGCGGAGATAGGCGGGATTGGCATGCAGGACGCGGCCGTTGGTCTCGGCGACGACGAGGCCCTCGCTCGAGGCGGCGACGATCGCTTCGGCGATCTCGTCGCCGCGGCGACGACGGGACGGCTCGATGAACCCCGTCGCGAAGGCGAACAGCGCGAAGACGCCCGCCACCGCGAGAACGGCGAGAAACCCCGTCACATAAGGCCGGATCGCCGCCTCGGAGACGAAGGACAGCGCCACGGCTCCGCCGACCAACGCGCCCGCAAGCCCGAGGAGAAGCCCGGGACTCCCCTGGCGGCGTGCCCGGCGCGTGGCGATGTCGCCGCGGGAATCGTCCATGATGATCTCGTGAAGCGGCGCGGTACCCGGGACCACGCCCGCGCCTGTCGCAGGAAAACATTCGCTCCCGAACAGGTGAGCGAGTCCCTTCCGGATGTAAAGCGTCGCGTCTGCACGACAAGGACGCTTGACGGCGACCCTTTCGGTCGTGGATCAACGTCCGGCGCGGGCGACGTCGCGGAACGGGAGCCGGACAATGAGCAGCATCTTGCAGGGATCGGCGGGCTGGGCGATCGCGTTCGGCGTGCTCCTCGCGGTCTTGATCGTGATCGTCCTCGCGCTGAAAAGCCGCGGACGGCGCAAGGATCGGGACCAGGGGCGCTCCGGCCATCGGCTTTCGATCGTCGAAACGCGCGAAATCGACGAAGAACGCAAGCTGCTCATCGTGCGCTGCGACGGGATCGACCATCTGGTCCTGATCGGCGGCGGCTCCGATCTGCTCATCAAGGCGGATCTGCGCCCGGCCGAGACCCGCGTCGCCTTCCCGCCGCCCCTCGCGCCGGAACCTTCGTTCGCGACCGCCCCTTCGTTGCCGGCGGAACCCGCTCAGCCGCGCTCCGCTCCGGCGCCCGCATCGGCCTTCGCCGTGCCGTCTTTGCAGCAGGACGCTTTTCTGACGCCGCCGCCCTTGCCGCCCGCTCCGCCTTTGGCGGGCCGTCCGGAACCCCTGCCGCCCGCGCCTCCGTCCCCGGAACTTCAGGCCTTCGCGCCCGCCCGCGCCGCGCCCGCCGCCGCCCCGGGGCGTTCGCGGCTCGAGCCTGCGGCCGCCGCCCCGGTCGCCGATACGGAAACGGCAGCTTCGGATGCCGCTTCGTCGCCGCCCGACTTTTCGGAAATGACGCGGAAGCTCGAAGAAGCCCTGTTGCGCACGGCCGCGATGCGCGGCCCTTCGCCCGCCGAGCGCGCCGCTCAGAGTCCGACGGCCCCGCTGCCCGGTCCCGCTCCGTCCGTCGGCGGAGAAACGACGGCGGCAAACCCGGCGGGCGATGCGCCGTCCGCCCCCGTCGACCCCTTCGAGGAAGAAATCCGCCGGCTCCTCGGCCGGGACGCTCCCAAGGCCTGACCGCATACCCGAAACGAAGACGCCGTCGCCCGAGGGGCGACGGCGCGAATTCCGATACTGCCGGATGTCGGCCGAACGCGCGGATCAATCGTCGCGATAGACCCGCTCGTTCCGCTCGTGCCGTTCCTGCGCCTCGAGCGACAGCGTCGCGATGGGGCGCGCTTCGAGCCGCCGGAGCGAGATCGGCTCTCCGGTCTCTTCGCAGAAACCGTAGGTCCCGTCGTCGATCCGCGCCATGGCCGAGTCGATCTTGGCGATCAGCTTCCGCTGGCGGTCTCGCGCGCGGAGTTCGATGGCCCGGTCGGTTTCCGAGGACGCCCGGTCCGCAAGGTCCGGGTGATTTTCGTTCTCGCTCTGGAGCGCGGCGATCGTTTCGCGCGCCTCGCGGAGGATGTCCTCCTTCCAGTCGAGGAGTTTGCGGCGGAAATACTCCCGCTGCCGTTCGTTCATGAAGGGTTCGTC
The DNA here is from genome assembly GCA_027483795.1 of Hyphomicrobiales bacterium. Taxonomy (GTDB): domain Bacteria; phylum Pseudomonadota; class Alphaproteobacteria; order Rhizobiales; family Beijerinckiaceae; genus JAIXZO01. The sequence continues at coordinate 4,774 of JAIXTT010000082.1, forward strand.
GTCCGACGGCCTGTAGGACTCGTCGAGAACGATCTTCGAAGAGATGATTTTTCCGACTGCCGCCGTCATAATTCCCCTGCCGGTCGGGCCCCCCCAAGCGTCGCGCGGACTATACTCATGGGCACCCCCGCCCGCAACGCCCGGAAATCCGTGATTTTCGGCATTTCCGCGGCGAATTGCGGTCCGACCTCGCCCTCAAAGCCTACAACGTACGGCTGCGGCCACGGTTCCCTCCGAAAACGAAAGAATCAGCGCGCTTCGGGGTCCGCAGCCCCGTCGAACAGCGCCCCGGCGACCTCCCGGAGACCCGGACGCTTCAGCGCGTCAAAAGGAAGCGGGCGACAGACGTCCATGGCCGCGAGGCCGACGCGCGCCGTCAGAAGGCCGTTCAGAACGCCCTCCCCCAAGCGCGCGGAGATTCGCGCCGCGAGGCCGTGGCCGAGCAACTGCTGAACGAAGGAATCGCCGACGGCGATCCCGCCCGTCAGCGCCAGATGCGCGAAGACGGCGCGAAGGATGCGCAGGAACCCCGCCGTTCCCGGACGCGCGCCGTAGACCGCGGCGATCTCGCGCACGAGCCCCAGCGCCTGCACCGCGACGATCACCACGTCGAGAACGGCTCGGGGCGCGACTGCGGTCGCGATCGAGACGCGCTTGGCCGCCATGGTCACCGCCGCCGCCGCGCTCGCATCGAGCGCCGGAAGAAGCTCGCGCTCGGCGAGGCGCACCATGTCCCGCCCGTCGATCACGTCGCCCTCGGCCGCCGCAAGCCGACCGCGGCCTTCCGCCGTTTCCGGACGATCCCGATAGAGAGCCGTCAATCCGACGATCACGGCTCGGGCCTCGCTGCGGGAATCGGTTTCGAGGGCCGCAGCCGCGCGGCTCCGAAGTTCGTCGATCGAGGCGGCACGCAGCACGGCGCGGACCTCGCGCACCATCAGCCCCGCCGCGGCCAGCAGCGCGACGCCCGCAAGCACCGCAGCCGCACGGCCGAGAAGGGGTTCGCGCTCCAGCAGGTCGAGGATGAAACGCTCCACGGCCGTCACGAACCAGAGGCCCAGCAGTCCGACGACCGCACCCCCGAGAAGCGAGCCCAACGGCCAGCGCCCGTCCTTTCGTGCGGTTGCGGAAGGCATGACGGGGCGTTCGACGATTTCGGGAGCGACGTCGACGACCACTCCTTCACCGACGGGCTCGAAGGCGCGCGGTCTGCGGGTCATGTCATTCGGTCTCCGATCAGGAACTCCGCCACGCGATCGAGACGGATATGCGGAAACGAACCGTCGGTCCGGCGGGCGGGCGGGCGGAACCGCACGAAGCGGAGCGAACCTTCCGGCACGCGGCCCGTGAGCGCCGCGACGGGATCCTGCGGCAACTCGCCGGGATCGATCGCCGCTTCGCTCCGGCCGTCGAAGACACGGCCGTCGATCGTCTCGCCGGCTTCGGGCGTGCCGAGCACCGCGGGAAACTCCCGTCCGCCTTCCTTCACCACGGCGTCGCGCGTCGCGCGCACGGAGGCGAGAGCGGCGGCGGCAACCGTCGCGCCGCGGCTTTCGGCGCGGAGCGACGCACGCTCCACCACCGCGCGAAGCAGCGCTTCGATCCGGTCATGGTCCCCGCTGTGCAGGAGATCGGCCTTGGCGGCCGCGAACATCACCTTCTCGATCCTGGGGCGGAAGATGCGCGTCAGAACCGAGTTGCGGCCCGGCCGCATGACGGCGAGCACGTCGGCCATCGCGGCCTCGAGATCGCGGACCGCCTCCGGCCCGGCATTCAGAGCGGAAAGGAGATCGACCAGCACGATCTGCCGATCGAGCCGCGCGAAGTGATCGCGGAAGAACGGACGCACCACCTGCTCGACGTAAGCGTCGTAACGGCGCGCCATGAGCGCCGCGAGCGAGCCGGGCACGAGATCCCCGCCGCCGGGCTTCAGCGGCGCGAAGGTCAAGGCCGGCGAGCCTTCCAGATCGCCGGGCATCAGGAACCGTCCCGGCGGAAGCGCCGAAAACCCGTAGGGCTCCGTGCGCGCGCGGCCGAGCGCGGCCCGGAACAGTTCCGCCGCGCGTTGCACGTCGCTCTCCTGCGGCGGTGCATCGGGATCGAGCGCGTCGGCGAACTCCCGGAACTCGGCGAAGATCGCCGTACGGCGTCCGATCGTGGATGCGGCGAGCGTCTCGTCGGACCATTCGCGCCAGCTCTTTCCGAGTAGCGGGAGATCGAGCAGCCATTCGCCGGGATAATCGACGATGTCGAGGACGAGCCGTTTGGGACCGCGCCGCCATCCCGACGCGCCTTCATAGTCCAGCACGAGCCGAAGTTCGGAGATCCGGTCGGTCGAACGGGGCCAACGGCGATCCTCCCCCGTCAGCGCGGCGAGATGATCCTCCTGCGGGAAGCGGGGCACGACGGCGTCGGGCTGCTCTTCGAGCCGCGCGGACCGGATGCGCCCTTCCGACGCCGCCCGGAAGACCGGAAGCCGCGCTCCCGACGACAGCGCATGCATCAGCGCCGTGATGAAGACCGTCTTGCCCGAGCGGGACAGACCCGTGACGCCGATCCGCAAATTCGGCTCACGCAGCGCCGACGCCGCGTCGGCCGCGGAGCGGAGCGAGAGGGCGGCCTCGAAGGCGAGATCCGCGAGAAGCCCGCGACGCGCCACCGGGCTCAGCCGCCTTCGTCGTGAGGAACGCGGAAGCGATCGAGCCGCCCGCTTTTCGGCGCGACGTCGCGCCAGTGCTCCGCATCGAAATCCAGCACCGCGAGCCCGGCGGTGGGGAACTTCCGTTCCATCCGCGCGAAGGCATAGCGGTCGCCGTGCGAAACGAGGCCGCACGCCAGATCCTCGAGCCCCGGATTATGGCCGACGATCATCAGGCATTTCACGTCGTCGCGCGTGGAGCGGACCAATTCCAAGAGCCGCCCCATGTCCGCGAGATAGATCGCGGAATCGAATTCGACCGGAACGTCCTTCAGAACGGACGAGGCGCATTCCCAAGTCCGCCGCGTCCGGACGGCGGGAGAGACGAGGACGAGGTCGGGCAACAGCATCTCGTCGACGCAATAGCCGCCCATGAACCGCGCATCCTTGCGCCCGCGCTCGGTGAGGTCGCGGTCCGGGTCCGGCGCCGCGTCATGCGGGACGGCCTTGGCATGGCGGAAGAGGATCAAGCGGCGCATGGTCATTCAGCTAGGCACGCAGGGGCTCGGGCGCAAGCGTCACGCCCGAGGACGACGCCGGACGCCGGACCGGATCCGGGTGAAGGGCAAGGCCTCCGGATCCTCGGGGTTCTCTCCGGGAGCCAGACACACCAGCACCTCTTCGGCGATTTCCTGAAAGCCCGCGCGGAAATGCGCTGAACTCTTGAGGCCGAGGATTCCGGCGTTCCGCGGGTCGCGTCCGATGTGGGAGAACGTCTCGCGGTGGATCGGCTGCTGGCGGATCGTAGCGACGAGAACCTCCACGCCGTCCTTCGCCAGAACCGCCGTCGGCCCCATTTCGACCGCCGCCGACCGGAGCATCGGCGCCGTTCCTGCGAAACGCCCGTCGCTCAGCGCCGCGACGGTCCAAGGGCCCGCGGCCCGCTCCTGTCCCGGCCCTTCCCCTCCGCCGCCGAGGCTCGCGACGGTGCCGCCGAGGCCGGCCGCATGGGCGGCCGCGGCGGCCTCGGGATCATGGACGATGCCGACCAGCGCCCCCTGCGCGCCGCGCTCCAGCAAGGCGAGGATCAGCCCCGTGGTGTTCGACGGCGATCCCGCGCCGGGATTGTCCTGCGTATCGGCGATGATCACGGGCCTCGTCGCGCCCGCGGCTCGCGCCGTCGCTTCCGCAACGGCCTCTCGAACGGAAAGCTTCCGATGCGACGCGAACCCCGCCTCCGCGGCCAGAAGCGCTTCGAACAGCCGATCGGCCGCCGCATCGGCCGCGCTCCGATCCTGCGCATAGGCGATCACGGTAGGGCCGACGTCGGGAATGTCGGCGGGCGGAAAACCCATGTTCAAAGACAGCGCGGCCCCCGTCTCCGCCTCGATGCCCGCGATCATCCCGTAAAGCGAGCGGGAGGGTTCCGTCAGCGTACAGCCCGTGGTGACCGGAACGAGGAAGGGAGACTGCCGAAACGCCCGTCCTGGCGTCGTGCCCCAGGCGAGGACGCGGTCGAGCCACAACGCCGCGCGCTTGCCCGACTCGCCCCAGTCGACATGCGGATAGGTTCGGTAGGAGGTGAGGAAATCGGCCTCCTCGACCAGCGCCGCCGACACGTTGGCGTGAAGATCCAGCGTGCCGAGGATCGGAACGCCGGGACCGATGACCGCTCGAACGCGGCGAAGCAATTCGGCCTCGGCGTCGTCGAAACCCTCAGCCACCATCGCGCCGTGGAGCTCGATATAGACCGCGTCGACCCGCTCGCCCCGAAGACGGTCGACGATCGCGGCGCAGCCGCGCTCGAACGTCTCCCGCGAGACCGTGCCGCTCGGCTGCGCCATGGCCCAGGCGAGCGGGAGGACTTCATGACCGCGAAGCGTCGCCTCGTGCATGAAGCCCGAAATCCCGAGATTGAGACCTGCGAGCTTGGCGAAGATCGCCTCGCCTTCCATTGCGCCCGGCCAAGCGCCGTCCTGCGCGAAGGCATCCCATAGGGTGAGCGCGGGCACGAAGGTGTTCGTCTCGTGGAGAAAGCCGCCGACGGCGATCCGGGCCATGATGTACTCGCGCGGTTGGCGTGATCTTCCGCGAAGCTAACGTCCGTCGTCATCGAACCGCAATCGCGCACGCGAAAAAGACGGTCGCGCCCGAGACGGGTGAAGATCGTTTCCGATCCGTTCCCCTACCTGCCGGCCCCGTGCGATAGTACGACACCGCGAATCATTTCCGCTCCGCGTCCGGGGACCGATGGCCGACAGCGATGACCTCTTCGGCGGCGACGCCGCCCGCAGAACGCCCGAGCCCGAGCCGCAGGCCAAGGCGAAGGCGAGCCGCGTTCCGAGCCCGGTCACGCCCGGCGAAGCGGGCTACGACGCCTCCTCCATCGAGGTGCTCGAAGGGCTCGAACCCGTACGCCGTCGTCCCGGCATGTATATCGGCGGCACGGACGAGAAGGCCCTGCACCACCTCTTCGCGGAAGTCGTCGACAATGCGATGGACGAAGCGGTGGCGGGCCATGCGAACGTCATCACCGTGGAGCTCGATGCCGAAGGTCGCCTCTCCGTCACCGACAACGGCCGCGGCATCCCGGTCGATCCGCATCCGAAATTCCCGGACAAGTCCGCGCTCGAAGTCATCATGACGACGCTGCATGCGGGCGGGAAATTCGACTCGAAGGTCTATGAGACCTCGGGCGGTCTGCACGGCGTCGGCGTTTCCGTCGTCAACGCGCTGTCGGACCTCCTCGAAGTGGAGGTCGCCCGCGGTCAGCAGCTTTATCGGCAGGTCTTCTCGCGCGGCGTTCCGATGACCGGCCTCGAAACGCTCGGGCGCGTGCAGAACCGTCGCGGCACCAAGGTCCGCTTCAAGCCGGATCCGCAGATCTTCGGCGAATCGGCCCGTTTCCAGCCCGCGCGCCTGTTCCGCATGGCTCGGTCGAAGGCCTATCTCTTCGGCGGCGTCGAGATCCGCTGGAACTGCGATCCGTCGCTGGTCGCGGGGAGCGACGTGCCGGCGGAGGCCGTATTCCGCTTCCCCGGCGGCCTGCGCGACTATCTCGCCCGCGAGATCGAGGGCCGCAATCTCGTCGCCGACCAGATCTTTTCGGGAAAGATCGACAAGGCGGGCAACGGGACGGGCGGGCACGGCTCGCTCGAATGGGCCGTGATCTGGCTCGGCGGCGGCGAGGACGGCTTCGTCAATTCCTATTGCAACACGATCCCGACGCCCGAAGGCGGAACGCATGAACAGGGTCTGCGCGTCGCGCTCCTGCGCGGCCTGCGCGACCATGCCGAACGCGTCGGACAGGCGAAGCGGGCCGCCAACGTCACGGGCGACGACGTCATGGTTTCGGCGGCGGGCATGCTCTCCGTCTTCATCCGCGAACCGGAGTTCCAAGGCCAGACCAAGGACAAGCTGGCGACGCTGGAAGCCTCCCGCATCGTCGAGAACGCCGTCCGCGACGCCTTCGATCATTGGCTCGCGGCCTCGCCCTCCCAAGCGGCCAAGCTGCTGGACTGGGTGATCGAACGCGCCGACGAGCGTCTGCGGCGCCGCGCCGAGAAGGACGTCCAGCGCAAGACGGCCGTTCGCAAGCTGCGTCTGCCCGGCAAGCTCGCCGACTGCTCGAATGCGGGCATGGCGGGCTCGGAATTGTTCATCGTCGAGGGCGACTCGGCGGGCGGTTCGGCAAAACAGGCGCGCGACCGCGCCTCGCAGGCCATTCTTCCGCTCCGCGGCAAGATCCTGAACGTCGCCAACGCGACCCGCGACAAGCTCGCCGCGAACCAGCAATTGCAGGACCTCATGCAGGCGCTCGGCTGCGGCGCGGGGGTCCAGTTCCGGCAGGAGGATCTGCGCTACGAGCGCGTGATCATCATGACCGACGCGGACGTCGACGGCGCGCATATCGCGTCGCTGTTGATCACCTATTTCTATCGCCAGATGCCGAAGCTGATCGACGGCGGCCACCTCTTCCTCGCCGTCCCGCCGCTCTACCGCCTGAGCCACGGCGGCAAGACGGTCTATGCGCGCGACGACGCGCATAAGGACGAGCTGATGAAGACCGCCTTCAAGGGCAAGTCGAACGTCGAGATCGGCCGCTTCAAGGGCCTCGGCGAGATGATGCCCGCACAGCTCAAGGAAACCACGATGGACCCGAAGAAGCGCACGCTTCTGCGCGTCGAAGTGGAGAGCGAGGACCGCCTCGACACGGCCGCGACGGTCGAGCGCCTGATGGGCAACAAGCCGGAAGCGCGCTTCAGCTTCATCCAGGAACGCGCTGAATTCGCGAAGGAATTGGTCGACCTCTGAGGTCTCGGCGCTTCGTGGCCTAACGCGTCAGAACCGCCCGGCACGCGGCGGGCAGATCGGTCAGCTTCATCGGCGGCGCGGGCTTGCCGGGTTTCGGCCGCAGTGCCTCTTCCGTGAACCACCAAGCGAGCGAGGCGTCGCAGCCGTCCGTCTTCGGAGGCGGCTCCTGCGCCGTGCAGTCGGGCGAGCCGGGCGGGCAAGCGAGACGGATATGGACATGGTAGTCATGTCCCCACATCGGCCGGACCTTGCCCAACCAACCCCGATCGGTCCCCGCCGCCCTGCACAGCGCCTGCTTGATCGCCGCATTCACGAAGAGCCGTTCCACCGCGGGGTCGCGCGCCAAAAGCCGGATCAGGGCCTGGTGGCCCGCCGTCCATGATGCGCTCACGTCGAGCCCGTCGGGGTTCACCATGCGGATCGCGGACATCGTTTCGCGCTCCTCGCGCGAGAGCCGACGGTCGGGCATCGGCATGAGCCAGACGTCGGCATCGAGGCCGCTCTGATGAGACGCGTGTCCCGTGAGCATCGGCCCGCCCCGCGGCTGGCTGAGATCGCCCACGAGAAGCCCCGGCCACCCCGCGGCGGCGGGAACCTCGGCGGCCTTCCTCGCCAGAAAATCGACGAGCGCCGGATGGCCCCAGGCGCGGTTGCGCGACGGACGCATCACCTGCCAATGGGGCCCGTCGGCAGGAAGTTCGGCCGCGCCCTGCACGCAGCCTTTCGAATAAAAGCCGATCACTTCCGGGCGCCCCGCCGCGGCCGAGCCGACCCGGCCGAAATAGTCCTTCGCCGGAAGAGTCGGATCGGTGATCGTGACGGGCGCGGACGGCCTGACGGCCTTCGGATCGCCGGGGGTCTGGGCGAGCGCCGCCGAGCCCGTCGCGACGAAGAGGATCGGCAGGAGACGAAGACCGATGCGCATGCGGCGATGCTAGGCCCGCGCCGTGGATTCGCCATCCCGAAGCCGCCCGTTTCGCGCGCGATTCATTGACTTGACCGATTTTCGGCCTATGGTGCGGCGCAACTCGGAAGAGTCCTGCGGAGCGGCGAATCGCTTCGCCCCATCCACGACGAGAGCGCGCACAGGCGCCGTCCCGGCCGCGTCGAGAGGCGGCATATCCATGACATTCGACGAACTCGGACTGAGCGAAAAGGTCCTCGAGGCGGTCAAAGCCTCCGGATACGACACCCCCACTCCCATTCAGGCGCAGGCGATTCCTCACGCGCTCGCCCGCCGAGACGTTCTGGGCATCGCCCAGACGGGCACCGGCAAGACCGCCGCCTTCACGCTGCCCATGCTGACGATCCTCGAACAGGGTCGCGCCAGGGCGAGAATGCCGCGGACGCTCATCCTCGAGCCGACGCGCGAACTCGCGGCGCAGGTCGAGGAAAGCTTCACGAAATACGGCGTCGGCCAGAAGCTCACGGTCGCCCTTCTGATCGGCGGCGTGTCCTTCGGCGATCAGGACATGAAGATCACGCGCGGCGTCGACGTGCTGATCGCGACGCCGGGCCGGTTGCTCGACCATATCGAACGCGGCAAGCTGCTTCTCACGGGCATCGAGGTCCTCGTCATCGACGAAGCCGACCGCATGCTCGACATGGGCTTCATCCCGGACATCGAGAAGATCTGCCGCATGGTGCCCTTCACCCGGCAGACGCTTTTCTTCTCGGCGACCATGCCGCCGGAAATCCAGCGCCTCACCGAGACCTTCCTGCACAATCCGGTGAAGATCGAGGTCGCGCGTCAATCGACGACGGCGTCCACCATCACGCAGCGCCTCGTCGCCTCGCAACCGCAGGACTGGGCCAAGCGCGACGTGCTGCGCACGCTGATCCGCGAGGCCGAGGAACTCAAGAACGCGATCATCTTCTGCAACCGGAAGATCGAAGTTCAGGCGCTCTACAAGTCGCTCCAACGCCACGGCTTCAACGTCGCCGCGCTTCACGGCGACATGGACCAGCGCTCCCGCATGGCGGCGCTGGAAGCGTTCCGCAACGGGACGACGCAATTGCTCGTCGCCTCCGACGTCGCGGCGCGCGGGCTCGACATCCCGGACGTCAGCCACGTCTTCAATTTCGACGTGCCGCATCATGCGGAGGACTATGTCCACCGCATCGGCCGCACGGGTCGCGCCGGCCGCAAGGGCGCGGCCTTCACCATCGTCACCGCGGACGACAAGAAGTCGCTCTCGGGCGTCGAAAATCTGATCAAGACGCAGATCGAGTGGCAGGGACCGACCCTCGCCGACCTTCCGGAACCGGAGCCGGGCGAACGCCGCGAACGCGGCGCGCGCGTCCGGGACCGAGGCGGACGGGAACGCGGCGGGCGCGATCGCGACCGTCGTCCGTCCCGCGAGCCGCGTGAGGCCCGCCCGCCGCGCGAGGCGGAAGAGGTCGCCGCCGAGACGGAAACCGTAGCCGCCGAGACGACCGAGACGCGGGCAGGCGCTCCTTCGAAGCCCCGTCGCGAAGGCGGCCGCCGTTCCGCGGCGCGACCCGAAGCCCCGGCACCGGAAGCGGAGACCGTCGCGGACACCCGTCCGGTCGAAACGCCCCGCCGCGATGCGGGCGGACGGACGCGGGAACCCGCGCGCGAGGATCGCCCGCGGGGCGACCGCCCCCGCCGCGACGCGGATCGCGAGCCGACGCCCGTCGGCTTCGGCTCCGACATCCCCGGCTTTCTCATGCGGACGATGAAGGGCCGCTGAGCGGACCCTCGACGCGGACACCGAATCGAAAAGGCCCCTCGCGGGGCCTTTTTTCATCGACGAACACATCCCCGTCACGGCCGGGGATCACGGCCGACGGATCCGGACGCCTCAATGCGCCGGAGCGCCCATGCCTCCCGGCAGGCTCGCCGGGGAAAGAGCGACCGATTCGCCGCAGCCGCAGGCCGACGTCTGGTTCGGATTGTTGAAGACGAATTGCGAGGCGATCTTGGTCGCCTTGAAGTCCATTTCGGTGCCGAGCAGGAAGAGGACCGCCTTGGGGTCCACGAGAACCTTCACGCCCTTTTCCTCGACGACCTCGTCGCCCGGCCGCACGTCCTTCGCCGTCTCGACCGTGTAGGACATACCGGCGCAGCCGCCGTTGCGCACGCCGACGCGGATCCCGATCACGCCCTCGTCGCCCGCTTCCACGATCTGCCGCACGCGTTCCGCGGCGGCATCGCTCAGCGACATGACCTTCAGTCCGGAGAGAAAATTCATTCCACGTCCCCGCTTCCCGCCCGGGTTCAAGATCCGGCGCGAAACATGAACATCAAGATAAGCACGAAACGCGGGCTTTTACACCCGGGCGCGCCCTCACCACATGTCGAGCGCGACCCGCGCCTCGTCGGACATGCGGCTCTGGTCCCATGGCGGGTCGAAGACCATCTTCACCTCGACCGCCTGAACGCCCTGGACGAGAGATACGGCGTTCTCGACCCAGCCCGGCATTTCCCCCGCCACCGGACAACCGGGAGCGGTCAAGGTCATCTCGATCGAGACCTTGCGGTCGTCGTCGATGTCGACGCGGTAGATCAAGCCCAGCTCGTAGATGTCGGACGGGATCTCGGGGTCGTAGACGGTCTTCAACGCGGCGACGATGTCGTCCGTCAGCCGATCGATCTCCTCCGCGGGCAAGGCCGAGGGGACGGCCATGTCCGGCCGATTCGGGGAGGCGGTCTCGGGGGCTTCCGTCATCGGTTCGACCTCACGAAAACAGGCTTTCCGCCTTCTGCAGCGCGTCGGCCAACCGGTCGACCTCTTCCAGCGTGTTGTAGAACGCGAAGGAGGCCCGGCAGGTCGACGTGACACCGTATCGCGCGAGCAGCGGCTGCGTGCAATGGGTGCCCGCCCGGACGGCCACGCCGGCGCGGTCGATCACGGTCGCGACGTCATGCGCATGCGCGCCCTTCATCTCGAAGGAAACGATCGCGCCCTTTTCCTTGGCGCGGCCGAAGATGCGCAGGGAATTCATCGCGCCGAGCCGTTCCATCGCGTAATCGCGCAGCGCATTCTCCTGCGCGAGGATGTTCTCGCGTCCGACCTTCATCATGTAGTCGACCGCGGCCCCGAGCCCGATCGCCTGAACGATCGGCGGCGTACCCGCCTCGAAACGGTGCGGCGGCTCGTTGTAGGTCACCGAATCCTCGGTCACGACCGAGATCATCTCGCCGCCGCCGTTGAAGGGCGGCAGCGCAGCGAGCAGATCACGCTTGCCGTAGAGCACGCCGATGCCCGTCGGGCCGTACACCTTGTGCCCCGTGAAGACGTAGAAGTCGGCGTCGAGGTCTCGCACGTCCACGGGCAGATGCACCGCGCCCTGGCTGCCGTCGACCATCACGGGGATGCCGCGCGCGTGCGCGATCCGCACGATCTCGCGGATCGGGGTGATGGTCCCGAGCATGTTCGACATATGCGTGATCGCGACGATCTTGGTGCGGTCGGTCAGGAGCTTCTCGAATTCCTCGAGCAGGAAATTGCCGTCTTCGTCGACCGGCGCCCATTTGATCACCGCGCCGTTGCGCTCGCGATGGAAGTGCCAGGGCACGATGTTGGAATGGTGCTCCATGATCGAGAGCACGATTTCGTCGCCCGGCCCGATATGCGCACGGCCGAAGCTTGCCGCGACGAGATTGATCGCCTCGGTCGCCGAACGGGTGAAGATGATCTCGTCGACCGATCCCGCATTGAGGAACGCCCTCACCTTTTCGCGAGCGTCCTCGAAGGCCTCGGTCGCGGCATTGGCGAGAAAATGCAGGCCGCGATGCACGTTCGCGTATTCGTGCTCATAGGCATGGACCATGCGGTCGATCACGGCGCGCGGTTTCTGCGCGGAGGCCGCGTTGTCGAGATAGACGAGCGGTTTCCCGTAGACCTGCTTGGACAGGATCGGGAAATCGGCGCGGATCGCTTCGACGTCGAAAGGCTTCATGGTCCGTCGGTTCCTGCGTGCCCCGAAAGGGCGGGTCGGGGGGCGCGGAGGCGCCCCCGCGGTTATCAGCGCGCCTTGAGCCAGGCTTCGACGAGGCCTTCGAGCGTCTCGCGGACGGTTTCGTTCGCGATCGACTCGAGCGCTTCGCCGACGAAGGCCGCGAGCATCAACGCTTCCGCCTCGGCCTTCGGCAGGCCGCGGGCGCGGAGATAGAACAACAGATCCTCGTCGAGTGCGCCTACCGTCGCGCCGTGGCCGCAGGCCACGTCGTCGGCATAGATCTCGAGTTCGGGCTTGTTGTTCATCGTCGCGTCGTCGGAGAGCAGGACGGCGCGGCTCATCATCTTGCCGTCCGTCTTCTGCGCCACGTCGCGCACGAGGATCATGCCTTGGAACACGCCCGTGGCCTGATCGTCGAGGACATGCGCGAAGGTCTCCCGGCTCGCGCAATTCTCGACCGCGTGGTCGACGAAGAGCGTGGTGTCCGCGTGACGCTTGCCCTTGAGGAGCGAGGCTCCCGAAACGTTGCCCGTCGAATGTTCCCCCGCAAAACGGAAGAACACCTGATGACGCGCGGCGGCGGGGTTCGTGACGAAGTTGAACGAGTTCAGCTCCGCCTTGCCGCCCAGTACGACGCCGAGCGAGGACACGTCGACCGTGGCGTCGCCGTGGGCATTGATGCGGACATGCTCGACCTTCGTCTCGTCGCCCGCGAAGATCTCGACGACGCCGTTCGCCTGATGGGCGATGCCGTCGGCGGAGACATGCGTCTCGATGAGGGTGACCGATGCGCCCGTGCCGATCTCGATCAAGGCACGGGGATAGGTGGCGGCCGCGGTGCCGACCGACACGAAACGGAGCGCGATCGGCCGATCGACCGCGACGCCCGCCGCGACGGCGACGATCGCGCCGCCCGCCATGAACGCCGCGTTGAGCGCGAGAGCGGAATCGTCGGCCGAGGCCGCGCGGCCCAGACGTTCGACCACGAGCTTGTGCCCGGATCCCAGCGCCTCGCCGAGATCGCTCGCCGTGACGCCCGCGGGCAACGCGCCGAGATCGGACAGCGACGGTGCGAAACGACCGTTGACGACGGTGACGTTCGCCGCGCCGAAATCCGGGAGCGCGGCGAGAAGGACCTTCGCCGCCGCGAGATCGGCCGCGGACGGCGCGCCGGCGAGCGGGGCGGCCTCGCGCATGATCGAACGGAGATCGGTGTATTTCCACTTCTCGACGCGGCGATGCGGCAGTCCGGTTTCGACGAAACGGCCGAAGGCCTGTTCGCGGAGCGTCGCGACGGCCGGAGTGCCCGGCAGCGACGCCTTCGCCTCCGGGAAACGCGACAGGATCGCGCTTTCGGCGGCGGTACGAATGGGGGTGACGTCGGTCATCGTGCCCTCAAGCCGCCAGCGTCTTGTAGTCGGCATAGCCGTTGGCTTCGAGCTCCAGCGCGAGCTCCTTGCCGCCCGTCTTCACGATCTTGCCGTGCGCCATGACATGCACCGTGTCGGGCACGATGTAGTTCAGGAGACGCTGGTAATGCGTGATGACGAGGAAGGCGCGGTCGGGCGACTTGAGCGCGTTCACGCCTTCCGAAACGATCTTGAGCGCGTCGATGTCGAGGCCCGAATCCGTCTCGTCGAGAATGCAGAAGCGCGGCTCGAGCAGGGCCATCTGCAGGATTTCCATGCGCTTCTTCTCGCCGCCGGAGAAGCCGACATTGAGGCCGCGCTTGAGCATGTCCTGCGGGATGCCGAGCTTTTCGGCGCCGGCGCGGACGCGCTTCATGAAGTCCGCGGTGGCGAGTTCGTCCTCGCCGCGCGCCTTGCGCTGAGCGTTCATCGCGGCCTTCAGGAAGGTCATGGTCGCGACGCCGGGGATCTCCAGCGGATATTGGAAGGCGAGGAAGACGCCCGCCGCAGCGCGTGCATCGGCTTCCATCTCGAGGATGTTCTCGCCGTCGAGGAGGATCTCGCCGTCGAGGACTTCATAATCCGGCTTGCCGGCGATCACATAAGAGAGCGTCGACTTGCCCGAGCCGTTCGGGCCCATGATCGCGGCGACCTCGCCGTCGTTCACGGTGAGGGTGAGGCCGTCGAGGATCTTCTTGTCCTCGATCTGCACGTGAAGATTACGGATTTCCAGCATCGGTGCGTGTCCTGTCGTGTCTTTCCCGTCACGGCCGGGCTTGTCCCGGCCATCCACGTCTTCGACCGCGCAGGGAAGACGTGGATGCCCGGCACGAGGCCGGGCATGACGGCGGTGTTGGTTCAGCCGACCGAGCCTTCGAGGCTGATCGAGATGAGCTTCTGGGCCTCCACGGCGAACTCCATGGGGAGCTGCTGCAGCACGTCCTTCACGAAGCCGTTGACGATGAGCGCGGTCGCCTCCTCGGCGGAGAGGCCGCGCTGCATGCAGTAGAACATCTGCTCCTCGGAGATCTTCGAGGTCGTCGCTTCATGCTCGAACACGGCCGTCGCGTTCTTCGACTCGATGTAGGGCACGGTATGCGCCCCGCATTTGTTGCCGATGAGCAGCGAGTCGCAGTTCGTGAAGTTGCGCGCGTTCGACGCCTTGCGATGCGCGGACACGAGGCCGCGATAGGTCGAATTCGAGCGCCCGGCCGAAATGCCCTTGGCGATGATCCGGCTCGTCGTGTTCTTGCCGAGATGGATCATCTTCGTGCCGGAATCGACCTGCTGCCGACCGTTCGACACCGCGATCGAATAGAACTCGCCGCGCGAGCCGTCGCCGCGCAGGATGCAGGACGGATACTTCCACGTGATCGACGAACCCGTCTCCACCTGCGTCCAGGAGATCTTCGAGTTCTTGCCGCGGCAATCGCCGCGCTTCGTCACGAAATTGTAGATGCCGCCCTTGCCTTCGCTGTCGCCCGGATACCAGTTCTGGACGGTCGAGTATTTGATCTCGGCGTCGTCGAGCGCGATCAGCTCCACCACGGCCGCGTGCAGCTGGTTCTCGTCGCGCTGGGGCGCGGTGCAGCCTTCGAGATAGCTCACATAAGAGCCCTCTTCGGCGATGATCAGCGTGCGCTCGAACTGTCCCGTATTCTTCTCGTTGATGCGGAAATAGGTCGACAGCTCCATCGGGCAGCGAACGCCCTTGGGGATGTAGACGAAGGAACCGTCCGTGAAGACCGCGCTGTTCAGAGTCGCATAATAGTTGTCCGTCACCGGCACGACCGAGCCGATGTATTTCTTCACGAGTTCGGGATGCTCGCGCAGCGCCTCGGAGATCGAGCAGAAGATCACGCCCGCCTTGGCGAGCTCCTCCTTGAAGGTCGTCACCACCGAGACGGAGTCGAACACCGCGTCGACCGCGACCTTGGACGTCTGGACGCCCGCGAGGATCTCCTGCTCCCGGAGCGGGATGCCGAGCTTCTTGTAGGCGTCGAGAATGGCCGGATCGACCTCGTCGAGCGACTTCGGCGCGGCGTTCTTCTTCGGCGCGGCGTAGTAATGGATGTCGTTGAAGTCGATGGCCGGATAGTCGACGCGCGCCCATTGCGGATCGCGCATGGTCTGCCAACGACGGAAGGCGTCGAGACGCCATTCCAGCATCCATTCGGGCTCGTTCTTCTTGGCCGAGATGAGGCGCACGATGTCCTCGTTGAGGCCCTTCGGAGCGACCTCCATCTCGACGTCGGTGACGAAGCCGTATTTGTACTGGTCCACGTCGATGGCGCGGACCTGTTCGACCGTCTCTTGAACGGCGGGCATCTTCTTTCTCCGTCCTCTCCGGCTTCAAGGGCCGGGGGGTGGTTGCACTAGGCGGCGCGAGCGCCGCTCGAGTCCATGCGGGAATTCGAAATGTTTTCGAGTTCCCGGACGAAATGGATCACGTCTTCGCCCGTCGAGCCGGAGCCGAAGCTCACCCTCAACGCGCAGGACGCGATTTCGGGCGCAACGCCCATGGCCGCAAGCACATGCGACCGGCGGACCTTGCCCGAAGAACAGGCCGAACCGGACGACAGCGCGAACCCCGCCAGGTCGAAGCGCATCAGCGCGGTTTCGGCCGTGAGGCCCGGGACGGCGAAGGCGATCGTGTTCGGCAGGCGCTCGGCGCCCGCTCCGAAAACGACCGCATCGGCCGCCGCGGCCCGGATGCCCTTTTCCGCTTCGTCGCGCAAGGTGCGAAGCCGCGGCGCTTCCGCGCGCGGGTCGGGAAGATCCGCCGCCGCGGCCCCGAAACCCGCAATGCCCGCGACGTTCTCCGTCCCGGCCCTCGCGCCGTTTTCCTGTCCGCCGCCGCGCAGAAGCCGATCGCGCAACACGATGCCGCCCGAACGCAGAACCAAGGCTCCGACGCCCTGCGGGCCTCCGAACTTGTGCGCGGAGAGCGCGAGCATGTCCGCGCCCGCGGTCGCGGCGTCCACCGAGAGGCGGCCGGGGATCTGAACAGCGTCGCAATGCAGCAGACCGCCGACGGCGTGAACGCGCAGCGCGATCTCGGCGACGGGCTGGATCACGCCCGTCTCGTTGTTGGCCGCCTGTACCGCGACGAGGACCTGTTCGCCGCGGGACGAAGTCTCCGAAAGCACGGCATCGAGCGCGTCGAGATCGATCACGCCGCGGCCGTCGACGCCGATCGTCGTCGCCCGCTCCGCAGGGAACCGATGTCCTTCGAGGACGCAGGGATGCTCGGTCGCGAGCACGAGCAGGCGATCGAAACCGCCCGTTCCGCGCTCGACGGCAATCCCCGGCGTCAAGGCCAGCGCATTGGCTTCCGTCGCGCCGGAGGTGAAGATCACGTCGCGTGAGGATGCACCGCACAGCGCGGCGACGGCATCCCGAGCGCGCTCGATCGCCGCACGGGCCGCACGCCCCTCGCGATGCACCGAAGACGCGTTCCCGAAGCGATCCATCGCGGCGATCACGGCGTCGCGGGCCGCCGGGCGGAGCGGCGACGTCGCATTGTGATCGAGATAGGAACGGTCTCGCGTCATCATGGTCCCGCGGGGAAACCGACTTCCGGCACGATCTCCCTGCTGCAGGCATCGAAACGCTTGCAGCGGACCCCGGCGATCATGCTAAAAGCGGCGGCCTCACGCCGTCGACGGCAGGTCTTCCGACCGGATCCGGCGCGACGAACGGCACTTAGAATAATTCTAAGTGATTGTGGAGCCGTGGTTGATCCAAGTCAACCGTCGCTGCGCCTTGCCTTCCCGCCCGCGTGCACGACATGAGGTGCGCGAGCCTGCTTCCGGAGTGCATATGCCCGAAGTCATCTTCAACGGTCCCGCCGGCCGTATCGAGGGGCGCTACAACCCGTCGAAGACGAAGGGTTCACCGATCGCGGTGATCCTGCACCCGCACCCGCAATTCGGCGGGACGATGAACAATCAGATCGTCTACGCGATGTATTATTCGTTCCTGGAACGCGGCTTCTCCTGCCTGCGTTTCAATTTCCGCGGCGTGGGCCGCTCGCAGGGTGCCTTCGACCACGGACAGGGCGAATTGTCCGACGCCGCCGCGGCGCTCGATTGGGCGCAGGCCATGAACCCGGATGCGCGCGCCTGCTGGATCGCGGGCATCTCCTTCGGCGCCTGGATCGGCATGCAGTTGCTGATGCGCCGTCCGGAGATCGAAGGCTTCATCTCGGTGGCCGCGCCCGCGAACCGCTTCGACTTTTCGTTCCTTGCGCCCTGCCCCTCTTCGGGCCTGTTCGTGCACGGCTCGCAGGACCGCGTCGCGCCCGCCAAGGACGTGATCAGCGTCATCGAGAAGGTGAAGACGCAAAAGGGCATCCAGCTCGAGCACCAGATCGTCGACGGCGCGAACCATTTCTTCGAGAACAAGACCGACGAACTGATGGACGTCGTGAACACCTATCTCGACAAGCGCCTCGGCCCGAAGGAAACCGCCGCCTGAGGCGGTCCTTCCTTCACTCCGCTCGGGCGATCACGCCGCCCTTCGTCGGGACGCGGACGCCCGTCGTCCCCGGAAAGCTCAGCGGCAGGCCGCGCAGCGTCCTGACGGCCAGATAGGCGAAGGCCTCCGCCTCCATCGCGTCAGCAGACCAGCCGAGCGAATCCGCGTCGATCACCGTGGTGCCGAGCCGCTCCGCCAGCATCCGCATCATCGTCGGGTTGCGCGCCCCGCCGCCGCAGACGACCCAGACCTCAGGGCGCGCCGCAAGATGCGGAACGAGCCGGGCCACCGAGGCGGCGGTGAAGGCGGTCAAGGTCGCAGCCGCGTCCTCGGTCGAAAGATCGCCGATGATGGATCGATCGAAAGCGTTTCGATCCAGAGACTTGGGCGGCTTTTCTTCGAAGAACGGATGAGCGATGAACCGCGCCACGAACGGCTCGTGGACCGTCCCGCGGGCGGCCGTTGCGCCGTCGCGGTCGATGCCGATTCCGGTCCGCTCGAGCATGAGGTCGTCGAGGAGCGCGTTGCCCGGCCCGGTATCGCAGGCGACGGGATCCGCGCCGGGCGCAAGAAGCGTCACGTTGCCCACGCCGCCGAGATTGAGGACCGCCAGAGGCGCTGCGGGCAAAAGGCCGGATCGGACCGCCGCTTCCGCCAAGGCGCGATGATAGACGGGCACCAAGGGAGCCCCCTGCCCGCCCGCGGCCACGTCGGCGGCGCGAAGATCGTAGACGACGGTCAGGCCGAGACGTCGCGCCAGCCCCGGCCCGTCACCGATCTGCACGGTGAGCCGCTTTTCCGGCCGATGCAGCACGGTCTGACCATGAAAGCCGACCACTGCGACCCTCGCGCGGTCGGTCCCCGACACGGCCAGAAAGGCCTCAACCGCTTCCGCATGGGCGCGGGTGATCATCGCCTCCGCTTCGGCCAGCGCACCGGGACGACCGCTGCGGTCCTCGAGCCCGACGGCATCGTCCAGCGCCCGCCGCAGCAGCGCACGTTCCTCCGCGGAATAAGGGCTGAAGGAGGACGCGCCCCGCACCACGCGGGCCTCTCCGTCGGTCTCGATCGCGGCGACGTCCACGCCGTCCATGGACGTGCCGGACATGAGACCGAGCGCGAGGACCGGGGCTGCGGGCGAATCCGTTGTCATGGCGCCGAGGATACACGCTCCGACGGCATGCCGGACCTGGGCCTCGACAGGCTGCTGCGCCGTTGCGCTCCCCTGCCTTTCCCCCTAAACCTCGCGCCCGCACACGAGGTTTTGCCATGTCCACGCCCTTCAAGCCGCAGTCCGACCTGCTCCGCGTCCTGATCGAGCGCGGCTACGTCCATCAGTGCTCGGATTTCGAGGGCCTCGACGCCAAGGCCAAGGCGGGCGAAGCGACGGCCTATATCGGCTTCGACGCGACCGCGCCTTCCCTCCATGTCGGCTCGCTCCTGCAGATCATGATGCTGCGCTGGATGCAGAAGACGGGCAACAAGCCCCTTCCGCTGATGGGCGGCGGCACGACCATGGTCGGCGATCCTTCGGGCCGCGACGAATCCCGCAAGGTTCTCACGCTCGCCGACATCGAGAACAACAAGGCCGGCATCAAATCCGTCTTCTCGAAATTCCTGACCTTCGGCGAAGGCCGCACCGACGCCTTCATGGTCGACAACGCCGAATGGCTGACCAAGCTGAATTATATCGAGTTCCTGAGGGACGTCGGACGGCATTTCTCGGTCAACCGCATGCTGTCGATGGATTCGGTACGCATGCGCATCGAACGGGAGCAGGAACTTTCCTTCCTCGAATTCAACTACATGTGCCTTCAGAGCTACGACTTCGTCGAACTGCACAAGCGCTACGGCGTCGTGCTGCAGATGGGCGGGTCGGACCAGTGGGGCAACATCGTCTCCGGGATCGATCTCGGCCGCCGCATGGGCACCGCCCAGCTCTACGCCCTCACCTCTCCGCTGCTGACGACCGCGTCGGGCGCGAAAATGGGCAAGACCGCCGCGGGCGCGGTCTGGCTCAACCCCGACATGCTGAGCCCCTACGACTACTGGCAGTTCTGGCGGAATACCGAGGATCGGGACGTCGGCCGCTTCCTGAAGCTGTTCACCGAGCTTCCGATCGACGAGATCGCGCGCCTCGAAGCGCTCGGGGGCTCGGAGATCAACGACGCGAAAAAGATCCTTGCGACCGAGGCGACCGCGATGCTTCATGGCCGCGCCGAGGCGGAACGCGCCGCCGAGACCGCCCGCAAGACCTTCGAAGAAGGCGTCGCAGCGGACACGCTTCCCACGATCGAAGTGTCGAAGGCCGAATTCGATGCGGGTCTGGGCGTGCTCGGCGTCTTCGTGACCGCGGGCCTCGTCGCCTCGAACGGGGAAGCGCGGCGGCAGGTGAAGGGCGGCGGCCTTCGGGTCAACGACGCCGCCGTCACCGATGAACGCGCCGTTCTCTCGGCGGCCGATCTCAACTCAGACGGCGCGGTGAAGCTGTCTCTCGGCAAGAAGCGCCACGTCCTCCTGCGGCCGCGCTGACGATCAGCGCCGGGGGGCGGGCGCCGCGTCAGGGATCGGCGCGGGCGGAACGGGAGATTCCTCCGGCCGCGTCACGCCGAAGAATTTCCGCAGAAAGCCCGGCGCGACGGCCGAAAGCGGATTGAAGGTGACGGCGGGTTCGGCCCGGCTCCCCGACACGCGGAAATTCACCGCGAAAAGCCCCTCGTTGGGGCCGCCGAACAGCAGCGAGCCGAAGAACGGCAGCTGATTGGGGATGTTGTTGAGGCCGTAAGCTGGCACGAAGGTGCCGCGCATGTCGATCCTGTCGCGGACAAGGTCGACGGTCCCTTCCAGCGTGCCGCCCAGCGCGGGTCCCCACATCACGCCTTCCCGCAAGGTCATGATCCCGTTGCCCGCCCGTTCGAACTCCACGCGCAACCGCGTGAAACTGACCACGCTCGCATCCTCGATCAGCGAGCGGCCTTCTCGGTTCGCCCTGTTCGCGGCGACCCCCGCGAGCGCGGGATCGTTCCTGAGGCTGAAATTCTGCACCACCAGAAAGCCCGACAGCGGGTCGGATCCCGGGGACAACTGCATCAGCAGGGCTCCGCCCGTCATCCGGCGATAAAGATCGACGAAACGAAGAAAGGCTCCGGCGTCGCCGCTCTCCACCACGAGCACGGGTGCTCCCGCTTCGGACCGCGCCGTCTGGCCGGACACGGGTGCGCGACCGAGCCTGCCCGCGAGACGGAAGTCGCGGGTCTCGCCGCTCCGCAACGTCATCCGGAACTCCGCGCCCGAAAGGACTTCGCCGGAATGGCCCTGCAAGGCGTTCGCCTTGACGTCGAGTTCGAGCTCTCCGCCGCTTCCGCCCTGCGCGGAAGGGCCGAGCGCCGATTTCAGGAAAGGCCGCGCATCGAGCGCCGTCGCCCGAACCGTGAGCCGCATCCCGTTGCCCGTCTTTTCGACGTCGACCTTCATGTCGTCGCCCGGCGAAAGCCTGACTTGGGACAGGCTCGCCTGCAGGATCGTGCCGTCCGCGGCGACCTGCCCGCCGCCCCTGACGGTGAGGCCGTTGCCGCCGTCGAGGACGAGATCGAGGACATCGAAGCGATCCTCCCCCGCGGCGCGCACCTTCATCACGGCGCGAGCGGGACGCCCCACGGGCTTGAACCAGGTCGGCAAAAGGCCGTTGATCGCGGCCCGGGCGAAATCCGCCTCGACGAGTACCTGCCCTTTCCCGCCGCCGTCCCGCGACGTCGCGCGGATCTGCACGGGCCCCGCGATCAGCCCGGTGGTCCGCAATCCGCGCCGCGCCCGAACCTGATCGTCGACGGTCAGAACGACGGAGTATTCGGGCTCGGCGCCGCGCGGGCCCTGCATGTAATCGAAGACGGCGGGCGCACCGCCGATCCGCCCCTCGCCCTTGACGACGAGGCGTCCTTCCGCCTGCCGGAAAGACATGGACGATGCCTCGAGCCTTTCCTTGCCGATCGCGGCATCCGCCTGGAAGCCCGTGAAGACCCCGGCGATGTCGAGCTTCACCGTCTCGGGCGGCGGATCGTTCTTCAACGGCATCCGGACGTCGACGCGCGCGTCGACGGATCCCTTCACGTCCGCAGGGTCGGGAAAGCCGGCACCCGCGACGTTCCGCAACGCGTCCTGTTTCAGAAGGGCGAAGAAGGCGTCGGCGCCGCCGCGGAGCCGGAAGCCGATCGTCGCATCAGGCAGGACGGCCGCGGTATCGGCCATCGCGAAACGACCGTCCTCCAACGTCATCGGCGCGCCCGCACCCGTCCGAGTCACGGCGCGCTCGACGTCCACGGTCGCCGTCCGGCCCGTCACGACGCCGTCGGCCGTGATACCCGACAAGACGGGAAGACCCGGCGCCGGTCTCATGACACCGTCGGTGATCCGGATGTCGAGCCGTTTGGAATCGTCGGGCAAAGGACGGCCAGCCACCGCATCCGCGAGGACCGGCGCGGAAAAATCGATTCGATAGACGAGCCTCTCCACCGTCCCGCCGTCGACGCTCGCAAGGAAATAGCGTCGCGTCAGCGGGCCTGAAAAGGAAGGCCAAAAGGCGAGAACGGCGTCGACGGGCATGCGGCCCGTCTTGAGATCCAGCGCGAGCCCGTCCCGCGTTCCGTAGCGGCCGAGGGAACCCGCCAGCGAGACATCGACCTCGGGCCCTGCGAGCGAAACGCCGTCGAGCTTGATCCCCGTGAAACCGGGCGAGATCGTCCCTTGGGCCCGGGCGCTTTCGATCCGCAGCTCCGGCTTCCGCGGATCGACCCGACCGACGCCGCCGTCCGCCGAAAACGCGAAGCGCCAGCCCGAAGACGCGTCGGCCGGGATATCGACACTCCCGCGCCCCTGAAGGCGGAGGCCGGCTCCCGCGACGACGAGATCGTCGAGCGCGATGGTCCGCGCCTCCCCGCTCGTGGAAAACCGCCCTCCGAGCTTTTCGACCCCGATCGGCTTGATGTTGGGATCATCGAAGACGATCTGCGCCGATCCGCCGGTGATCTCGCCCTCGAGCGCTTCGAGCCTGTCGTCCGCACCGAGCCTCGCCTTGAGGTCGAAGGAAACCGGCATGTCCGTATGGACGCGCAGCGCGCCCTTTTCCGCGAAACCGAGGATTTCGGACACCGCGAGATTCTGAACGCCCGCCTCGAGCGTCCGCGTCTCGCCGGGAAGGCCGCGAAGAACCGCCGACAGGCCCCAACGCCCGTGCGCTCCCTTTGCCCGCATGGCGAGCCGTGTCTCGCCCGCCATCGGGCGGGAATAGACGAGCGAAAGCTCGGAATAGGTCGCGACGCGGTCGTTCCGCCGATCGTCGACGAGAAGCGTCCCGTCGCGGAGGCCCACCCGTTCGAGAATCGCGAGCGCCCCGGCGGGCGCGGCCACGGCATCGACGAAGGACGCGAGCCGAAGCGGTGCGGTCTGCGCCGGCGGCGCGACCGGCTCGCGGCGCGTCTCCACGGTCGAGACCGACACCGAGCCGTCCCGGTCGAGGGTCAGCACCACCGAAAGGCCGACGAGTTCCACCTCGCGCAGCACGGGGGAGAGCCGCAACAGCGACCAACCGTCGACCGCCACGATCGCGCGCGGAGCCTGAACCACCGTCTTCCCCGTGGGATCGCGCAGCGCGACGTCGTCGCCTTCGATCGAAAGCCCCTCGGGCCCTCTCGTCAGGCGGATGCGACCGATCTCGGCTTGGAACCCGCCTCCGATCCGCATTTCGACCGCACGCGCGATCCGGCCCGCGAGATGAACCGACTCGATGGATCCCCGCGACAGCAAGAAGACCGCGAGCCCCGCCGTCGCGGCGAACACGAGCAGGACGAAGGCGAACAGACCTGCCGCCCAACGCGCCGCACGCCGTCCGAAGGAACGGCGGGACGGTGCGGCACGCGCGCCGGTATGTTTGTCTCGCCCCATTCCGGCGTACGGTCCAAGTCTCGTCGCTGCGCCCGATCCGCGATCCGGTCGTCGTGGAACCGCGTAAAGCTACTGGCCATCACGATTCGACGAAAGGAAGGCAGAGATGCCCGCAATGCCCGCTCCCGGAACCGCTGCGCCCGCTTTCGATCTGCCCCGCGACGGCGGTGCCCGCATCCGCCTCGCCGATCTCGCGGGCCGCAAGGTCGCTCTGTATTTCTACCCGAAGGACGATACGTCCGGCTGCACCAAGGAGGCGATGGAGTTCAACGCGCTCCGCGCCGAATTCGATGCCGCGAACACCACCGTCATCGGCGTCTCGCCCGACGACGCCAAGAGCCACGACAAGTTCAAGGCGAAATACGAACTGGGCTTCGCGCTGGCCTCGGACACCGAAAAGGCGATGCTCGAAGCCTACGGCGTCTGGGTCGAAAAGAGCATGTACGGCCGCAAATACATGGGCGTCGAGCGGACCACCTTCCTGATCGACGCCGCCGGCACCGTCGCGCGGGTCTGGCCGAAGGTGAAGGTGCCCGGCCACGCCGCCGAAGTGCTCGCCGCCGCCAAGGCGCTGTGACGGACGGGGCTTCGGCCCCGCCCTCTCCCCCTCTTCATTCTTCATTAACCACGCCGGCCCAGATTTCATCAGTCTTTTCATGATGGATTCGCGGCTCGATGCGGTCAGTTGCGCGACGACGCCCTCCCTTTCGCTTCTCCTTCGGCGTGACCGCGGGTCCGCGTCGCATTTCCGTCCGGCTCTCCGGCCGTCGCGCGGGCCTCGCGGGCGGCGCGGCCGCCGCGGTCGTCCTGCTCGCTCTCTACGGCGCGTTCCACGCCCTGTTCGGCGACGCGATCCTCTCCGGCGCGCCGAAACGCGAGGCGGCGATCCGCGCGGAGTACGAGGAACGCCTCGCGGGTCTCCGCCACCGCATCGACCGGCTCGCGAGCCTTCAGGTGATCGACCGCGACACGCTCGAAGGGACCGTGCAGGATCTCGTCACGCGGCAGGCGCGGCTCGAAATGCGTCACGCCGTCATGCAGAGCCTCGTTCAGGACGTCGCAAGGCCCGCGGCTCCCGGCGTCCGGCCGCCCGAAGCGACGACGGGCGCGGTCCCCCGTCTTCAGCAGCCCGCCGTCCCGCAGGCTCTTCCCGCCGCGGGTCCGGGGCCGCGCCTTCTTCCCGGGGGCGGCGAGCCGCCGCCGAAGAACCGTTTCGAACGCGCGCCCGCCCCGCGCGCCGCCCGCGGCGACGACAGGGTCGAGGCCGAACGCGTGGCCGCCTTGGCGGTCAAGATCGCCTCCATGGAAGCCGTGCAGTTCGACGTCGCGCTCCGTCTCGGCGCGGCGGCCCGCGCGGATGCGGATCGTTTCGCCCGCGTCCTTTCCGAATTGAAGCTGCGCGGAGCCGATCCTTCGACGATCGACACGCGCGCGATGGGCGGCCCCCTGCTGCCCGTCCCCTCCACCTTCGACGCCATGATCGCCAAGGCGAAGGAAGCCGCAGCGGAAAGGACGCGGCTCGCCGCGCTGGTCGGTGCGCTGCCTCTCGGCCGCCCCCTCGACGGCGAAGCCGAGGTCGCATCCGGCTTCGGCGTGAGGACCGATCCCTTCACGCGCCGCCCGGCGATGCATGCCGGGCTCGACCTGAGGCTCCATCCCGGCGCGCCCGTCCGCGCGACGGGAGCGGGCATCGTGCGCACCGCGGAATGGTCCGGCGGCTACGGCAACATGGTCGAGATCGAGCATGAGCGCGGCGTCACGACGATCTACGGCCATCTCGCGACCTTCGCCGTGCGGCCCGGCGCGAGGGTCGAGGCGGGCACGGTTCTCGGAACCGTCGGCAGCACGGGCCGTTCGACGGGCCCGCATCTGCATTACGAGACGCGCATCGACGACGAGGCGGTCGACCCGCTTCGTTTCCTCCGCGCCGGCGAACGCCTAGGCCCGCGCTGAACGACGAACCCGCGTCCCTCGCCGTCATGCCCGCGCATGCGGGCATCCACGTCCTGCCTTTCGGCACGACGAAGCAAGACGCGGATCCCGGCTCTCCGCTGCGCTGCGGCCGGGATGACGAGAGAGGATGGATCGACAAAGAAAAAGGCCGCCCGGGGGCGGCCTTTTCAAATCAGTCGACGTCCTCGACCTCGACTTCGGTGCCGTAGACCCTCTGGGCGAGGGCCGCTTCGACGAAGGGGTCTATGTCGCCGTCGAGCACGTCGGACGGCGTGGGCGAGGTGACGCCGGTGCGCAGATCCTTCACCAGCTGGTAGGGCTGGAGCACATAGGAGCGGATCTGGTGGCCCCAGCCGATCTCGGTCTTCGAGGCCGCGTCGGCATTGGCCTTTTCTTCGCGGATCTTCAGCTCCCGCTCGTAAAGGCGGGCGCGCAGCATGTCCCACGCCTTGGCGCGGTTCTTGTGCTGCGAGCGCTCCTGCTGGCAGGCCACCACGATGCCCGTCGGGACATGGGTGATGCGCACGGCCGAGTCGGTGGTGTTGACGTGCTGGCCGCCCGCGCCCGACGCCCGATAGGTGTCGATGCGGCAGTCGCTTTCGTTCACCTCGATCTGGATGCGGTCGTCGATGACCGGATAGACCCAGACCGACGCGAAGCTCGTATGCCGCCGCGCATTGGAATCGAAGGGCGAGATGCGCACGAGCCGGTGCACGCCCGACTCGGTCTTGAGCCAGCCATAGGCGTTGTGGCCCTTGATGAGCAGCGTCGCGCCCTTGATGCCCGCTTCTTCGCCGTCGGCGACGTCGAGCATGTCGACCTTGTAGCGGCGGCGCTCGCCCCAGCGGGCATACATGCGCATGAGCATGGAGGCCCAGTCCTGGCTTTCGGTACCGCCCGCACCGGAATGGACTTCGACATAGCAGTCATTGCCGTCGGCTTCGCCCGAAAGCAGCGTCTCGACCTGCCGCCGCGCGGCTTCGGACTGCAGCCGGCGGATCGCCTCTTCGCCCTCCCCGATCGCCGTCTCGTCGTCTTCGGCTTCGCCGAGTTCGATGAGCGTCAGCGCATCTTCGAGTTCGCCGTCGAGGCGGGAGAGGATGCCGAGCTTGTCCTCGAGATCGGTGCGTTCGCGCATGATCTTCTGCGCGGCTTCGGCATCGTTCCAGAGGTTCGGATCTTCGGCCTTGTCGTTCAGTTCGGCGAGGCGTTTCGTGGCCTTGTCGACGTCAAAGATGCCTCCTCAGCAGCCCCAGGGACTGCTTGGCGGCTTCGACGAGCGCTTCGATTTCCGCGCGCATGGTTCGCTTTCGTCAGGGTGAGAAAAAGGGTCGAAGCGGCGGCCGCCCCGGCGCCTGCGGGAATAGCGGAACGGGCGGCGGAGGTCAAAAGGGGGGGGGGGGGGGGGGGGGGGGGACAACCCACCCGGCCCCCCCCCCCCCCCGCCCCCCGGGCGGGGGGGCCGCCCCGCCCCGGGCCCCCC
>JAIXTT010000010.1 GCA_027483795.1 Hyphomicrobiales bacterium
CTCGATGCCGGTGGCGACCGCGAAGACGTTGGGGTCGAAGATGATGTCCTCGGGCGGGAAGCCGACCTCGTCGACGAGGATGCGGTAGGCGCGGGTGCAGATTTCGACCTTGCGCTCGTAGCTGTCGGCCTGCCCCTGCTCGTCGAAGGCCATCACGACGACGGCCGCGCCGTAGGCCCGGCAGAGTTCCGCCTGCTCCTTGAAGGCCTCGACGCCCTCCTTCATGGAGATCGAATTCACGATCGGCTTGCCCTGAATGCATTTCAGGCCGGCCTCGATGACCGAGAATTTCGAGGAGTCGACCATCACCGGGACGCGGGCGATGTCGGGCTCGGCCGCGACGAGGTTCAGGAACTCGACCATGGCCTTCTCGGAGTCGAGCAGGCCTTCGTCCATGTTCACGTCGATGATCTGCGCGCCGTTCGCGACCTGATCGCGGGCGATGTCGAGCGCGGCGGCGTAGTCGCCGGCGGTGATGAGCTTCCGGAACTTGGCCGAGCCCGTCACGTTGGTGCGCTCGCCGACATTCACGAAGGGGATTTCCGCCGTGAGTTCGTAGGGCTCGAGCCCGGCGAGGCGCATGCGGCGCGGAAGCTCCGGGATCGCGCGCGGCGCCTTCCCCTTCACCGCCTCGGCGATGGCCCGGATATGGGCGGGCGTGGTGCCGCAGCAGCCGCCGACGATGTTGACGAGGCCGGCGTCGGCGAATTCGGCGACGAGGCCGGCGGTCGCCTCCGGGCTCTCGTCATAGAGGCCGAATTCGTTGGG
This sequence comes from Hyphomicrobiales bacterium, assembly GCA_027483795.1. Lineage (GTDB taxonomy): Bacteria > Pseudomonadota > Alphaproteobacteria > Rhizobiales > Beijerinckiaceae > JAIXZO01. The sequence continues at coordinate 769 of JAIXTT010000010.1, forward strand.
AAGGCCCGCATTCGGATAGGCGCAGACGAGCGTGTCGGCGACCTTCGCGATCTCCTGGATATGCGCCCGCATCTCCTTGGCGCCGAGAGCGCAGTTGAGTCCGATCGAGAAGGGCTCGGCATGGCGCAGCGCGTTCCAGAACGCGGTCGGGGTCTGGCCGGAGAGCGTGCGGCCCGACAGGTCCGTGATCGTGCCCGAGATCATGATCGGGAGCTTGAAGCCCTTCGCCTTGAACACGTCGCGGCAGGCGAAGACGGCGGCCTTGGCGTTGAGCGTGTCGAAGATCGTCTCGATCAGGATCAGGTCCGACCCGCCGTCGACGAGGCCCGTGATCTGTTCGGCATAGGCGATGCGGAGTTCGTCGAAGCTCGTCGCGCGGAATCCCGGATTGTTGACGTCCGGCGAGATCGACGCCGTGCGGTTCGTGGGGCCCACGGCGCCCGCGACGAAGCGCGGGCGGCCGTCGCGCTTCTCGGCTTCCGCGGCCGCCTCGCGGGCGAGCCGCGCGCCTTCGCGGTTCAATTCGTAGGCCAAGGCCTCCATGCCGTAATCGGCCTGCGCGATCGTGGTGGAGGAGAAGGTGTTGGTCTCCACGATGTCCGCGCCCGCCTCGAAATAGGTGAGGTGGATCGCACGGATCGCGTCGGGCTGCGTCAGGATCAGGAGGTCGTTGTTGCCCTTCACGTCCCGGTTCCAGTCCGCGAAGCGATCGCCGCGGAACGCGGCTTCGTCCAGCTTCAGGTTCTGGATCTCGGTGCCCATCGCTCCGTCGAGCACGAGAATGCGCTCGGCGGCGGCCTTGCGGAGGATCTCGGCGGCGTTCGGGCGGGGCGTGAAGGACATGGGCGAAACCTCTGAAAAACGATTCGAAAAAGCGCTTACGCCGCGGCCGACGCGCGCGCCTCCGCGACCGGGCGGAGGCCGATGAGCCGGCAGATCGCGTAGACGAGGTCGGCCTTGTTCATCGTGTAGAAGTGGAAGTCGCGGACCCCCGCATCGAGGAGGTCGATGACCTGTTCGGCCGCCACCGCGGCGGCGATCAGGCGGCGGGTCGCGGGATCGTTTTCGAGCCCGTCGAAGCGCTCCGCGAGCCAGAACGGGATCGACGCCCCGCAGCGCGCGGCGAAGCTCGCGGTCTGCTTGAAGTTCTGCACGGGCACGATGCCGGGCAGGATCGGGATGTTGATGCCGCGCGCCCGCACCTTGTCGAGGAAGCGGAGATAGAGGTCGTTGTCGAAGAAGAACTGCGTGATCGCGCGGGTCGCGCCCGCATCGACCTTGGCCTTCAGCACGTCGATGTCGGCTTCGAAGCTCGCGCTTTCGGGGTGCTTTTCCGGATAGGCCGACACGGAGACTTCGAAATCGCCGATGCGGCGGATGCCTTCGACGAGTTCCGCGGTCGACTTGTAGCCGTCCGGATGCGCCTCGTATGTCGTCCCGATCCCGCCCGCAGGGTCGCCGCGCAGCGCCACGATGTGGCGGACGCCCGCGTCCTTATAGGCCGAGACGACCTCGTCGACCTCCGCGCGGGACGCGCCGACGCAGGTGAGATGGGCGGCGGGCTTGAGCTTCGTCTCCTTCACGATCCGCTCGACCGTCGCGTGGGTGCGCTCACGGGTGGAGCCGCCCGCACCGTAGGTGACGGAGACGAATTGCGGGGCGAGGGGAGCGAGGCGCTCGATCGATTCCCACAGCGCCGTCTCCATCTCCGCGTTCTTCGGCGGGAAGAACTCGAAGGAGACATGGATGCCGCGCTGGCCGTTGCGCCGGGACCGACGCGTTTCGGTCGACATCACGCGACCTCCTTTTCGAGGGAAACGATGCGCTTCGGGCGACGGTCGCGCCCGAGCCAGAGTGACACGGTGAGCTGTTCCGCGCCCGCCTTCGGCGGCGCGAGATCGATTTCGTTCAGGCAGTCGAGCCCGGCTTCGGCGAGCCATGTGCGCATCTGCTCATGGGCGAAGCCCAGACGGCGATGCGCATGCGCCTCGCGCAGGAACTCCAGCCCGTGCGGAGCGAAGTCGACGATCAGGATGCGGCCGCCCGGCGCGAGCAGGGCCGCCGCCTCGCGGAGCGCGCGGGCGGGATCGTCGAGATAATGCAGAACCTGATGGATCACGACGAGATCGAAGGCGTCGCGCTCGACGGGCGGGGCGTGGATGTCGCCCTGTCGGAGTTCGACGCGGCGAAGGCCCGCCGCTTCCAGATTGGCACGCGCGACGGCGAGCATCGCATGGTTGGCGTCGACGCCCGTGAGCCGCTTCGCCTGCGGCGACAGCAAGGCCAGCATCCGGCCCGTCCCGGTCCCGAGATCGAGGACGGACCCGACGGGTTCGCTTCCCACGGCCTGCCGGATCGCCTGTTCGACGGCCTCGTCCGGCGCGTGGAGGGAGCGGATGCGGTCCCAATCGGCGGCGTGGCGGTCGAAATAGAGCTGCGCCGTTTCGGTCCGCGCCGCGCGCACCGCGGCGAGGCGGGCCTTGTCGGCGGCGAGCAGCGGATCGCCGGCGTCGAGGCGCTCCGCGATCCAGTGGGCGAGCGCCCCGCCGGCGCCGCTTTCGGCCAGTTTGAAGAAGGCCCAAGCCCCTTCGCGATGCCGTTCGAGGAGCCCCGCCTCGGCCATCAGCTTCAGATGGCGGGAAATGCGCGGCTGCGACTGGCCGAGAATGTCGGTGAGGTCGGAGACGGTGAGTTCGCCTTCGGCGAGCAGAGCCAGAAGTCGAAGCCGCGTGTCCTCGCCCGCGGCACGGAGGCCGGAGAGAAGGTCGCCCAAGGGCAGACGCTCGGGGAATGCGGACACGAAGACGGATCCTTCCGATCAGTCACATAAAGATATCTTTATATGAGCAATCGATCGGCGTCCAGCGTTTCGGCGATTCATGGCGGGGGTGGGGCGCGAACTCTCCATCCGCGGTCTGGATTGCTTCGCTGTCGCTCGCAATGACGGGTGAGGTTTTCTCCGTCATCGCGAGGAGCGCAGCGACGCGGCGATCCATGGCGGGGAGACCCCTCACCGCACCCCCAGATCCCGGGCGGTGATCCAGAAGACTTCGCCTTCGCTGTCCTCGCTGTCGAGCCAGGTGAAGGGCAGATGCGGGTATTCGGCGTCGAGGATCTCCCGGCCCGTGCCGATCTCGCACAAGAGCCCGCCGCCGGGGTTCAGGTGTTTCGGAACGTCCGCGAGAATGCGCCGGACGACGTCGAGACCGTCCGGTCCGCCGGCCAGCGCGAGTTCGGGCTCGTGCCGATATTCGGGAGGCAGCACGTCCATCACGTCCTGCTCGACATAAGGCGGGTTGGTGATGACGAGGTCGTAGCGCCGGCCGGCGAGCGGAGCGAAGAGGTCGCCGCGATGCAGCGTGACGCGCTCCCCGACCGGGCTCTCGGCGACGTTGATCTCGGCGACTTCCAGAGCCTCCGGGGACAGATCGACCGCATCCACCAGGGCGTTCGGGAAGACATGCGCCGCCAGCAGCGCCAGACAGCCCGAACCCGTGCAGATGTCGACGGCGCTCTCGATCGCGAAGACGTCGTCGACCAGCATCCCGCCGTCGCCCACCAGGGTCTCGTCGAACAGCATCTCGCCGATGAAGCTGCGCGGGACGATCACGCGTTCGTCGACCTTGAAGGGAACGCCCCGGATATAGGCCTTCCCGAGGAGATAGGCCGCGGGCTTGCGGGTCGTGACGCGGGCCTCGATCAGTTCGGCGAGCCGCGCCCGTTCGGTCGCGAGGAGCCGGCAATCCAGCCAGGGATTGATGTCGTCCACCGGCAGCGACAGGCTTTCGAGGACGATGAAGGCCGCCTCGTCCACCGCATTCGTCGCGCCGTGGCCGTGGAACACGTCCGAGGCGTTGAACCGCGTCACGGCATAGCGCAGCCAGTCGCGCACGGTGATGAGATCGTCGGCGACCTTCGCGGGCATGTCGGTCCTCGTCCGGAGAGCGCCGATCCATAAGCGCGCCCGCCGCGGCGGGCAAGGCGCGGGCGGGTCCCGAATGCGTCGACAAGCCCGAGACGACGCCTTACGGTCCCGGCTCCGTCCCCGCCCGAAGCCTTCGACCGATGCATATGCAGCTTTCCATCGCCGAGATCGCGCTCCTTTTTCCCGAGGCCCGCATCGCCTTCATCATCGCCGAGAACCTGTCGATCCCGCAGGAGCGTCCCGCGGCGCTCGACGCCTTGATCGCCGAGCGCGAGGCGGCATGCCGCGCCCGATGGGGCGGCACGGAGCTTTCGGAGATCCCGGGCGTCGCCGTCTGGCGCGCCGCCTACAAGGGCTTCGGCATCAAGAAGACGAGCTATCGCTGCTCGGTCGAGCGCATCGTCAAGAACGTCTTGGCCGAACGCCCTCTGCCCCGGATCAACGCTTTCGTCGACGCCTACAATGCGGTCTCGCTGGGCCACGTCTTCTGCGTCGGCGCGGACGATCTCGACCGTTGCGAGGGGCCCTTCGCCTTCCGTTTCTCGAAGCCGGGCGACGGTTTCATCGACATGGCCGCCGAGCCCGGCGAGGATCCGAACGATCCTCCCAAGGAGGGCGAGGTCGTCTATGCGGATGCGCGGCACGTCCTCTGCCGGCGCTGGAACTGGCGGCAGGACGCGCGGACGGTCATCACCCCGGCGACGCGACGCGCCGTCGTGACCATCCAGTCGAACGGGCAGGGAGATCTCGACGCCGCCGTCGCCGACCTCTTCGATCTGCTGGGTCGTTTCTGCGGCGCGACCTGCCGCGTCGCCGTCGCGGAATCCGGCACGCCGGTCGTGGCACCGTGACGGGCCTTTCGCGGGAGACGCTCGGTCTGCTGCTCGGATTCATCGGCATCGTCGTGTTCGCGGGTACGCTCCCCGCCACGCGCATCGCCGTCGAGGCGCTGGATCCCGTCTTCGTCGGGGCGGGCCGCGCGGCGCTCGCCGCGGCGGTCGCACTGCCGCTCCTCCTGGCGCTCCGCCGTCCGATCCCGCCCAAGGACGAACTCGGTCGGCTCGCCTTGTCGGGCGTTCTGCTCGTGGCCGGTTTTCCGATCCTCACCTCTTGGGCGATGACGATGTTGCCCGTCGCCCATGGCAGCGTCTTTGTCGGTCTGATTCCGCTCGTCACCGCGGCCTGCGGCGCGTTCCTCGCGCGCGAACGACCGTCGCCCCTGTTCTGGGCCGCGGCCTTGACGGGAGCCGCGGTCATCGTCGCCTACGCGATGCGGGCGGCAGGCAAGGTCGGACTCGCGACGGGGGACCTTTTTCTGCTCGGCGCCTGCCTTTCCGCAGGATCGGGCTACGCGATCTCCGCCGGCGTCGCGAAGCGGATGCCGGGCTGGGAGGTCGTCTCCTGGCAGGTGGTGATCATGCTGCCCCTGACCGTGCCCGTGACCTTGTGGTGGGGCCCGGTCGATCCGTCGGCGGTCGGCCTGCGGCATTGGCTGGCCTTCGGCTATGCCGGCCTGTTCTCGATGTATATCGGCTTCTTTTTCTGGAATGCGGGCCTCGCCATGGGCGGCGTCGCGCGGGTCAGTCAGGTGCAACTGCTGCAGACCTTCGTCACCCTGCTCATCGTCGGCCCCGTCAACGGCGAAACGACGGACGCCTTCACATGGCTCGCGGCGGCGGCGGTGGTCGCCACGATCGTGGTCGGGCGGACGGCGGGCCGGAGACGCGGCTGACGACGAACCGTTTCGTCCGTCCGTCCGCCGTCATCGCTCGGCGGCGATCGCGTCCCTCAGCGTCGTGATCGTCGACGCATCCGCCACGCCGTCCACCAGCGCCGGGCGGAACCGACGCTGGAAGGCGGTCACGACCTGTTCGGTCCGTTCGTCGAAGACGCCCGTGACCTCGATCGCATAGCCGAACATCGCGAACATGGCCTGGAGCGCCCGGATCGGCTGCCCTTCCTCCCCGCGACCGAAGGCACGACCGTCGCGGATCGGCGCCGGAGGCACCCATCCGCCGAGCCCCGCCGCGCCGAGGCGGTCCCACGGAAACTTCTCGCCGGGATCGCGCTTGCGGTCCGGCGCGACGTCGGAATGGGCGAGCAACATCCCCGGTGCGATCCCGTTCCGCTCCGCGACGTCGCGGCAGAGCGCGATCACCGCTTCGATCTGCACGTCCGGAAAGTCCGGGTAATCGAAGTCATGGCCGCGATTGACGATCTCGATGCCGATCGAAACGGAATTGACGTCCGTCTCCCCCCGCCAGCAGGAGCGCCCGGCATGCCAGGCCCGCGCCGCCTCCGGGACGAGCTGGAAGATCCGCCCGTCCTCCCACACGAGGTAATGCGCCGAGACTTCCGCGAGCGGGTTGCACAGGCGCTGCAGAGCGGAAACCCCGTCCTCCATGCCCGTATAGTGCAGCAGGATCATGGAAGGACGCTTGCCGTCGCTGCGCGTTCCCTGATTGGGGGAGGGCACCACCTTGACGGCGAGAGGACTGTCGGGAGCGGGAGAGGTCACGGCGTGCGGTCGAGCCTGCGTTCGGCGGCGACCTTCTCCCAGGCGGCATTGATGGCCGCGAGGCGGTCGCCCGCGATCTTGACCGCTTCGGGCGGGAGGCCCGCCGCGATATGGCGATCCGGATGGTGCTCGATCACGAGCCGTCGCCGGAGCGCGCGCAAGGCGTCGTCCGACATGCCTCTGTCGGCGCCCAGCACCCGCCAAGGATCGTCCTTCCGCAGGACATGCCGCGCCTCGATCCGGTCCATCGCCGCCTCGTCGAAGCCGAAGATCGCGCCGACGCAACGGAAATAGCGCAGTTCCGCCTCATGGATCGCGTGATCCGCCTTGGCGATCTCGAACAGCCCGTCGAGAACGTCCTCGAGCAGGTCGGGCCGATCCGCCAAAAGCTCCGCCATCTGCGCGGCATAGGCCTCGAAGCCGAGAGGCGTCTCCTTGGCGAGGTCGAAGAGCTTCCTCACCCGATCCACCTCGTCGGGCGCCACCTCGACCACGCGGCGGAAGGCGGCGACCTCGTCATGGGTCACCACGCCGTCGGCCTTCGCCATCTTGGCGGCGAGCGCCACGAGGCCCGTCGAGAACACGAGATCGGGCGCGGGCGCGAAAAGGGCGTCGTCCGAATCGAAGGCGTAATGTCCGGCCAGCCCGCCCATGAGCGCGCCCAAAGGCCCGCCCAGCGCGAATCCGATCCCGGCGCCGCCGAGTTTGCCCCAAACGCCCAAATGCCGCCTCCCGCGTCGTCGCGCAGGGAAACGCGTCGGTCGGGCGCGGTCAAGCCGGGCTCATTCCCGACAGACCGTCCTCTCGTGATAGCGGCTGTACCAGCAGAGAGGGCGCGAGCGGTCCTCGATCCGGGGCCCGTCGACCCCGCCGCCCATGCTCCCCGGCACCGAACCCGTCGTTCCGCGCATCGGCGCACCGTTTCCGACGCAGCCGGCCAACAGGAGCGCCGTCGCAGCGATCACCGGCCATGTCCTCACCGTCATGCCTCCCCGGAAGGGTCCCCGACGGACCCGCTCCTGCGGAAACCCGCGCGAGGCCGTTAAGTTCCGGCTCGAAAGTCTATGGAGACACGAAGACTTTGGGAACTTCCGATGACAAAATATAAAGTAAACAAACAATCAATCGATATACATTCTCTATACATGACCATTAAAATCAACAAATTTTGTAAAAAAGAATGTTGACGTCACGGAAATTTTTCGTATAACCTTACGTAAGGTAAGCATTTAAATGAAGTATAGGATCGGCGTTATGGCGTAGTTCAGGCTACCTATTCGGAAACAGGACGACGGACTGATTTTCGGACCGAAGACGTGAGGGGCTCATGCCCGCCGCTCGGCGGTCCTCTGCGGATCGCGCTTCCCGCGCGCTCCGATCGCCGACCGGGTGAACTCCCCCACCCGGTCCCGTACGAGGCCGCGCCCGGGTGCGGGCGCTTCGATTGAGACCGATGCGGGCGGCGCGTCCTCGGCGACGCGCTCCGCGCTCGACCGAAGGGAGAATGCCGATGTCCATGTCTTCAAGAGCGCTTGCGCTCGGTGCAACTTTGGCCTTGGGAATCCTCTCCGCTCCGTCCGCCGATGCGGCGATGACGACGAAGCCCGGAGCGCGATCCGAACCGACGCCGCCGGGCGAGACCGGATGGGGCGACGAGGCCGCCGAATTCATTCGGGTGGCAACCGGCCATTACGACGAGAAGCGCGAGCGTCCGCGCGTTCCGGCGACGCCCGTCGTTCCGGCGACGATCCTGCCTCCGGAGGGCGGAAGCCCGCATGATCCTTTGGAGATCCTCGCGATCGCGACGGGCGCCTACGACCGGCGGCCCGCCGGGGCGGGCGGAGAGGCGAGGAAGGACGTCTTCGTCGTGCCGCCGCGGCTCCGCGGCGTCGATCTCGCCAATCCCTACAAGGAACTCGTCGAGCGCTATTCCTCGATCCACGGGCTTCCGCCCGCCCTTGCCGACGCCGTGATGAAGATCGAGAGCAGCTATGATCCGAAGGCCTACAATGCCGGCGCCATCGGCCTGATGCAGATCCTGCTCCCGACCGCCCGCGGGCTCGGCTATGCGGGAGACGCGGAGGGGCTCACCCATCCGGAGACCAATCTGAAATACGGCATCATGTATCTTGCGCAGGCTTATCGCCTGTCCAACGGGGACACGTGCCAGACCGTGATGCGCTATCAGAGCGGCCATTACGCCTTGCGGCCGAACGCCGCCAACATCGCCTATTGCGAGAAGGCCAAGGTCATTCTGGCGCGGGCGGGCTGATCCCGCCCGTCCCGTCGCGCTTGCATCCGGCGGCCCGCGCACCTATTCCCGAAAGGCGCGGGTCGGCCGGACGGCCGCGGTCCTTCGGGATCGAGGAAAGTCCGGGCTCCATGGAGACACGGTGCCGGACAACATCCGGCGGGGGCGACCCCAGGGAAAGTGCCACAGAGAACGAACCGCCCCGGTCTCGACCGGGGCAAGGGTGAAAAGGTGCGGTAAGAGCGCACCGCGCGGCCGGCAACGGTCGCGGCAGGGCAAACCCCACCGGGAGCAAAACCGAATAGGGGCGACACGAGCTTCGTGCTCAGGGCCGTCTTCAGCCCCGTCGCCCGGGTTGGTTGCTCGAGGCGGTCGGCGACGATCGTCCCAGAGGAATGGCCGTCCCGTGCGGAGCGATCCGTGCGGACAGAACCCGGCTTACAGGCCGACCCGCGCCCCCGCCTTCCCCGATCGCGTCGTCCCCCCGCGCGCTTCAGCGGCCGCCGTTCCGAAGCGGTCGTCGCGCCCCTTCGCCCGATGACGGGACATGGCCGGGCAAACTGCAATCGGAGAGCGCTGCGCACCATTAACTCAACCCGAATCAACCGAATCTTAACGTTGACGGCGCGTTATGGATTCGGCTCGGAGTCCGAGTCGTTCCATTGACTGCCCACGATTTCCCATGCTATCCCATGTCATCCCGAAGCGAGCGTTCCCGGCCGGCGTCAAGCGCCGGTTCTCGAACGACGTGGCTCTCGGGGCCATGGCCCGGCGGATGCCGGATGCGGGCGGCGGGATCGATGGACAGGTTCGTTTCGCATTTCACGGCAAGGCTGGACGCCAAGGGTCGCGTATCGATCCCCGCCGCGTTCCGGGCCGTTCTCGCCCGCGACGGATACGAGGGGCTGTTCCTGCATCCTTCGCTGGACTCGCGGGCGTTGGATGCCGGCGGCAACGGTCTCCTGAAGGAGATCGACGGACTGATCGCGAATCTGGCACCGTTCTCGGACGAGAAGGATCACTTCTCGACGGCTTTGTACGGCCTATCGGAAGTGCTGAAGGTCGATCCCGAGGGGCGCGTGCAGTTGACCGAATCGCTGAAGTCGCATGCGAAGATCGCGGACGCGGTCAGTTTCGTCGGCCTCGGACACAAATTTCGGATCTGGGAGCCCGAGAGCTTCCGCGCGCATCTCGAGGACGCGCGTCGGAGGGTCAAGGATCTCAAGGCGGAACTCGGCGGGGGCCACCGTCCGGGTTCCGAGCAGGGGGTACGGGAACGATGACGGGTCGCGGCGCTCGGTTGTCCGACGCCGCCGGCGGACCGGCCCGTCACGTTCCCGTCCTCTTGAACGAGGTCGTGGACGCGCTCGCGCTTCGCCCCGGCGGTCGATATTGCGACGGCACCTTCGGTGCGGGCGGTTACACGCGGGCGATCCTCGACGCAGCGCCCGACATCCGCGTCATGGCGATCGATCGTGATCCGACCGCGATCGCGGGCGGCGCGGCGCTCGTCTCCGAAGCGGGCGGACGGCTGACGCTCGTCGAGGGCCGCTTCGGCGATCTCGCCGATCTCGCGGCGGATTTCGGCTTCGCGCCGCTCGACGGGGTCGTGCTCGACATCGGCGTGTCATCCATGCAGCTCGACGATCCCGGCCGCGGCTTCTCCTTCCGCGGCGACGGCCCTCTGGACATGCGCATGGAGGGCGCGGGCCGGAGCGCCGCCGATCTCGTGAACGGCATGGACGAAGCGCCGCTCGCCGATCTCATCTACGCCTATGGCGAAGAGCGCCGGTCGCGGTCCGTCGCCCGTGCGATCGTCGAGGCCCGGCGCGATGCGCCGATCACGACGACGAAGCGGCTCGCCGACATCGTGGCCTCGGTCGTGCGCTCGCATCCCGACGACATCCATCCCGCGACGCGGACCTTTCAGGCGCTGCGGATCGCGGTGAACGACGAATTGGGCGAACTCGAGCGCGCCCTCGCCGGCGCCGAGCGGGCGCTCGCGCCCGGCGGACGTCTCGTGGTCGTCACCTTCCACTCGCTCGAAGACCGGATCGTGAAGCGCTTCATGACGGATCGGACCGGCCGGGCGGCCTCGCCGTCCCGTCACGCGCCCGCCGTCGCCTCCGCCGAACCGACCTTCTCCGTCGTCGCCCGGAAGGCGGTCACGGCGGGTGAAGAGGAGTTGCGCGCCAACCCCCGCTCACGCTCGGCGAAGCTGCGCGTCGTCGAGCGCAGCGCCGCCGCGGCGCGCCCCGAAAGGACGCGTCGATGAAGCGGCTGCTCACCTTGCTCTCGATCGTCATGCTGATCGGCTCGGCGGTCTATGCCTATCGCGTGAAATACGACTCGATCGTGCTCGCCGAACAGGTCGCCAAGCTCAAGTCGCGCATCCATCGGGAGAAGGACGCGATCGCCGTCCTCAAGGCCGAATGGCAATATGTGAACCGGCCCGACCGGGTGCAGGCGCTCGCGGACGCGCATGCCGATCTTCGGCCGCTGACCGTCCAGCAGATGGCGCGGTGGTCCGAACTGCCGCCGCGGCCCGCCAAGGGCGATGCGATCGCGGGCAAGCTCGAAGCTCTCGGCCTGCTCGACGTCACCGGAACGACCGCGCCCCAGAAGACGGGCGAAGGCCGCGCGCCCTCCATCAGGAGGCCGTGACGCGTCGATGACCGAGCACCCCGAAATCTCTCCGGATCAAGAAGGCGGCGAGCGCAAGCGGGGCTTCCGGCATGCCGTCGGTCGCGCCTTCTTCTCGCTTTTCCGCATGCGGATGGACCGCAGCGGGCGAAGGCTGGTGCTCGTCGGGCTCGTCTTCTTTTCGATCTATGCGGTGATCGCGGGCCGTCTCGTCCAGCTCGCGCTCGTGCCCGATACGCCGCAATCGCTGCGGCGGGCGGCGGGCGAGTCCATCGCCGCGGCGCGGCCCGACATCGTCGACCGCAACGGCGTGGTTCTCGCGACCGACATCCGGACCGTTTCCGTCTTCGCCGAACCCCGGCGCCTCGTCGACAAGGACGAGGCGTTCGAACTGCTGACGGCCGTCCTGCCCGATCTCGATCCGCAGGATCTGCGCGAGAAGCTGAATTCCCGGAAGGGCTTCGTCTGGATCAAGCGCGAGATCACGCCCCGGCAGCAGCAGGAGGTCCACAGGCTCGGCCTGCCCGGCGTCGGCTTCCTGCCGGAGCACAAGCGCGTCTATCCCAACGGCCCGGCGGCGGCCCATATCCTCGGTTTCGCCAATGTCGACAATGTCGGCATCGCCGGCATCGAGAAATACATCGACAATCTCGGCCTCGCCGACCTCAACGGCGCGGGCTTCAGCATCACCGCGTCGGATCTGAAGCCCGTCCGTCTGTCCATCGACATCCGCGCCCAGCACGCGCTGCGCGACGAACTCGCCAAGTCGATGGAGAAGTACAAGGCGAAGGCGACCGCGGGCATGATCCTCGACGTGAAGACGGGCGAGGTCGTCTCGCTCGTTTCGCTGCCGGATTTCGACCCGAACAATCCGGTCGACGCGCTCGCGCCGGACCGGATCAACCGCATCATGGTCGGCGTCTACGAGATGGGCTCCACCTTCAAGGCCCTGACGACCGCGATGGGCCTCGACTCGGGCAAGTTCAACATCAATTCGACGCTCGACGCCCGTTCGGCGCTCCGCTACGGCAAATTCTCGATCGGCGACTTCCATGCGCAGAACCGCGTCCTGACGGTTCCGGAAGTGTTCATCCATTCCTCGAACATCGGCACCGCGCGCATCGCGCTCGGCGTCGGCGTGAACGGGCACAAGGAATTCCTCCGGAAGATGGGCCAGCTCGACCGCATGCGGACCGAGTTGCCGGAAAGCGCGGAACCGCTCGTGCCCGCGCGCTGGGGCGAGCTGAACACGATGACGATCGCCTTCGGGCACGGTCTCGCCGTCGCGCCGATCCAGGCGGTGGCGGCGACGGCGGCGCTGATGAACGGCGGCAAGCTGATCCCGCCGACCTTCCTCGCGCGGAGCGAGGCGGACGCCGCCAAGGTCGCGACGCAGGTCGTCAAGCCCGAGACCAGCGAAGCCATGCGCTACGTCATGCGCCTGAACGCGGTCCGCGGCTCGGCGAGCCGGGCCGCGATCCCCGGCTATTTCGTGGGCGGCAAGACGGGAACGGCGGAAAAGGCCATCGGCGGCCGCTACGTGAAGAACCGGCTCTTCACGACCTTCATGGCGATCTCGCCGTCCGACGATCCGCGTTATCTCTTCCTCACCGTGCTGGACGAGCCGCAAGGGCTCCCCGAAACCCAGAACTTCGCCACCGCGGGCTGGAACGCGGCGCCGACGACGGGACACATCATCGAGCGCGTCGCGCCGCTTCTCGGCCTGCCGCCGCGCTTCGATCCGCCCGCCGCGCCGTTCCCGACCATGGTCAAGCTCGGCGCATGGGGCACGCGATGAGGCTCGGCGATCTTCTTCCCGAGGCGAGGGGCGACGTCGCGGAGCGGGAAGCGGGCACGATCACCGCGGACAGTCGCGCGGTCGGGCCGGGATGCGTCTTCTTCGCCGTGCCGGGGACGCGCATCGACGGGCTCAGCTTCGCGGCCGAAGCCGCCGCCAAGGGCGCCGCGGCGGTGGCGGGGGAGGCGGCCGAGCCGCCGGGTCTTCCCGCCGGGACGCCTTACGTCCGGGTGGTCGACGTGCGGCGGAGCCTCGCGCTCGCCGCCGCCAAGCTCTTTCCGCGACAGCCCGACACCGTCGTCGCCGTCACCGGCACGAGCGGCAAGACGTCGGTCGCCGATTTCGTGCGCCAGATCTTCACCGCCTGCGGCCGCGAGGCGGCGAGCATCGGCACCATCGGCGTGCTCAAGCCCGCCGGCGCCGTCTACGGCTCGCTGACGACGCCCGATCCGGTCACGCTCCATCGCACGCTGGACGGGCTGGCGGGCGAGGGCGTGACGCATCTGGCGATGGAGGCCTCCTCGCACGGGCTCGACCAGCGCCGTCTCGACGGCGTCGAACTCTCGGCGGCGGCCTTCACCAATCTCGGCCGCGATCATCTCGACTATCACGCGACCCTCGAAGATTACCTCTCCGCGAAGCTCCGCCTGTTCGACACGCTCCTGCCCGCGTGGCGTCCGGCGGTCGTCAACATGGACGGCGACAAGTCCGAGGCGGTTCTGGCCGCCTGCCGCGCCCGCCGCCTGCCCGTGATGACGGTCGGCCGGAAAGGCAAGGACGTCGTCCTGCTCGATCTGCGCGAAGAAGGCTTCGACCAACGCATCCGCGTCGGGCACGGCGGCCGCGAATACGATCTCCTGCTGCCGCTCGCCGGGGGGTTCCAGGCGGAGAACGCCTTGACGGCGGCGGGGCTGGTGCTCGCGACCGGGGAGCAACCCGAAGCCGTCTTCGCCGCCCTGCCGAAGCTCGTCGGCGTGAAGGGGCGTCTCGAACGCGTCGCGACGCATGCGGGCGGTCTCGTCCTCGTCGATTACGCCCACAAGCCCGAAGCCCTCGAACAGGTGCTCGACACGCTGCGCGCCTCCGCCAAGGGGCGCGTGATCTGCGTCTTCGGCTGCGGCGGCGACCGCGACCGCGGCAAGCGGCCGATCATGGGACGCATCGCGACCGACAAGGCGGACGTCGTGATCGTCACCGACGACAATCCCCGCAGCGAGGATCCCGCCGCGATCCGGGCCGAGATCCTTGCGGCGGCGCCGGGCGCCCGCGAGATCGGCGACCGCGCGGAGGCGATCCGGACGGGCGTGGCGATGCTGAAGCCCGGCGACATGCTCGTGGTCGCGGGCAAGGGTCACGAAACGGGCCAAATCGTGGGCGACCGAACATTGCCGTTCTCCGACCATGATTCGATCCTTCAGGCCGTCGCCGAGGTATCCCGATGACCGCTCCGCTCTGGACCGCCGCAGCTCTCGGCGACGCGCTCGGAACCGCACCGTCCGGCGAGGTGGAGGGCGTTTCGGGCGTCTCGATCGACACGCGCAGTCTGCAGCCGGGCGATCTCTTCGTCGCGCTCAAGGGTGACCGCGACGGCCACGACTTCGTCGCCGCCGCCTTCGCGAAGGGCGCGGCCGCCGCCTTGGTCGAGCGGGGCAGGGCCGCCGAATTCGCCGTCGCCGGCCCCGTGCTTCCGGTCGACGACACTTTCGCCGCGCTCGGGCGGTTGGGCCTTGCGGGGCGCGCCCGGAGCTTAGCCAAGATCGCGGCGGTGACGGGCTCCGTCGGCAAGACGGGCACCAAGGAAGCGCTCCGGATCGTCTTGTCCGCGCAGGCCGCGACGCATGCGTCGGTCGCCTCCTACAACAATCATTTCGGCGTTCCGCTGACCCTCGCCCGGATGCCCGCCTCCGCGCATTACGGCGTGTTCGAGATCGGCATGAACAATCCGGGCGAGATCGCCCCGCTCTCGGCCATGGTCCGGCCGCATGTCGCCGTGATCACCACGATCGAGGCCGTGCACCTCGAGAATCTCGGTTCGCTCGAAGCGATCGCGGACGAGAAATCGGCGATCTTCTCGGGGCTCGAGCCCGGCGGCACGGCGGTGATCAACCGCGACAATCCCCAATTCGACCGCATGTGCGAGCACGCGGCGGCATCGCCCGCAGGCCGTCTCGTCACCTTCGGCGAGCATCCCGAAGCGGACGTGCGGATGACGCGCGTGATCCTCAAGCCCGACCTCTCGATCGTGGAGGCGATCGTCCACGGCATGCCCGTCACCTACAAGATCGGCAGCCCCGGCAAGCACATCGCGCTCAACAGCCTCGCCGTGCTGGCCGCTGCCGAGGCGCTCGGGGCGGATCTCGCGGAAACCGCGATCGCCATGGGCGAGGTGACCCCGCCCTCCGGCCGCGGCGAACGGATCGAACTCGGCGAGAACGGCACGCGGCTCATGCTGCTCGACGAGAGCTACAACGCGAACCCCGCGTCCATGCGCGCCGCGCTGTCGATCCTCGGGCAGGTTCCGGTGGGTCTGCGCGGGCGGCGGATCGCGATCATGGGCGACATGCTCGAACTCGGCCCCGAGGCGCCGACGCTCCATGCGGGCGTCGCGCGGGCGGTCGAGGAATACGGCATCGACCTCGTCTTCTGCTGCGGTCCGCTGATGAAATCCTTGTGGAACGCCCTTCCGCGCGAGAAGCGCGGCGGTTACGCAGCTGACTCCGAGGCGCTGGTCGAGTCGGTGCTCGCATCCGTCCGGCCGGGCGACGCGGCGATGGTGAAGGGCTCGAACGGAAGCCGCATGGCGCGGGTGGTGGCGGCGCTGAAATCCCGCTACGCCTCCGCCGCCTGAGAACGAGAAGAATCCATGCTCACGCTGCTCTCCGACCTCGCCCCGACCTTCGGCTTCCTGAACGTCTTCCGCTACATCACGTTCAGAACGGGGGGCGCGACCATCACGGCGCTGCTCTTCGTGTTCTTCTTCGGTCCGGCGATCATCCGCGCGCTGCGCGTCCGGCAGGGCAAGGGCCAGCCCATCCGGGAGGACGGGCCGCAATCGCATCTCGCGAAGAAGGGCACGCCGACGATGGGCGGGCTCATGATCCTGTCCGGCCTCGTCGTCTCGACGCTGCTCTGGGCCAATCCCCTGAGCCCCTATGTCTGGGTCGTTCTTTTCGTGACGCTGGGCTTCGGGACGATCGGCTTCTACGACGACTACCTGAAAGTGACGAAGCAGAGCCACAAAGGCCTGTCGGGCAAAAGCCGGCTGGCGATCGAATTCGCCATCGCCGTCGTCGCCTGCGGGATCCTGTCCTCGATCGGATCGGCCAAGCTCGCCACCTCCGTCACGATCCCCTTCTTCAAGGACGTCCTGCTCGATCTCGGCATCTTCTTCGTGATCTTCGCGGGCTTCGTCATCGTGGGCGCGGGGAATGCCGTGAACCTCACGGACGGGCTCGACGGGCTCGCGATCGTGCCGGTGATGATCGCGGCGGCGACCTTCGGGCTCATCGCCTATCTCTCGGGCAACGCGGTCTTCGCCAATTATCTGCAGATCCATTTCGTGCCCGGCACGGGCGAGCTCGCGGTGATCTGCGGGGCGGTGATCGGGGCGGGGCTCGGCTTCCTGTGGTTCAACGCGCCGCCGGCGCAGATCTTCATGGGCGACACGGGCTCGCTGGCGCTCGGCGGGCTGCTCGGCACCGTCGCCGTCGCGACCAAGCACGAGATCGTGCTCGCCATCGTGGGCGGTCTGTTCGTGCTCGAAGCGATGTCGGTGATCATTCAGGTGGCGAGCTTCAAGCTGACGGGCAAGCGCGTCTTCCGCATGGCCCCGATCCACCATCATTTCGAGCAGTTGGGCTGGTCCGAACCGCAGGTCGTGGTGCGTTTCTGGATCATTTCGGTCGTTCTCGCGCTCGCGGGCCTCGCGACGCTGAAATTGAGGTGAGCATGACGCCGGTCACCTGCTTCGCGGGACGCCGGGTCGCGCTGTTCGGGCTGGGAGGCTCCGGACTGGCGACCGCGCATGCGCTCGTGCGAGGCGGATGTTCCGTCGTCTCCTGGGACGACGGCGAGAAGGGCCGCGCCGCGGCCGCCGCCGACGGACTCGTCGTCGAAGATCTCTCCATCGCCGCCTGGGACGGTTTCGATGCGCTGATCCTCTCGCCGGGCGTGCCTCTGACCCATCCTGCCCCGCATTGGACGGTGGAGAAGGCGAAGGCCGCGGGCGTGGAGATCATCGGCGACATCGAACTCTTCTGTCGCGAGCGGACCGCGATCGCGCCCGGCGCGCCCTTCGTCGCGATCACCGGAACCAACGGCAAGTCGACCACCACGGCCCTGATCGCCCATCTGCTGCGCGAGGCGGGGAGGGACGTGCAGCTCGGCGGCAATATCGGCACCGCGATCCTGTCTTTGGAGCCGCCTTCGGCGGACCGGGTGCATGTCGTCGAATGCTCCTCCTTCCAGATCGACCTCGCGCCCTCGCTCGCGCCGACGGTCGGCGTGCTGATCAACGTGACGCCCGACCATCTCGACCGGCACGGGACGATGGCGAACTATGCGGGGATCAAGGAACGGCTCGTCGCCGCCGCCGACCGTGCCGTGATCGGCGTCGACGACGAGCATTGCCGCGCGATCGCGGAGCGCCGCGCCGCGGCCGGCGGGGCCCTCGTCCGCGTCTCGGTGGAGACCGAGCTTCCCACGGGCTTGGTGCGCGAAGGAACCGCTCTCGTCCGGACCTGCGACGGAACGCGTCGTCCGGCGGCGGATACGGCCGGCATCGGCTCGCTGCGCGGCGTCCACAATGCGCAGAACGCGGCCATGGCGATCGCGGCGGTCTCGGCGCTCGGCGTCGACGAGGCGACGCTGCGCAAGGGGCTCGCCTCCTTCCCGGGTCTCGCGCATCGCATGGAGAGCGTCGGCCGGATCGGCCGGGCGCTCGTCGTCAACGACTCCAAGGCGACCAATGCGGACGCGACGGAGAAGGCCTTGGCGTCCTTCCCGGGCGGGCTTCATTGGATCGTCGGCGGCGTGGCCAAGGAGGGCGGGATCGCGCCTTTGGCACCCTATTTCGACCGGATCGAGAGAGCCTATCTGATCGGCAAGTCGTCGGACGCCTTCGCCGCGACGCTCGACGGGCGCGTGCCCTGCGAGCGTTCGGAAACGCTGGAGCGCGCGCTCGAAGACGCCGCCGTTGCGGCGCAGGGCTCGCCCGCCGCGGAGCCCGTCGTTCTGCTGTCGCCCGCCTGCGCGTCCTACGACCAGTTCCCGAATTTCGAGGTTCGCGGCGACATGTTCCGTCGCCTCGCGACCGGCCGCCCCGACTTCGTCCCGCTCAGGAAGGATTGACGCCATGGTGTCGCGCGTCGAGCGTTCCCCCTTCGCCGATTGGTGGTGGACCGTCGACCGGGTTCTGCTCGGGCTGGTCCTGTCGCTGATGATGGGCGGGATCGTTCTGACATTGGCGGGGTCGCCTCCGGTTGCGGACCGCCTGGGCCTGCCGACCTTCCATTTCGTCGGCCGTCAGGCGTTCTACATGGCCCTGGCGGCGATGATCCTCCTCGTCGTGAGCTTCTTCTCGCCGCGCCATGTGCGCCGTCTCGCGCTGCTGGTCTATCTCGCGGGCATGGCGGGCGTGGTCCTCGCGCTGCTCTACGGGGTGGAAGTGAAGGGCGCGCGGCGGTGGATCAACGTGCTCGGCGTGAGCGTGCAGCCGTCCGAATTCGTGAAGCCCGGCTTCGTCATCCTCGTCGCCTGGGCCTTTTCGGAAGGCGCGCGCCGCAAGGACGTGCCCGGCCATTTCGTGGGCTTCCTGCTGCTCCTGGCGACGGTCGTCCCCGTCATCCTGCAGCCCGACGTCGGCCAGACCATGCTGATGGCGCTCGTCTGGGGCGGGCTGCTCTTCGTCTCGGGGCTCCACTTCTTCTGGGTGCCGCTGCTCGGCGGCGCGGGCATTCTCGGCCTGCTCGCGGCCTATACGTTCCTTCCTCACGTCACGGCGCGGATCAACCGCTTCCTCGATCCTCAGTCGGGCGACACGTTTCAGGTCGACAATGCGCGCGAGAGCTTCGTGCAGGGCGGATGGCTGGGGAAGGGTCCCGGCGAGGGCACCGTCAAGCGCATCCTGCCGGACAGCCATACGGACTTCATCTTCGCGGTCACCGCCGAAGAGTTCGGGATCGTCTTCTGCCTCGTCCTCGTCGTGCTGTTCATGATGGTCGTGCTGCGCGGTCTCGTGCTCGCACGGCGCAACGAGGATCCGTTCTGCCGTCTCGCGGGCGCCGGGCTCGTGATGCTGTTCGGCATCCAGTCCTGCATCAACATGGCGGTGAACGTGCACCTGATCCCGGCGAAGGGCATGACGCTTCCCTTCATCTCCTACGGCGGCTCGTCGCTCGTCTCGCTCGCGCTCGGCATGGGCTTCCTGCTCGCGGTTTCGCGGCGGCGTCCCCGGGCCGAACATGCCGTGGCCTGGACGCAGACGACCGCTTCGGAAGGTCGCGCATGAGCCGCCCGATCCTCCTCGCGGCGGGCGGCACCGGGGGGCATCTCTTCCCGGCCGAGGCGCTCGCCGTCGCGCTCGCCGCGCGGGGCGTCGAGGTCCATCTGGCGACCGACGAGCGGGCTCTGCAATACGGCAAGGCCTTCCCGGCCGCGGGGATCCATCCTATCCCCTCCGCCACGCTGAAATCGAAGTCGCCCGCGGCCGTCGCCGCGACGCTCTTCGCCTTGGGCAGGGGCTTTCTGCGCTCCGTCGCGCTCGTCCGGGCGCTGAAGCCCGCCGCCGTCGTCGGCTTCGGCGGCTATCCGACGGTCCCGCCGCTGCTCGCCGCCTCCGTTCTCGGCGTACCCACGCTGATCCATGAACAGAACGGCGTTCTCGGCCGGGCGAACAGGCTGCTCGCCGGGCGGGTGACGGCGATCGGAACGGGCATGGTCGAGGTGAAGGGGCTGTCCGGTCCGCTCGCGGCCAAGGCGCGGCATGTCGGCAATCCGATCCGTCCCGCGGTGCTCGCGGCACGGACGCCCTATGACGAACCGCACCCCGAGGGTCCCTTCCGCCTGCTCGTGACGGGCGGCAGTCAGGGCGCGCGGGTGATGTCCGACGTCGTGCCCGCAGCGGTGGCCGCGCTTCCGCCCGAATTCCGGGCACGGATCGCGGTGGTTCAGCAGGCGCGCGGCGAGGATCTGGACCGCGCCCGCGCGGCCTATGCGGCGGCGGGCGTGACCGCCGAATGCGAGCCCTTCTTCGGCGATCTGCCGGCGCGGATCGCGGCGGCGCATCTCGTGATCGGCCGGGCGGGAGCATCGACGGTCGCCGAACTCGCGGTGATCGGACGGCCTTCGATCCTCGTGCCTCTGCCGCATGCGCTCGATCAGGATCAGGCGTCGAACGCCGCGTCGCTGACGCGGGCGGGCGCGGCCGAAACGGTGGATCAGGCCCTCTTTACGCCCGCTTTTCTTGTTCGACGTCTTTCCGAACTCATGAGCGATACGAAGTCCTTGTCCGATTCAGCCGAAGCGGCCAGAAGACTCGGGATACCGGACGCAGCGGAACGATTCGCGGATCTTGTGACGGAGACCGCCGCGCGCTGAGAAGAAGGGCCGTCGCCATGAAACTGCCGACCGAATTGGGCGCCATTCATTTCGTCGGCATCGGCGGCATCGGCATGTCGGGCATCGCCGAAGTCCTCCACAATCTCGGCCATCGCGTGCAGGGTTCGGACGCCTCCGACAACGCCAACGTCAAGCGTCTGCGCGAAAAGGGCATCGCCGTCGCGGTCGGCCATGCGGCCGAGAATCTGGGCGATGCGGAAGTGGTCGTCGTCTCGACCGCGATCCGCCGCGACAATCCCGAATTGATGGCCGCGCGCGAGCGCCGCATCCCCGTGGTCCGGCGTGCCGAAATGCTCGCGGAACTGATGCGCCTCAAGCAATGCGTCGCGGTCGCGGGCACCCACGGCAAGACGACGACGACGTCGCTCGTCGCGACGCTGCTCGACGCGGGCAAGTTCGACCCGACGGTCATCAACGGCGGCATCATCAACGCCTACGGCACCAATGCCCGTCTCGGCGACGGCGAATGGATGGTGGTGGAGGCGGACGAGTCCGACGGCACCTTCCTGAAGCTGCCCGCGGACGTGGCCGTGGTGACCAATATCGACCCCGAGCATCTCGACCACTTCAAGACCTTCGACGCCATCAAGGACGCCTTCCGCGCCTTCGTCGAGAACCTGCCCTTCTACGGCTTCGCGGTGATGTGCCTCGACCACCCGACCGTGCAGGAACTCGTCGGCAAGATCGAGGACCGTCGCGTCGTCACCTACGGCGAGAATCCGCAGGCCGACGTGCGGCTCCACGGCGTCGACCTCACGGGCGGCCGCTCGCGCTTCTCCGTCTCGATCCGCGACCGGAAGAGCGGGCAGGTGACGGAGATCGCCGATCTATCGCTGCCCATGCCCGGCCACCACAACGCGTTGAACGCGACCGCGGCGATCGCCGTGGCCTATCACCTGGGCATGTCGGCGGAGGCGATCCGCGAGGGCCTGAAGGGTTTCGGCGGCGTGAAGCGGCGCTTCACCCGGACGGGCGACTGGAACGGGGTCGCGATCTTCGACGATTACGGCCATCACCCGGTCGAGATCGCGGCCGTGCTGCGCGCGGCCCGCGCCTCGACCGACGGGCGGGTGATCGCGGTCGTCCAGCCGCATCGCTATTCGCGCCTCGCCTCGCTGTTCGACCAGTTCGCCACCTGCTTCAACGACGCAGACACGGTGCTCGTCGCCGATACCTATGCGGCGGGCGAACAGCCGATCGCCGGAGCCGACCGCGACGGTCTCGTCTTCGGCATCAAGGCGCATGGTCATCGGCACGTGATCGGCATCGACGGGCCGCAGGACATCGCCGGGCTCGTGCGGGGCATGGCCAAGCCCGGCGACTACGTCGTCTTCCTCGGCGCGGGCAACATCACGCAATGGGCCTATGCCCTTCCCGGCGAGTTGGCGGCGTCGGAACGGGCGGCATGAGCGGCTTCCCCGACATCACTCCCGATCTTCGGGCGCGGATGCCGGGGCTTGTCGGCGAACTGACCGCGCATGCGCCGCTCGCCCCCTTTTCTTGGTTCCGTGTCGGCGGTCCGGCGCAGGCGCTGTTCCGGCCGGTCGACGAGGCGGACCTCGCGCGGTTTCTCGCAGCGCTGCCGGACGACGTCCCGCTGACCGTGATCGGTCTGGGCTCCAACCTTCTGGTGCGCGACGGCGGGGTCGAAGGCGTCGTGGTGCATCTCGGCAAGCCTTTTCAGGACATCGCCGTCGACGGGCTCCGGGTCCGTGCGGGCGCGGGCGCGGCGGACGTGAAGGTCGCGCGGGCGGCGGCCGAGGCGGGTGTGGCGGGCCTCGCCTTCCTTCGCGGCATCCCCGGCACGATCGGCGGCGCGCTGCGGATGAACGGCGGAGCCTATGGCGGCGAGACGGCGGACGTCTTCGTCTCCGCCCGCGGCGTCGACCGGACGGGCGCGGTCCGGACCTTCGACAAGGCGGCGATGGGCTTCGCCTATCGGCATTGCGCGGTGACGGACGTGATCTTCACCGAAGCCGTGTTCGAGGGGAGGGCGGGCGATCCCGAGACGATCCTCGCGGAGATGAACGCCATCACCGAGCAGCGCTCGGCGACGCAACCCGTCAACACGCGCACGGGCGGCTCCACCTTCAAGAATCCGCCCGGCGCGCGCGCCTGGGAGCTGGTGGATCGGGCGGGCTGCCGGGGGCTTCGCATCGGGAGTGCACAGGTCTCGGAGCTGCACTGCAACTTCCTCGTCGCGCATCCGGGCGCGACGGCGGCCGACGTGGAGACGCTGGGCGAAGAGGTACGCCGGCGGGTCCGGGAGGCGACGGGCGTGACGCTCGACTGGGAGATCAAGCGGATCGGGCGGCCGTCGACGGTCGAGCGCTCCGCGGCGGGGGACGTCGGGCCGGGGCGTGCGGCGTCGAACGGGGGAACGGAACGATGACGAAGAAGCATGTCGCGGTGCTGATGGGCGGCCTTTCGGCCGAGCGCGAAGTGAGCCTTCGTTCGGGCGCGGCCTGCGCGGCGGCGCTCGAGGGAGAAGGTTACCGCGTCACCCGCGTCGACGTCGGCCGTGACCTCGCCGCCGCGCTCGCCGCACTGCGTCCCGACGTGGTGTTCAACGCCCTGCACGGGCGCTTCGGCGAGGACGGGATCGTGCAGGGCATCCTCGAGATGATGCGCATCCCCTACACGCATTCCGGCGTGCTCGCCTCCTCGCTCGCGATGCAGAAGGACCGTGCCAAGGCCGTGATGGCGGCGGCGGGCGTACCCGTCGCCGAAGGCGTCACGGTCAGCCGGTTCGAGGCCGCGAAAAGCCACGTGATGCCCGTACCTTACGTCGTGAAGCCCGTTTCCGAGGGCTCGTCGCAGGGCGTCATCGTGGTGCATGAGGACCGCTCGCATCCGCCGCAGGAACTGGCCCGCGAGGACTGGCCCTACGGCGACCGGATGCTCGTCGAGCGCTTCATCCCCGGTCGCGAATTGACCTGCGCGGTGATGGACGACAGGGCGCTCGGCGTGATCGACATCCGGCCCGCGACGGGGGCCTTCTACGACTTCGACGCCAAATACGCGAAAGGCGGGTCGATCCACGTCCTCCCCGCGCAAATTAAACCGAATATTTACCATCTCGTTCAACACTTGGCATTGACGGCGCATCAAGCTCTCGGATGTCGGGGCGTCAGTCGTGCAGACTTCAGGTTCGACGAGCGGCCGGACGGTTCCGGCGAGGTCGTCTGTCTCGAGGTCAACACGCAGCCCGGAATGACCGAGACGTCCTTGGTGCCGGAACTCGCGGCCCATGCGGGCCTGTCGTTCGGTGAGTTGGTTCGATGGATGGTCGAGGACGCCTCCTGCGATCGGTGAGCGACGGAACGGTTCCGGCCTTCCGCTCGTCCCGGGACGCGACGACGCCCGGCCGCTTCCGCGGCCGCGCCTTCCGTCGTCGTTTCCGTTTCCCGATCATCCGCTGGGCGTCGCGTCTCCCCGACGGTTTCGGCACGGTCATGACCGCGGCGCTCTTCGCGGGAGCCATCGGCTTCGGCGTCATGCGCGGCGGCCATTACGACGACTTCGTCGAAAAGGCGGGCGACCCGCTGCATTTCGTCGGCCGCAACCTCGGCTTCGGGGTGGAGCGGGTGAACATCTCGGGTCTCGGCGACCTGTCGGCGGCCGAAGTTCTGGAAGCGGCGGGCATCGATCCCTCGACCTCGCTGCCCTTCCTCGATGCGGACGCCGTCCGGGCGCAGCTCCTCGCGATCCCGCTGGTCAAGGACGCGGCGGTCCGCAAGGTCTATCCGGGGACGGTCGAGATCGCGCTGACCGAGCGCGAAGGCTTCGCGCTCTGGCAGAACCGCGGCGAGTTCCACGTGATCGCCGAAGACGGCGCCGTGATCGACCGTTATCGCGGCAATCGCTTCAACGAGCTCCCGATCGTGGTGGGCGAGGGCGCCGCCCTCCGTGCGGCCGAGATCGTCGCCGCCGTCGCCGCCGTGCCGGATCTGAAGCCGCATGTCCGGGCGGCCATCCTCGTCTCCGGACGCCGCTGGTCGCTGAAGCTCGTCAACGGCATGGACGTGCGTCTGCCCGAGGGCGGCGAAGCGGAGGCGCTGCAACGCCTCGCAGCGCTGGTCCGCGACAAGAAGGTTCTCGAGAAGGACATCCTTTCCATCGACCTCCGCATGCCCGACCGGGTCGTGCTTCGTCTTTCGGAAGAGGCGGCCGCGGCGCGTGCCGAAGCCATGAAGGGCCGTCTCAAAGTGAAGGGTAATCCCACGTGAGCCGTCATTCCGGTCTGACGCCCCGCATGAAGCCCCTCTCTCCGAGGCGCGGCTCGATCGTTTCGGTGCTGGACATCGGCACGAGCAAGATCGTCTGCCTCGTCGCCGCGCTGGAGCCCGCGGGCGAGAGCGACATGCTGCGGGGTCGCACCCATCGCGCCCGCGTCATCGGCATCGGCCATCAGCGGGCCCGCGGTCTCAAGGCCGGCACCGTCGTCGATCTCGACGCCGCCGAACAGGCGATCCGTCTCGCCGTCGATGCGGCCGAGCGCATGGCGAAGGTCGAGATCCGCTCCGTCGTCGTGAACATCACCGGCGGGCGTCTCGGGTCGCGCTCCTTTCATGCCGACGTGACGCTGACCGGGCGTCCGGTCGGGCAGGGGGACATTCAGCGCGTCTTCGAGGCCGCGAGCTGGACGGGCGCGCAGCCCGGCCGCACCGTGCTCCATTCGCTTCCGACGGGCTTCGGCCTCGATGCGACCCGCGGCATCCGCGACCCGCAGGGCATGATCGGCCGCAAGCTCGGCGTCGACATGCATGTGGTCACCAGCGACGACCATGCCGTCGGCAATCTGATGCTGGCCGTCGAGCGCTGCCATCTCGGCGTCGAGGCCGTGGTCGCCGGTCCCTATGCGGCCGGACTTTCGGCGCTCGTCGACGACGAGGCGGAGATGGGCGTGGCCGTCGTCGATCTCGGTGCGGGGACGACGAGCTTCGGCGTGTTCCACAACGGCGCGCTGGTCCATTCGGACGGCGTCGCGATCGGCGGCAACCACGTCACCATGGACGTCGCCCGCGGCTTCACCACCACCGTCAGCCATGCCGAACGGCTCAAGACGCTCTACGGCTCCACCATGGCCACCGCGTCGGACGACCGCGAGATGATCGCGGTCGCTTCCGTCGACGACGAAGACCGCGACTCGGTGCATCATGTGCCGAAGTCGCATCTTGTGCGCGTGATCAAGCCGCGGGTGGAGGAGATCCTCGAGCTCGTGCGCGACCGTCTCGCCGGCGCGGGTTTCGGCAGCGTTTCGGGCCGTCGCATCGTCCTCACGGGCGGCGGCGCCCAACTCACCGGGCTCCCTGAGCTCGCTCGCCAGATCCTGTCCAAGCAGGTTCGGGTGGGGCGGCCTCTCGGCGTCCAAGGCCTTCCGGACGCGATGAAGGGACCCGCCTTCGCCGCACCGGTGGGCTTGATCGTCTATCCGCAGGTTGCGGGCCTCGAGCATTTCGAGCCGCGTTCCTCGGGACAGTTCGGCGCCACCGGAACCGACGGCTATCTGTCGCGGATGGGGCGGTGGCTGAAGGACAGTTTCTGACGAGAGACGAACCGGACGAACGGCGGAGCGGCGGCGCCGCCGGCGGAAAGAAAAGAGGACGCGGCGGCGTCCGCATCGAGAGGCCAACGACCATGACGATCAATCTCAGCGTTCCGGACATCCGCGAACTGAAACCCAGGATCACCGTGTTCGGCGTCGGCGGCGCCGGCGGCAATGCGGTGAACAACATGATCGAACTCGGCCTGCAGGGCTGCGAGTTCGTCGTGGGCAATACGGACGCGCAGGCGCTCACCTCCGCGAAGGCTCATCGGGTCATCCAGATGGGCATTCAGGTGACCGAAGGCCTCGGCGCGGGTTCGCAGCCGGAAGTCGGCCGCGCGGCGGCCGAAGAGGTCATCGACGAGATCCGCGACCAGCTCGCGGGCGCCCACATGGTCTTCGTCACCGCCGGCATGGGCGGCGGCACGGGCACCGGAGCCGCCCCGATCGTGGCCCGCGCGGCCCGCGACATGGGCATTCTGACGGTCGGCGTCGTCACGAAGCCCTTCTCCTTCGAAGGCTCGCGCCGCATGCGGCTCGCCGAGGCGGGCATCACGGAGCTTCAGAAGTCGGTCGACACGCTGATCGTCATCCCGAACCAGAACCTGTTCCGGGTCGCGAACGAGCACACGACCTTCGCCGACGCCTTCGCCATGGCGGACAAGGTGCTCTATTCGGGCGTCGCCTGCATCACCGACCTGATGGTCAAGGAAGGCCTCATCAATCTCGACTTCGCCGACGTCCGCGCCGTGATGCGCGAAATGGGCAAGGCGATGATGGGCACGGGCGAAGCCTCCGGCGAGAAGCGCGCGCTGCGCGCCGCCGAAGCGGCGATCGCCAATCCGCTGCTCGACGACGTCAACATGAAGGGCGCCCGCGGCCTTCTGATCTCGATCACGGGCGGCTCCGATCTCACCCTTTACGAAGTCGACGAGGCCGCGACCCGCATCCGCGAGGAAGTGGATTCGGAAGCCAACGTGATCTTCGGCGCGACCCGCGACGACTCGCTCGAAGGCATCGTCCGCGTCTCCGTGGTCGCGACGGGCATCGATCACGCGCAGATGGCGGCGGCCCGCGACGCGGGCTACGGCATGACCGAGCAGCGCATCGGCGACATCACCGATCGCCTGCGGACGGAGGTGAACCAGGCGAGCCGCCCTTTCGCCCGGCCGGAAGCGCGTCCTGAGATCTCGACCGCTCCCGCGGCCCCGATTCAGGCCCCGGTTCCGGCTCAGCCCCAGGCGCTCCCGGCGCAGACCCATCACGACGTGACGATCCGCCCCGCGGCGGTCCGGCCGATCCCCGCAGCTCCGGCGGTGGAGCCCGCTCCCGAACCCGTCGCGGTGCAGGCTCCGCATCCGGCGACCTTCGTGCCGCCGCGCGCCGAGGAGCCCGTCCGTGCGCCGCGCATGCCGCGGATCGAGGATCTTCCTCCCGTCGCTCAGGCCTCCATCGAAGCGTCGCGTTCCGGCTACGTGCAGCAGCCGGTCGAAAAGAAGCGGACGACGCTGATGGAGCGCCTCGCTCAGGCCGGTTTCGGCCGTCGTTCCGAGCGCGAGGACGTCGCCGTGCCGCAGCCGCGGACGGTCGCCGCCCCCGCGTTCTCCCCCGCTCCCGAGGTCCGTCCGGAATTGCCGCCGCAGCCCGGCGCGGTTCATCAGGAGTTCGCGAAGCGCACGGCCCAGCCGACTCGTCCCGCACCGCAACAGCGGATGTTCGAGGACGACCAGTTGGAGATCCCTGCCTTCCTGCGGCGTCAGTCCAACTGACGTTGCGCAAGAATGCTTCTCGACCACTTCGCGCCCGGCCTCGTGCCGGGCGTTTTTCGTAGCGATACCAGAGGGTTGTTTCGCTCCGTGGTCGGACGGTCAAGCTTGTTACAAACCGTAAGGAAGCTTGATTTTACCGAACGGACGGGACGCCCTATCCACACGGCGAGGGTTTCGGTGACGAATCCCTCATTCGGCTGATCCGCGAAGTCGGAAGCTCGAAAGCGGGGAATGATGTTGAATTCGAAGCAGACGACGATTCGTTCGCGCGTGGACATGACCGGTCTCGGCGTCCATGGCGGCAAACCCGTCGCGATCTCTCTGCACCCCGCCAATGCCGACACCGGAATCGCTTTTCTCCGCACGGGTCTCGAAGGCGGCCGGAGCCGCCGTCTGCGCGCCGAATGGTCCGGCGTGGGAGCCACCGAACTCTGCACGGTCCTCGGCGACGAGGCGGGCTCCGTTTCGACCATCGAACATCTGATGGCCGCGCTTTACGCGCTCGGCATCGACAATGCGCTGGTCGAGATCGACGGCCCCGAAGTGCCGATCATGGACGGCTCGTCCGAGCCTTTCCTCGATGCGATCGAGAAGGCCGGCATCGTGCGCTTCAACGCTCCGCGCCGTTATGTCCGCGTTCTTCGTCCCGTCCGGATCGAGCAGGGGCGCGGCTGGGCCGAACTCCTTCCCTATGACCGCGGCTTCCGTCTCGAAGTCGAAATCGATTTCCCGACCCCTCTGATCGGCCGTCAGAAGAAGGTCTTCGAACTCGACGCGCGCGGCTTCCGCCGCGAGCTCGCACGGGCTCGGACCTTCGGCTTCATGAAGGACGTCGAGCATCTCTGGAAGAACGGCTTCGCGCTGGGCGCGTCCCTCGACAACACCGTGGCGCTCGGCGACGACCGCATCCTGAACCCCGAAGGGCTGCGCTATCCCGACGAATTCGTGCGTCACAAGACGCTCGACGCCGTGGGCGACCTCTCCTTGGCGGGCGGGCCTCTGCTCGCGCATTACCGCTCCTATTGCGGCGGGCACCGGATGAACGTGTCCATCCTCGCGGAGCTGTTCTCCGACCCCGCGAATTACGAGATCGTCGATCCCTCGCGGATCATGTCGTCCGACTCCGCGCCCGCTTCGGCCATGGCGCTGGCCTGCGTCGCCGAGGCCTGAGCGCCGCTTCTTCTCGTCTCGCCGGGTAGCCCTTCCGTCCGCGTTGCGCTATTCAACGTCCGAGGCCCGCGGCGCCGCCGCGAGCGGATTCGTCGTGAGGATGTCGATGCCTTTCCAGACCGGCCGTTCCGTGCGTGGCTCCCGTTTCGCCGCGCCTCTTCTGGTTCTCGCGCTTGCCTTCCCGCTCGCGGCCTGCGAATCGGTCTCCTCGCTCAATCCGTTCGCCAAGGAAACGCCCTACAAGCCCGAGATCGTCCCGACGGTCGCGGCCGAGCTGCTCTACAATCAAGGTCTTGCCTTGATCGAGGGCCGGGACTTCGACGGCGCGGCGCAGAAATTCGCCGATCTGGATCGGCAGTATCCGTTCTCGAGCTGGTCGAAGCGCGCGCTGATCATGCAGACCTTCGCGAATTACACGGCGCGCAACTACGACGAGACGATCGCCTCCGGGAAGCGCTATCTCGGCCTTTATCCCGCGAGCGACGACGCCGCCTATGCCGCCTACATGGTGGCCAACGCCTATTACAATCAGATCCCCGACATCACGCGCGATCAGGAGCGTTCGGAAAAGGCGCTCCTCGCGATGCGCGAAGTGGTCGAGCGCTGGCCGAAGTCGGAATATGCGTCCGACGCGCGGGCCAAACTGCAGGTGATCCGCGACCAGCTCGCCGGACGCGAGATGGAAGTCGGCCGCTATTATCTGCAGCGCCGGAACTACACCGCCGCGATCAACCGCTTCCGCACCGTCGTCTCGCAGTATCAGACCACGAACCAGATCGAGGAGGCGCTCGCGCGGTTGACCGAGGCCTATATGGCGCTCGGCATCGTCAACGAGGCGCAGACGGCCGCCGCGGTCCTCGGGCACAATTTCCCCGAAGGTTCCTGGTATCGCGACAGCTACAAGCTGCTCCAGAGCCGCGGCCTCGAACCGCGCGAGAGCGGCGGCTCCTGGATCAGCAAGGCCATGAAGACGTTCCGGCTCGGTTGAGCCGGATCGCAAGGGCGGGGTGCCTCGGACCATGCTCGTCCAGCTTTCGATCCGGGACATCGTCCTAATCGACCGGCTGGTGCTGGATTTCGCGCCCGGCCTGAGCGTGCTGACCGGCGAGACGGGAGCGGGCAAGTCCATCCTGCTCGACGCCTTCGCGCTGGCGCTCGGCGGTCGGGGAGACGGGTCGCTCGTCCGCCACGGCGAGAGCCAAGGGCAAGTGACGGCGGTCTTCTCCGTAGGCCCGGATCACGCCGTCCGCGCCCTGCTCGCCGCGAACGACATCCCCGACGAGGGCGACGTCATCCTCCGCCGCATCCAGTTCGCCGACGGCCGCACGCGCGCGCTCGTCAACGATCAGGCGGTGGGCGTCCAGATCCTGCGGCGGATCGGCGAGACGCTGGTCGAGATCCACGGACAGCATGACGATCGCGCCATGACGGATCCCGCCGCGCATCGCGCCATTCTCGACGCCTTCGCGGGCGCCGAGCCCGAGGCGCGCGAGACCGCCGAACGTTGGGCCGGGCTGAAGGCCGCCCGCGACGGGCTGGCGGAGCATCGTGCGCGGATCGAGAAGGCGGCCAAGGAGGCGGATTTCCTGCGGCACGCGGTCGCCGAATTGGAGAAGCTCTCCGTCGACGTCGGCGAAGAGGAGAGCCTCGCGACGCGCCGACAAGCGATGATGAATGCGGAGAAGGTCGTCACCGAGATCAACGAGGCGCATGAGGCCGTCGGCGGGTCGGCTTCGCCCGTTCCGGCCTTCGCCGCGGCGATGCGGCGGTTGGAGCGCAGGGCTCAGCAGGCGCCCGATCTGATCAATCCCTCGCTCGAAGCCTTGGAAGCCGCCATCGACGCGATCGAGACGACGCGCATGGTGCTGGAAGAGGCGCAGCGGGCGGCGGAATTCGACCCGCATGAATTGGAGCGGATCGAGGAGCGGCTCTTCGCGATCCGCGGCGCGGCGCGGAAATACGACGTCATGGCCGATGATCTTCCGGCCGTGGCGGCGCGTTTCGCGGACGATCTCGCGGCCATCGATGCGGGCGAGGCGGAACTCGGCCGTCTGGAACGGGCCGTGGCGGATCAGGAGGCGCTCTATCTGAGCGCCGCCAAGGCGCTGTCGGAGAAGCGCAGGAACGCGGCGGCCGATCTCGAAGAGCAGGTGCTGACGGAACTGCCGCCGTTGAAGCTCGAACGCGCGCGCTTCATCCTGCAGGTCGACACCGACGAGAGCGTGCGGGGACCGGACGGTTTCGAGCGCGTGGAATTCTGGGTGCAGACCAATCCCGGCACGCGGCCCGGACCGCTGATGAAGGTCGCTTCCGGCGGCGAGCTCTCGCGTTTCATGCTGGCGCTCAAGGTGCGCCTCGCCGACCGCGGCTCCGCCCCGACGCTGGTCTTCGACGAGATCGACACGGGCGTCGGCGGCGCGGTGGCCGACGCCATCGGCGCGCGGCTGGCCCGGCTCGCCGACCGGGTGCAGGTGCTGAGCGTCACCCATGCCCCGCAGGTCGCCGCGAAGGCCTCCCGGCACTATCTGATCGCGAAGGAAGCGGCCGATCCGGAGCGCGTCGCGACGCGGGTCACCGCGCTCGAGGACGAGCGGCGGCGCGAGGAGATCGCGCGGATGCTCGCGGGCGCGACCGTCACGGACGAGGCGCGCGCGGCGGCCGGGCGGCTGCTCGCGGGCACGGCCTGATCGAGACCGCCGTCGGGCCGAGAGCGAACGGAGATCGCAAGAGTGTCGTCGATTACGGGCCCGCGGGCCGTCCCCGTCGCCGATCTGACGCCCATCGAGGCACGGCTCGAGCATGACGCGCTGGCGCGCGAAGTAGCGGAGCACGACCTCCGCTATCACGGCGAGGACGCTCCGATCATTTCGGACGCCGATTACGACGCGCTGCGTCGGCGGCTCGAAGAGATCGAGGCGGTCTTCCCCGAGCTGAAGCGACCGGCGGGCGTGACGGAGAAGGTCGGCGCGAAGCCCTCCGAGAAATTCGCCAAGGTCCGCCACCGCGTGCCGATGCTGTCGCTCGCCAACGTCTTCACCGACGAGGAGGCGACGGAGTTCGTGGACCGCGTGCGGCGGTTCCTCGGTCTCCCCGAGGACGCTCCGGTCGCCGTCACGGCCGAGCCGAAGATCGACGGCCTGTCCTGCTCGCTGCGCTACGAGCGGGGCCGCCTCCTGGTCGCCGCCACGCGCGGCGACGGGGAGGAAGGCGAGGACGTCACCGCGAACGTCCGCACCATCGCGGAGATTCCGCAGACCTTGTCCGGGGCCGACGTGCCCGAGGTGATCGAGGTCCGCGGCGAGATCTACATGGCCAAGGACGATTTCGCGGCTCTCAACGCGCGGCAGGAGGCGGCGGGCAAGCCCGTCTTCGCCAATCCGCGCAATGCGGCCGCAGGCTCGCTGCGCCAGCTCGATTCGAAGATCACGGCCAGCCGGCCGCTGCGGTTCTTCGCCTATGCCTGGGGCGAGATCGTCGGGGAGCGTCCTTCGGGCACGCAGTCCGGAATGGTCGCGGCCTTCGCGCGCTGGGGTTTCCCGACCAATCCGCTGACGCTGCGCTGCGAAAGCGTCGAGGCGCTGCTCGCGCAGTACCGCGCGGTCGAGGAGCGGCGGGCGGGGCTCCCTTACGATATCGACGGCGTCGTCTACAAGGTCGACGATCTCGACCTGCAGCGGCGGCTCGGCTTCATCTCCCGCTCGCCGCGTTGGGCGACGGCGCATAAGTTCCCGGCCGAAAAGGCCGCGACGAAACTGCTCGGCATCGACATTCAGGTCGGCCGGACGGGTTCTCTGACGCCCGTGGCGCGCCTTCAGCCCGTGACCGTCGGCGGCGTGGTCGTCACCAACGCCACGCTCCACAACGAGGACGAGATCGCCCGCAAGGACGTTCGGATCGGCGACACGGTGATCGTGCAGCGCGCGGGCGACGTGATCCCGCAGATCCTCGGGATCGTCGCCGAGAAGCGACCCGCGGGCGCGAAGTCCTATGAATTTCCCAAGCTCTGCCCCGCTTGCGGCAGCCACGCCGTGCGCGAGATCGACCCCAAGACCGGCAAGGAGGACGTGGTCCGCCGATGCACGGGCGGGCTCGTCTGCCCGGCGCAGGCCGTGGAGCGGTTGAAGCATTTCGCCTCGCGCAACGCTTTCGACATCGAAGGGCTCGGGGACAAGCAGATCGAGGCCTTCCACCGCGACGGGCTGGTCACGCGGCCGCAGGACGTCTTCACGCTGCAGGCGCGCGACGCGCGGTCGCTGAAGAAGCTCAAGGACCGGGAAGGCTGGGGCGCGACTTCGGCCGCGAACCTCTTCGCGGCGATCGATGCGCGGCGCAGCGTGCCGCTCAACCGCTTCATCTTCGCGCTCGGGATCCGGCATGTGGGCGAGACGACGGCGAAGCTGCTGGCGCGGCGCTTCGGGTCGATCGAGGCTTTGAGCGACATCGGCGTCGCGGCGGCCGCGAAGGACGAAAAGGCTCTGGACGAGCTGACCTCGGTCGAGGGCGTCGGCCCCGTGGTGGCGGAGGCCGTCGCGGATTTCTTCGGCGAAGAACACAATCTCGAAGTGCTGCGCGAACTGCTCGCGGAGGTGACGCCCGAGGCGCTCGAAGCCGTGGCCACGGAGAGCCCCGTCGCCGGCAAGACGGTCGTCTTCACGGGCGCCTTGGAGCGCATGAGCCGCGAAGAGGCCAAGGCCATGGCCGAGCGGCTCGGCGCCAAGGTCTCGGGTTCGGTGTCGAAGAAGACCGATCTCGTCGTCGCGGGACCCGGCGCGGGATCGAAACTCGCCGACGCCAAGAAGCACGGCGTCGAGGTGATCGACGAAGACGAGTGGTTCCGGCGGGTGGGCGGGTAGTCGGCGCGGTCATTGCGAGGAGCGAAGCGACGCGGCAATCCATGCCGGGCGTGGGGTGCGAACTCCCGAGCGTCAGCTGGATTGCTTCGCTCTCGCTCGCAATGACCGAAGGGTCCGTATCGACGCCTCAACCGATCGTGCGGGTCGCCTCTTCGAGCCAGGCCCGCGTCTCCGCATCCACCATCGGCCCGATCTTGGTGCGGACTTCGGCGTGATAAGCGTCGAGCCAAGCGATCTCCTCCGCCGTGAGCAACGACTTCTCCACCGGCGCGAGGTCGATGGGGGCGAAGGTCAGCGTCTCGAAGCCGTACATCTCCCGCTCCGCGCCCGGAATCGCACGCTTTTCGACCAGAACGAGATTTTCGATCCGGATGCCGAAGGCGCCTTCGCGATAGTAGCCCGGCTCGTTCGAGAGGATCATGCCGGGCTCCAGCGGCGTCGTCCCGAGCTTCGAAATCCGTTGCGGTCCTTCATGGACCGAGAGGAAGCTGCCGACGCCGTGGCCCGTGCCGTGGTCGAAATCCGCTCCGACGTCCCACAGCGCCCGGCGGGCGAAGGCGTCGATCTGCGCGCCGGAGACGCCTTTCGGGAAGGTCGTGCGGGAGATCGCGATCATGCCCTTCAGCACGCGGGTATAGCGGTCGCGCATGTCGGGCGTCGTGACGCCGACGGCCACGGTGCGGGTGATGTCGGTCGTCCCGTCTTCGTATTGGCCGCCGGAGTCGATCAGATACAGCCCCGGCGTGATCGGGACGTTCGAGGCTTCGCTCACGCGGTAATGCGGCAGGGCGGCATGGGCTCCGGCCGCCGAGATCGAGGGGAAGGAGACGTCCTTCAGCGCGCCCGTCTCGATGCGGAAGCCCTCGAGGGCGACGGCGGCGTCGATCTCGGTGAGGCCGCCCTTCGGCGCTTCGCGGGCGAGCCAAGCGAGGAACCGCGTCACCGCCGCGCCGTCGCGCAGATGGGCGGCGCGGGCCCCGGCGATCTCGGTCGCGTTCTTGACGGCCTTCATCAGCGCGACGGGATCGACGCCGACATCCGCCGTGCCGCCCGCGGCCTCCAAGGCCGAGACGATCCGGATCGAGGCTGAGGCCTGATCGAAACGGACCTTCGCCCCCGCACGACCGAGCAGCGAAAGGGCGTCGTCGAGGCCCGCGGGTTCTTCGATCGCGGCGACTTCGGCCAAGGCGCTCCGCACCGCGTTCGAGAGTTTTCGGCCGTCGATGAAGATCGTCGGGCGGCCTTCGCGCGGAACGAGCGCCCGGCCGAGCGGCAGCGGCGTGTGGGAGACGTCGCCGCCGCGGATGTTGAAGATCCAGGCGAGCGCGTGCGGATCGGTGACGGCGAGCGTGTCGACGCCGAGCGTCCGCAGCTTCCTGCGGATCGCGTCGATCTTGTCCGTCGCGGGGATGCCCGCGAAGCGTTCGGGATGCAGGACGACGGCCGCCCGCGGCCCGTCGGGCCGGTCCGTCCAGACGGCGTCCACGGGGTTGCGGTCGACCGGGACGAGTTCCGCTCCGGCCCGGAGGCAGGCCGCTTCGATCTTTCGGATCGAGTCGCGCGTGTGGAGGGCGGGGTCGTAGCCGAGGCGCGCGCCGGGCTTCAGCGCACCGGCGAGCCAGTCTTCCGGTGCGGTTTCTCCCGCATTCAGTCCGACGAAGACGGCGGGATCGAGCTGTTCGCGCAGTTGCACCGTGTAGCGGCCGTCGCTGAACACGGCGGCCGTTTCGCGCAGCACGATCGCGAGACCCCAGGAACCCGTGAAGCCCGTGAGAAAGGCGAGGCGCTCGTTGCAGGCGGGGACATATTCGTTCTGATACTCGTCCGACCGCGGGACGACGAAACCGTCGAGCCCTTCGGCGGCGAGACGCGCCCGAAAGGCGGCGACGAGGCCGGGCCCGCCTTTGCGTCCCGTGCCGTCCGCGAAGGTCTGAAACCGAGCGTTCATCCGCGTTTCTCCCTCGTCCCTGCGCCTTCGACCCCTCAGCGAAGGGCGGGCCGCGCGGCCGCGCCGCCGCGCCGCAGGCGGATCGTCGCCCAGCCTTCCAGATGCCGCTCTTCGGCCAGCCGGAAGCCCTGCGCCGCATAGGCGGACAGCACGATCGGCACGTCGCGGATCAGGAGCCCCGACAGGATCAGGTCGGCGTCCCGCGAGGCGACGGCGGCGATCTGCGGTGCGAGCCGCATCAGCGGCCGGGCGAGGATGTTGGCGAAGATCAGGTCGTAGAAGCGCGGCCGGCGCAGGGCGGGATGTTCCGTGCCCTTGGCCGTCACGGGCTTCAGATACGCGCCCGCCTTGTTGAAACGCGCATTCGCGGCGGCGGCTTCGACCGCCACGGGATCGATGTCGCCCGCCGCGACGGGCCGTTGCAGCGCCCGCGCCGCCGCGATGGCGAGGACGCCCGTGCCCGTGCCGACGTCGAGAACGTGCCGCGGCGTGCGGCGCTTCAGAAGCGCGTCGAAAGTGAGAAGACAGCCGCGCGTGGTGCCGTGATGGCCGGTGCCGAAGGCGAGGGCCGCCTCGATCTCGATGCCGATCGCCTCGGGCGGAACGCGGTCGCGGTCATGCGAGCCGTGCACGAGGAAGCGCCCGGCGCGGACCATGGTGAGCCCGTCGAGCGAGGCCTTCACCCAATCCTTCTCCGCGAGCGTTTCGAAGGTCACGGCGGCCGCGATCTCCTCGCCCGCGGCGATGCGGACGAGGTCGCGCATCGCCTCCGTGTCCGGCTCTTCGGAGAAATAGACTTCCACCTCCCATGCCAGCGTCGCCTCGTTCTCGAAGGCGGCGGCGGCGGTCTCCGTCGGGTCGAATGTTTCGACCACGAGATCGGCGACGCGGCGCGCGAGCGCCTCCGTCGTCACGAGGCGGAGGACATGGGTGGGATTGCGGGGGTGCAGACCTTCGAGCATGGGGCTCGACTAGCATTCCCGGCCGCGCCTGTCACGGAAGCGCCCGCGCATCATTGACGGACCGCGGCGGGAGGGGCGAGGGGGACGGCGTCGGTTTTGGTTCAACGCGGCCGGAATGATATACTGGCGGGATATCGTCGAGCCTTTTGCGAAGCATGACATTCATCCGGAACAGTCGCGAGATCATCGCACGCTTGCGACGGGAAGGTTGGACGCTTCTGCGCGTGAAGGGCTCTCACCATCATTTCGGAAAGAAGGGATCGCCGATGATCGTGACGGTGCCGCATCCGGAGCGAGACCTGCCGCTCGGTACGGTGCGCTCCATCTATCGGCGGGCGGGTTGGCCGGGAGGTGACCGATGAAGCCGTATATCGGAATCGTATCCAAGGATGCGGACAGCGCCTACGGAATCGTCTTTCCCGACGCACCGGGCTGTTTCTCCGCGGCGGACGACGCCGATCGCCTTTTCGAAATGGCGACCGAGGCCCTCGAAGGTTGGCTCGAAACGATGATCGAGGCGGGGCTTCCCGTGCCCGAGACGCGTGATCTGTCGGAGATCAAGGCGGACTCCGCCTGGTCGAACGACTTCAGAGATGCCGCGATGGTGATCGCCGTTCCCGCCCCGGTCATCGGCGACGACGCCCGTGCGGCCTGAGCCCGGCGGTTCGCGGGGGAAGGCATCGCCCTGCTCGCGGCCGGGATTCTCGAGCGGACGTCCGAGGGACGCATTCTGTTTCCCTACGACGCCGTGCGAGTGGAGTTCACGCTGAAGGCGGCGTGAGGGATCACGCCCTCTGAACGAAACTCTCCAGCACCATCTTCCGCCCGGCCTTGTCGAAATCGATCGTCAGCTTGTTGCCGTCGACGGCGGCGACGGCGCCCGCGCCGAATTTGACGTGGAAGACGCGGTCGCCCGTCGAAAAGGCCGAGTCGGCGCCCGTGCTCTTGGCGACCAGTTCGCCCTCGATCAGCAGCGGGCCGGAGCGCCCCTTGCCCGCGTCGAAGCGGCCGCCGCCCGCGTCCGAGAAGCCGCCGCGACCGCCCGTCGAGCCGCCGCCCGATCCGCCCGCGTTCCGCTGCGCGCGCTGCCAGCCCGGCGTCGAATAGGTCGAGCCGAAGGGCGCGGCCTTGTCGAAGCGGCTGCCCCCGTAGCCGCCGCCGTAACCGCCGTAGCCGCCGTAGCCCGCCGGCGCTTCCGTCACCTCGACGTTCGCCTCGGGCAATTCGTGGACGAAGCGGGAGGGGCTGGTCGAATTCCACATGCCGTGGATGCGGCGGTTGGAGGCGAAATAGATCTTCGCCCGTCGCCGCGCGCGCGTGATGCCGACATAGGCGAGGCGGCGTTCCTCTTCCAATCCCGCGCGGCCGCTCTCGTCGAGCGCGCGCTGGTTGGGAAACAGGGCCTCTTCCCAGCCGGGCAGGAACACGGTGTCGAATTCGAGACCCTTCGCGCCGTGCATCGTCATGATGGAGACCTTGTCGCCGCCCTCGGCCTCCGACGCCTCCATGACGAGCGACACATGTTCGAGGAAGGCCCCGAGATCGGGGAACTCCTCCATCGAGCGCACGAATTCCTTGAGGTTCTCGAGCCGCCCGGCGCTCTCGGCCGTGCGCTCCTTCTGCCACATGTCGGTGTAGCCCGACTCTTCGAGAATCAGCTCGGCGAGCTCGTTGTGCTTCATGCTCTCCGCATGCTGCGTCCAGCGCGCGAAGGCGGCGGCCACTTCGCGCAGCGCGGTGCGGGGCTTGGGCTTGAGTTCGTCCGTCTCGACCATCCTGCGCGCCGCCTCCATCAGCGGAATGCGCGCGGCGCGGCCGAAACGGTGCAGCTGCTCGATGGTCGCGTCGCCGAGGCCGCGCTTCGGCACGTTGACGATGCGCTCGAAGGCGAGATCGTCGGCGGCGTTGTTGACGAGCCGGAGATAGGCGAGCGCGTCGCGGATTTCCTGCCGCTCGTAGAAGCGCGGGCCGCCGATGACGCGATAGGGCAGCCCGAGCGTGACGAAACGGTCTTCGATCTCGCGCATCTGCGCGGAGATGCGCACGAGCACCGCCATGTCGGCGAGGCTGTGGCCCTTGTTCTGCAACGCCTCGATCTCGTCGCCGATGAGCCGCGCCTCCTCCTCGGAGTCCCAGGCGCCGGTCACCGTGACCTTCTCGCCCGCCTCGTCGTCGGTGAAGAGCGTCTTGCCGAGGCGGCCTTCGTTATGCGCGATCAGCGCGGCGGCGGCGGCGAGGATGTGGCCCGTCGAGCGGTAATTGCGTTCGAGCTTCACCACGGTCGCGCCGGGGAAATCGTGCTCGAAGCGCAGGATGTTGTCGACCTCGGCCCCGCGCCAGCCGTAGATCGACTGGTCGTCGTCGCCCACGCAGGCGACGTTGCGCCGGCCCTGCGCCAAGAGCCGCAGCCAGAGATATTGGGCGACGTTGGTGTCCTGATACTCGTCGACGAGCATGTATCTGAACCGCTCCTGCCAGGAGCGCAGCACGTCCTCGTTCTCGCGGAAGAGCCGCAGATTTTCGAGCAGCAGATCGCCGAAATCGGCGGCGTTCAGGTCCTTCAACCGTTGCTGATAGGCGGCGTAGAGCTTCGCGCCGCGGCCCGAGGCGAAGGCGGCGGCTTCGCCCGCGGGCACCTTGTCGGGCGTGAGGCCGCGGTTCTTCCAGCCGTCGATGAAGGAGGCGAGCGCACGGGCGGGCCAGCGCTTCTCGTCGATGTCCTCGGCCTGGATCACCTGCTTCATCAGGCGGATCTGATCGTCGGTGTCGAGGATGGTGAAGTCCGAACGCAGCCCCACCATTTCGGCGTGCCGCCGCAGGATCTTCGTCCCGATCGAGTGGAACGTGCCGAGCCACGGCATGCCCTCGGCCACGGCGCCCAGCAGAACGCCGATGCGTTCCTTCATCTCGCGCGCAGCCTTGTTGGTGAAGGTCACGGCGAGGATCTCGCCGGGCCGGGCGCGGCCCGAGGCGATGATGTGGGCGATGCGGGTGGTCAGCACGCGGGTCTTGCCGGTGCCGGCGCCCGCGAGCACGAGCACGGGCCCGTCGGTGACCTCCACGGCGCGGCGCTGTTCCGGGTTCAGACCCTCGAGATAAGGCACGGCGGCGCCGACCGACGCCCTTGCGCGGGCGGCGATGCCGCCGGGGCGGGGGGCGGGCGGTTCGAGGTCGAACGGGTCTGTCACGATGAGAACGTTCCGCGAATCTTCGGCGGGAAGATGAGGCAAACGGGTCGGAATGTCGACGGAGACGGTCCCGCGAGCCGTTGCGTGTCGCCCCGGTCGGAGCGAGAGCCCACGATGAAGACGTGGACGCGTGGGCTCAGTGCACGCCGGGCCGGCCGGGTCGCGCACGCGGCGGGACGCGGATCAGGCGGCCGAGGCCTTCGGGCTTCTGCAGGCCGGAATGCGCGGCCTTCATCGTCGCCACGTTGGACAGGATGTCGGGCGGGAAGGGCGAGACCTTGCGGGTCGTCATGTCGATATGGAGCGACATGTTTTCCGCCGTCGCCGACAGCCAGCCCTCGGTGGCGTGGCGGAGCTCGCACCACGTGTGCAGGCGCTTGTCGTCATAGTCGATGAGCTGCACCGTCACGCGCACGGGCATGTCGATGAACAACTCACGTTTGTACTGGACATGCGTCTCCGCGAGAAAGACCGATCCGTTCCGCGTGTCGACATAGTCGGGACCGACGCCGAGCATCAGGAAGGCCTCGTCGATCCCGTGGTCGAAGAGCACGTTGTACCAGGCCATGTTGAGATGGCCGTTGTGGTCGATCCAGGCGGGATCGACCCGCCGGGTCGACGAGACGAAGGGAGCGAAGAAGAACGCGCCCGAGGTACGAAAATCGTTCAAACCGTCACCATGCCGAGGACGTTCCGGCCTCGCCTCGGGTCCATATCGGCCTGTCCCGGCCGAAACTCCGATGATAGAACCATCGGGAATACATCTAGGGAAGGCAAGCGCCGATGACAGTCCATCGATCCGTCCCGTTCGGGCGCCCGTCGCCCGCGGTCGTGGAAACCGTGACCGCCGAGCTCCAGAAGCGTTTCGGCAATCGCGTCGTCACCAGCCTCGCCGTCCGGCAGCAGCACGGCCATTCCCTCACTTGGAGCGACAACCAGCCGCCGGACATGGTCGTGTGGCCCGAATCGACCGAAGAGGTCGCCGAGATCGTGAAGGTCTGCGCCGCCCACGGCATGCCGATCATCCCCTACGGCGCGGGCACCTCGCTCGAAGGCCATGTGAACGCGCCCCATGGCGGCGTTTCGGTGGACGTGAGCCGGATGAACGCGCTCGTCGCCGTGCATCCCGACGATCTCGACTGCGTCGTCCAGCCGGGCATGACCCGCAAGACGCTCAACGAACTTCTGCGTGATCAGGGCCTGTTCTTCCCCATCGATCCGGGCGCGGA
This sequence comes from Hyphomicrobiales bacterium, assembly GCA_027483795.1. Classification (GTDB taxonomy): domain Bacteria; phylum Pseudomonadota; class Alphaproteobacteria; order Rhizobiales; family Beijerinckiaceae; genus JAIXZO01. The sequence goes on from JAIXTT010000010.1 coordinate 42,188, forward strand.
CGCCTCCATCGGCGGCATGGTCTCGACGCGCGCCTCCGGCACCAACGCGGTGCGCTACGGCACGATGAAGGACAACGTGATCTCGCTGACCGTGGTCACGGCCTCGGGCGAGATCGTGAAGACCGCGAGCCGCGCGAGGAAATCCTCCGCGGGCTACGACCTCACCCGCCTCTTCGTCGGGTCCGAAGGCACGCTCGGCATCGTCACCGAAATCACGCTCAAGCTCTACGGCATTCCCGAGGCGATCTCCGGCGGCATCTGCCCGTTCCCGAGCGTGCGGGCGGCCTGCGACGCCGCGATCATGACCATTCAGGCCGGGATCCCGATCGCCCGCGTCGAACTGGCGGACGCGCTGCAGGTGCGGGCCTTCAATCTGCATTCGAAGCTCGATCTGCCCGAATCCCCGATGCTCTTCGTCGAGTTCCACGGTTCCGAACAGGGCGTGCAGGAACAGTCGCAGCGCTTCGGCGAGATCGCCGAGGAATTCGGCGGCGGGCCGTTCCGCTGGGCGACGAAGCCCGAGGAGCGGACGAAGCTGTGGCAGGCGCGGCATGACGCCTATTGGTCCTGCTTCACGCTGCGCCCCGGCGCGAAGACCATCGCGACGGACCTCTGCGTGCCGATCTCCCGCCTCGCCGACTGCGTCGAGGAGACCCACAAGGACATCGAGGCGACGGGCCTGCTCGCGCCGATCGTCGGCCATGTGGGCGACGGCAATTTCCACCTCACGCCGCTCGTCGACACCGACAGCCCGGAGGAGATGGAGCGCCTCGGTGCCTTCCTCGATCGACTCGTGCGCCGCGCGATCGCGATGGAGGGCACCTGCACCGGAGAGCACGGCGTCGGCCAGAAGAAGATGAAATACATGGAGATCGAGCATTCGGCCGCGACGCTCGACGCCATGCGGATGATCAAGCGCACCTTCGATCCGCAGGGCATCATGAACCCGGGCAAGGTCTTCTACGTCTGAAACGCGTCGCGGCGGGTCGCATCCGCCGGGCCTTTTCGGCTAGGCTGAGGAAAGCTCCCGGAAGCGAACGGACGGGGACGACGTGCGCGACTTCCTGACGGGCCTCGCCGTCGCGGTGATCCTTCTGCTCACCGCGGCTTCGGCGGCGCCCCATTTCATCGACTGGTCCGCCCACCGCGACGCCGCGGAGCGCGAACTCGCGCATGCGCTCGGCCGTCCGGTGCGCATCGCGGGCGAGATCGGGGTGAGGCTGCTTCCGTCGCCGGTCCTCAAGCTCGGCGACGTCACCGTGGGCGGCGGGCGGCCGGACGATCCGGTCCTCGCCGCGGACAGCGTCTCTCTCGAAATCGCGACCGCCTCGCTGCTGCGCGGAGAGATCCGCATCGTCGACGCGGTGCTCGACGGCGCGCGGCTGGACCTGACGCTCGACGAGCGCGGCCGCGTGGCGGGCTTCGCGGGAGCGGTTCATGCGGTCGACGCTCCCATCGCCGTCGAACGCTTCATCATCCGCAGATCCACGCTCTTCATCCACGACGCTCCCGGAACGGCGGGTCGCCTGATGACCGGGATCGACGTCGAGGCCCGCGCTCCCTCGCTTGCCGGGCCATGGCGCGTCACGGGTCGCGGCACCGTCGGCGGCCGCATCCACGAGGTCCGTTTCTCCACCGGCGAGCGCGAGACCGACGGCGCTTTCCGTGCCCGTTTCGCGCTGTTCGAGGAAAACGGCCGTCGGATCGAATTCGACGGGCGCGTGACGGCCGAAGGCGTCGAAGGGCAGGGGCGATGGAGCGGGCGGCTGAGCCTGCCGGGGCCGCAGGGACCCGCGGAGCGCGTCGCGACGGCCTCCGCCGCGCTGAGGACGCAGGGTCGCAGGGTCCTGCTCGAGGCCGTGGATCTCGATACGGGCGAGGAAACCGGCCTCAAATTCGCGGGCAAGGGGGTCTTCGATCCCTCGGCGACGGGCGGGCTCTCGCTCGATCTCGACGCCCGAACCCTCGACCTCGACCGATCCGCGGCCGAAGGCGGCCCGCGCTCGGCCGAGCGCATCCTCGCCGATTGGGTGGAAGCCGCGGGCCGGACGGTCGAGGCTTCGGCCGTCCCCGTCCGGATCGGCGCGAGCCTCGGAACCGTCATCGCGGGCGGCGACGCGATCCGCGACGTCTTCGTCCAGCTCAGGACGGAGGGCCGCGCGATCCGCATCGAGGGATTGAAGGCGACGCTTCCGGGGAGGACCGTCGTCACGGCGTCGGGCGATGCGGGATTCGAGCGCGGAGCGCGATTTGCCGGAAGCGCGGCGCTCGCCTCCGAGGACGCGGCGCGCCTGGCGGGCTGGTGGACGGGCGAGCCCAGCGGTCGCTCTCCGCGGATCACGGGCCGGCTCGAAGCGCGCGGCGATCTTTCCGCCGCGCCCGGCGTCGTCGGCGCGCGGATCGATCGGCTGGCGCTCGACCGTTCCGCGGTGGCGGGCGTGATCCGCTATGTCCCCGGCGAGAGCGGCTCGCCCGCCCGCATTCAGGCGCAGCTGTCCTCCGAGCGGATCGTCCTCGACGAATTGCCCGATCTTTCCGGGATCGCGGCGGGGCTTCCCGGAACGCATGTCACGGTGGCCATCGAGGCCCGCAATGTCGGTCTCGCCCGTGCGGGCGTCGGGGCCGGGCGCGTCCTCGCCAAATTCTCGGCGGACGCCTCGGGGATCGACGTCGAAACCATCGAAATGCTCGACGTGGCCGGCGCGACCCTGCGCGCGGGCGGTCGGCTGGGGCCTTCGGGCGGGCGGCTCACGGCGGAGCTGGACTCGCGGCGTCCCGCCGCCTTCGCCGCGCTTCTCGAACGGATCCTTCCCGGCAGGGCGACCTCCGCCTTCCTCGACCGCGCCCCGGATCTCGGACCGCTGCGCCTGTCCTTCACCGCCGAGCGCGGCGGGGCGGACGCTCCGGTGCTTTTCTCCGTGCGGGGAGGGGCGGGCGGCACGACGATCCTCGGAGAGGGCGAATGGCCCGCCGCGCGGGGCGCCCGTCCCGCGAGCCGTTGGGAAGCGCGAAGCGCGGATACGGCGCAGTTCCTCCGTCAGGCGGGTCTCGAAACGCTGCCGATCCCGCTCGCCGGCGAAGCCGTTCTGACCGTCGCGACGCAGGCCTCGGACGGCGCCGCGACGGCGCGGCTGACGCTGCCCGGAGGAACGATCACGGGCGAATGGAACGCCGGCTCCGGTCCCGTCGCGGGCCGGCTTTCGGCGGACGGCGTCGATTGGGGGCCCGTGTTCCGGATCGTCGGCGTCCCGGTCCCGGATGTGACGGCGCGCGTTCCCGGCCGCCTCGTCGCGCGGCTCGCGGAAAAGGACGACCGCATTCTCTTCGAGGGCATCGAGGCCGACTTGTCCGGCCGCCGCTTCACGGGCGACCTCGCATGGGACGCCGCACGCGGGCGGGCCGAGGGTCGGCTCGCCGCCGACGCTCTCGATCTCGGAACGCTCGTCGCGCTGTCGCTCGGCCCGCCGCCCGCCGGACGTCCCGACGCCCCGCGCTCGTCGGGACGTTTCACGCCGGCCCCCGCGCCGCGCTTCGATGCTGCCGTCGTCCTCGAACTCGCCCGGCTCGATCTTTTCGCCGGGCATGCGGTCGAAGGCGCGCGGGTCGGGGTGGATTGGTCCGGCGAAAAGCTGGAACTGCGGCTCGAACGATCGCGGCTCGGAGCGGGGACGGCGACGGGTACGCTCGCCCTGCGAAGAGACGGCGGCCGCATCGGAGCGATCGGCCGGATCGGCCTCGCCGGCGTCGCGGTGGAAAGCCTTCTGGGAACCGCGCAGCCGCTGCGCGGCACGGCGGATTTCGATCTCGACGGCGGCAGCAGCGGAGAAAGCCCGGCGGGACTCGCCGCGGCCGCGAGCGGCGCGGGTCGGCTCGTGTTGCGCGGGGCGGAACTGCTCCGAACGGATCCCGCTGCGCCGAACCGCGTCGCGCTGGAATCGGAAGCGGCGGGCATCACCGATCCGAGACGCATCCGCGACGCCGTTCTCAAGGCGCTGGATGCCCGCGCCTTCGCGCCCTCCGCACCGGTCGAGATCCCGGTCGCGGCGTCGGGCGGCCTGCTCAAATTCGGCGGTTTCAACGCCGCCGTGAACGACGCCGCGCTTCAGGGGTCGGCCTCCTACGATCTGAAGACGTCCCGTTTCGAGGCCAAGATGATCCTCGTGGCGGCCGCGCCGCCGAAGGGCTGGCCCGCTCCGGCACCGGAGATCGCGACGGTGCTGCGCGGCGGGAGCGAGGGCGCGCTGCAGCGGGAGGCGGACGTGTCCATGCTCGCCAACCTGCTCACCACCCGCGCCGTGCAGCGCGAATTGGAGCGGATCGAGGCCATGGAGCTCGAAATGCGCGAGCGCGCCGCCGCCCTGCAGCGTGCGCAGCTCGAACGCGAAAAGGCCGAAGCGGGACGCCGTGCGGAGGAGGAAGCCGCGCGGAACGAGGCGCGGCGGATTCTCGGGGTCGGGGAACCGTCTCAGCCGGACGCGGCGCCCGCCTTGTCGCGGTAATGTCGCAGCACGAGCAGTCGCAGGGCGGAGGACAGGTTCTCGCGGGAACGATCCTCGTCCACGCTCGCGACGAGCGCGCCGATGCCGATGCCGCGTTCGCCCGCGATCTCCCGCAACGCTTCCCAGAACGGCTCTTCGAGCGACACGCTGGTGCGGTGGCCCGCCACCGTCACGGACCGTTTGACGACGACGCTCACGTGGTCTCGTCGTCCTTGTGCGTGCCGACGAGCTTGTGGCCCTCGTGGCGGCGGAGCTTCAGGAGGTCGTCGGCCTCCTCGCGCTTCCGTTCGACGGCCGATTTGCCGTAGCGCGCGCGGTTCGCCGCGGCGGTCTCCTCGGCCTCGGCCTTCGCCTTGGCCTTTCGGAAGCGGTTCAGGTTCACGACGTCGCCCATCGGGTCGTCCTCAAGCTTCGGGGCCGAGCATCCGCTCGGGCCTGACGATCCGGTCGAAGGTCTCGGCATCCACGAGGCCCGATCTCAGGGCCTCTTCGCGGAGCGTCGTCCCGTTTCCGTGCGCGGCCTTCGCGATTCCCGCGGCGGCATCATAGCCGATCTCGGGCGCGAGCGCCGTCACGAGCATCAGCGACCGTTCGAGCAGTTCCGCGATCCGCTCCCGGTTCGCCGAGATCCCCTCGACGCAGTTCGTCCGGAAGCTCTCGGCGGCGTCGGCGAGCAGTTCGATCGACTGCAGCAGCACGTCGGCGATGACGGGCTTGTAGACGTTGAGTTCCAAATGCCCGTTCGCCGCGGCGAAGGCGAGGGTGGTCTGGTTGCCGAGGATGCGCGCGGCGACCATGGTCATCGCCTCCGCCTGGGTCGGGTTCACCTTGCCCGGCATGATGGAGGAACCGGGCTCGTTCTCCGGCAGCGAGATTTCGCCCAGCCCGGACCGCGGACCCGATGCGAGAAGGCGGCAGTCGTTCGCGATCTTGTGCAGGGCCGTCGCGGCGCTTTCGATCGCGCCGTGGACGGCGACGAGCCCGTCATGGGAGGCGAGCGCCGCGAATTTGTCCGGCGCGGAGACGAAGGGCAGGCCCGTGAGATCCGCGATCTCCGCGGCGAAGGCCTCGGCGAAGCCCTTGCGGGCGTTCAGCCCCGTCCCGACCGCCGTGCCGCCCTGCGCGAGCGGCCGGAGTTCCGCGAGCGAGGCGACGATGCGCACGGAGGCCCGTTCGACCTGTACGGCGTAGCCGCCGAATTCCTGCCCGAGCGTGATCGGCGTCGCGTCCTGCAGATGGGTGCGGCCGATCTTCACCACGTCGGAGAATTCCAGGGCCTTGCTCCTCAGCGCCATGCCGAGGGAGTCGAGCGCCGGCAGCAGCCGCGTCGTGATCTCGATCGCGGCGGCGACATGCATCGCGGTCGGGAAGCAATCGTTCGAGGACTGGCCGCGATTGACGTGATCGTTGGGATGGACGGGGCTCTTGGAGCCGCGCGGTCTCCCGAGGCGCTCGTTGGCACGGTTCGCGATCACCTCGTTGACGTTCATGTTCGTCTGGGTGCCCGAACCCGTCTGCCAGACGACGAGCGGGAAATGATCGTCGAGCTTTCCTTCCGTGATCTCGGTCGCCGCGGCGACGATCGCGTCGGCGATGTCGGGCGGGAGTTCGCCGAGGTCGCGGTTGACGGAGGCGGCGGCGCGCTTGACCAGCGCGAGGGCCCTCACGAGCGCAGGGCGCATGCGTTCGCGGCCGATCCTGAAATGCACGAGGGAGCGCTGCGTCTGAGCGCCCCAGAGCCGATCCGCGGGAACCTCGATCGGGCCGAAACCGTCCGTTTCCGTCCGCGTCGCCATGGTTCCTCCGTCGGGCGGCGGCTCAGGTCTTCTTTCTGAAGGCGTCGAGGCTCACGACACGCGCGCCGTCCTCCGCCGCCTCGTCCTTGGTCTCCGCCACGGCGTCCGAGGCGACCGACACGGCGCGCACGACCGGGACCGGTTCCTCGCCGTCGAGATCGGAGTCGTTGTCGGCGTTCTCGACGTTGGAGAGTTCGAATTTCAGCCCGAAGTCGACCGCCGGATCCCAGAAGCCCGTCAACGCCTCGAAGGCGACGAGCAGGCGCTCCGGAATCCCGGAGAAGGACAGGCCGACCTCGAAGGAATGCTCGGTGATGCCCAGATCCCAGAACTGATGCTGGAGAACGATCGTCATTTCTTCCGGATGCTTGTCGCGCAGCCGCTGCGAGATCCGCACGCCGGGATGGTCGGTGCGGAACGAGATGTAGAAATGATGGTCTCCGGGAAGGCCGTTGGCCGCCGCATCCGAAAGAACGTGACGGACCACCCCCTTGAGGGCGTCCTGAACCAGAAGATCGTAGCGGATGAGGTCCTGAGGCATGGCGGTCCGCGAGAGGGAATGAGGTGGAGGCTTCTGTTGCCAGGCGCCTCCGGGCCCCGCCTTACGCGGCTAAACGCAAGGGCTTTGATTTCGGTACCTGCACCGCATTACGCGGCGACGGCCACCGGAGCATAGTTGTC
>JAIXTT010000038.1 GCA_027483795.1 Hyphomicrobiales bacterium
GGGCCGGCGGGACGCTTCCCGGCTCCATCGGCTTCCTCATCACCGGCGACGAGGAAGGCCCGGCCGTCAACGGCACCGTGAAGCTCCTCGAACGGGTGCATGCCGCGGGCGAGCGTTTCGACCACTGCATCCTGCCCGAGCCGACCAATCCCGACGCGCTGGGCGACATGATCAAGATCGGCCGGCGCGGCTCGCTGACGGGCCGCGTCACCGTCCACGGCAAGCAGGGCCATGTCGGCTATCCGCATCTCGCCGAGAACCCGATTCCGGGCATGGCGAAGCTGATCGCCGCGCTCGACGCCGAACCGCTCGACCACGGCACCACGCATTTCGACCCGACCAATCTCGAATTCACCTCGGTCGACGTCGGCAACCCCGCCTCGAACGTCATCCCGAACGAGGCGAAGGCGGTCTTCAACATCCGCTTCAACGACCTTTGGACGCCCGAGACGCTGGAAGCCGAGATCCGCGGCCGACTGGAGAAGGCCGCGGGCAACGCGATCCGCTGGGAAGCGAGTTTCGACCCGACCAATGCGGTCGCCTTCCTCACCGCGCCCGGCCCCTTCGTCGAAAGCGTCGCGGAGGCCGTCGAAGCCGCGACGGGACGCAAGCCCGTGCTGTCGACGACGGGCGGCACGTCCGATGCGCGCTTCATCAAGAACTTCTGTCCGGTGATCGAATTCGGCCTCGTCGGCAAGACGATGCACCAGATCGACGAGAACGCCTCCGTCGCCGAGATCGAGGCGCTCGCGGTCGTCTTCGAACGCGTGATCGAGCGTTACTTCGCCGGGTAATCCACGCCGATCAGATAAAGGCCCGAAGCCGGGGCCATGGGGCCGCAGCGGCTGCGGTCCTTCGCTTCGAGCGCCGCGCGCAGATCGGCCGCGCTCCATTTCCCGCCGCCCACCTGAACGAGCGACCCCGTGATGGAGCGCACCTGATGGTGCAGGAAGGAGCGGGCGGAGGCGAAGAGGCGGATCTCGTCGCCGATGCGCTCCACGTCGAGCCGGTCGACGGTCTTCACCGGGCTCGCCGCCTGACATTCCGAGGCGCGGAAGGTCGTGAAATCATGCTTGCCCACGAGCGCCTGCGCCGCCTCGTGCATGGCCTCGGCATCGAGCCGCTGCGGAATCTGCCAGACGCGATCCCGCTCCAGCGCCGCATGCGGCCGGCGGTTCACGATCCGGTAGAGATAATGCCGTTTGACGGCCGACATGCGGGCGTTGAAGTCCGGCCCGACCTCGGTCGCGGCGAGGATCGCGACGGGCTCGGGCTTCAGATGCGCGTTGATCGCGTCGCGGACCGTGTCGGGCCGCCAATCGCGGGCGAGATCGACATGCACGACCTGATGGGTGGCGTGAACGCCCGCATCCGTCCGGCCCGCGGCCTGAATGCGGATCTCCTCGCCCGTGAATTTCAGGATCGCTTCCTCGATCGCCTGCTGCACCGAGCGGCCGACCGCCTGGAATTGCCAGCCGACATAGGGCGTGCCGTCATATTCGACGACGAGCTTGTAGCGCGGCATCAGCCGAACCTCGTCCCGGCCGGAACCTTGGCTCCGCGCAGAAAGTCCTCCGCGCGCATCGGCTTCGAGCCCGCACGCTGGACCTCGATGAGACGCACCGCGCCGCTTCCGCAGGCGACCGCGAGACCGCCGTCGAGCGCCGCGCCGGGCTCGGCCCTTCCCTCGACGCGGACCGTTCGCAGCACCTTCAGCCGTTCCGGACCCTTGCCGAGATCGATCGCGGTGAAGGCGCCGGGGAAGGGAGAAAGGCCGCGCACGAGATCATGCACCGCGCCCGCCTCCGCCGCCCAGTCGATGCGGGAATCCTCGTTGGTGATCTTCTTCGCATAGGTGACGCCGGCGTCCGGCTGCGGCGTGAAGCCGAGCCCGCCGCGGGACAGCGCGGCGAGCGCCCGCGCCATGAGGTCGGCGCCGATCGCGGCGAGCCGGTCATGCAGCTCGCCCGCGGTCATGTCGGCCGTGATCGCGACCTTCTCGACCATGGCGACGGGCCCGGTGTCGAGGCCCTCCTCCATCTTCATCACCGCGACGCCCGTCTCGGCGTCGCCCGCCATGATCGCGCGCTGGATCGGGGCCGCGCCGCGCCAGCGGGGCAGCAGCGAGGCGTGGAGATTGAGGCAGCCGAGCGTCGGCGCGTCGAGGATCGGCACCGGAAGGATCATCCCGTAGGCGACGACCACGGCGACGTCCGCCCCATGCGCGCGGAACGTATCCGCCGCCTCTTCGGTCCGCAGCGTCTTCGGCGTCAGCACCGGAAGGCCGAAGCGCTCGGCCGTCGCATGCACGGGCGACTTGCGCAGTTCCATGCCGCGCCCGGCGGGCTTGGGCTCGCGCGTATAGACCGCGACGACCTCATGGCCGTGCCCGATGATGCTCGTGAGGACGGGCACCGCGAAATCCGGCGTGCCCATGAAGACGACGCGCAGGCTCACGCGTCGTTCTCGCGACGGGCCTTCTGCCAGCGCTTCAGCGCCCGCTCGCGCTTGAGACGCGACAGGCGGTCGACGAACAGCTTGCCCTCGAGATGGTCGATCTCGTGCTGCAGACAGGTCGCGAGGAGACCGTCGGCCTCGATCTCCTGCGGCTTGCCGTCGACGTCGCGATAACGGACGCGGATGCGGGCCGGGCGCTCGACCTCCTCATAGAGCGAGGGGATCGAGAGGCAGCCCTCCTCGTAGGACGACAGGTCTTCCGACGCCCAGACGATCTCGGGATTGATGAAGACCTGCCGCGCGGGCGGCTCCTCCTTGCGCGCGAGATCGATCGTCACGATGCGCTTCGGCACGCCGATCTGAATGGCGGCCAGCCCGATGCCGGGAGCCTCGTACATGGTCTCGAACATGTCGTCGACGAGCGCACGCACGGCGGCGTCGACCTCCGGAACGGGGTCGGACACCTTGCGCAGCAAAGGTTCGGGCAGGACGAGGATCGGACGCAGGGCCATGGCCCGCACATAATCCTTCGGCGCGAAAGGGTCAAAGGGCATGGCGCGGCGCGGCCGCTTCTTCGTTCCGTGTTCCCTTTTCGTTCTGGACGAAACGTGCGAATCCGTCTAGCATCCGCTCATGGACAAGCTTCTGGTCACGGTCGGCGGCGTCGGCTTCACGGGCGCGGACGTGACGCTCGCGCTGCTCGGGCTCACGCTCTGCGTGGTTCTTCTCGTCGCGCAGCGTTCGGCCCGGTCGAATGCGGTGCTGCGCGAGGAGGCGGCGGCGGCCGCCGAACGGCAGCGGGAGCTCGACGACAAGATCGCGCTCCTCATCCAGTCGCAGGCTCAGTTCAGCGGTCGCATGTCGGCCATCGGCGAGAGTTTCGAGAGCCGTCAGACCAATCTCGCGCGCCTGCTGACCGAGCGCATCGACGGGCTGAACACGCGGCTCGGCGACGGGCTCAACGCCAACGTCAAGACGACGCATGAGAACCTGTCGAAGCTGCATGAGCGGCTCGCGGTGATCGACGAGGCGCAGAAACGTCTGGGCGACCTCACCACCGAAATGCTGACGCTCAAGGACGTGCTGTCCAACAAGCAGACGCGCGGGGCCTTCGGACAGGGCCGGATGGAAGCGATCGTCAAGGACGCGCTGCCCCTCGGAGCCTATGAATTTCAGGCGACGCTCCCGAACGGCAAGCGCCCCGACTGCATCATCCGCCTGCCCGGCGACCCCCGCCCGCTCGTCGTCGACGCGAAGTTCCCGCTCGAATCCTTCACCGCCTTCCGCGAGGCGCAGGGGGACGAGGCGCGCCTGATCGCCGGTCGTCGGATCCGCAACGACGTCGGCATCCACATCAGGGACGTGGCCGACAAATATCTGATCCCCGGGGCGACGCAGGACATCGCGGTGCTCTTCGTTCCCGCCGAGTCCATCTATGCGGATCTGCAGGAGCATTTCGAGGATCTGGTGCAGGGGGCGCACAAGCGCCGCGTGCTCATCGTCTCGCCCTCGCTGCTGACCATGGCGATCCAGGTCATGCAGGCCATCGTGCGCGACGCGAAGATGCGCGAACAGGCCCATATGATCCAGGACGAGGTGCGCAAGCTGCTCGAAGACGTGGGCCGTCTGAAGGACCGCGTGGGCAAGCTCGACTCGCATTTCCGTCAGGCGCAGGACGATGTCGGCAACATCACGACCTCGGCCGACAAGATCCTCAAGCGCGGCGAGCGCATCGACGCCATGGAGTTCAAATCCGCCGACGCCGTCGTCGCGGAGGCGGAGGCGGTTCCGCTGCGCGGTCTGCCCGCGGCCTGAGCTCGAAAGGCTCCGGAATTCCGCCTCTTCCGTCATCACCGGGCTCGTCCCGGTGATCCACGTCCTTGCCCTGTGCGGCCCGAAGAGAAGGCGTGGATGCCCGCCTGCGCGGGCATGACGCCGAGGAACGCAAACGACCGGCATCCGCACGCGCCTTTTCGCCCGGTTGCGGGGCGGAACGGGCCGCCTTAGCCTCGCGGCGACGCCGACGAAGCGGGGGACGCCATGCATTTCGCCTTCACGGACGAGGAGGAGATGATCCGCGAAACGGCCTCGCGGATCGCGGCCGATCGGCTCGCCCCCGTCGCGGACCGCCTCGACAGGGGAGAAGGTCGGGCCGATCTCCTCGCCAATCTCAAGGCGCTGGCCGAAAACGGCTTCATGGCCCTGAACGTCCGGGCGGAATACGGCGGCACGGAAGCGGGCACCGTCGCCTTCGCGCTGGCGATCGAGGAACTCGCCAAGGCCTGCGCCTCGACCGCGGTCACGACCTCGGTCACCAACATGGTCGGCGAAGTCATTCAGGCCGTCGGTACCGAGGAGCAGCGCCGCCGCCACCTGCCCCGCCTCGCGGACGGCACCTATCCGGCAGGCGCCTTCTGCCTCACCGAAAGCGATGCCGGGTCGGATCCGGCGGGCATGCGCACGCGCGCCCGGCGCGACGGCGACGACTGGGTGCTCGACGGGTCGAAGATCTACATCACCTCCGGCGAATATGCGGGCGTCCACGTCGTCTGGGCCGTGACCGACCCCGACCGGCCGAAGGGCAAGGGCATTTCCTGCTTCTTGGTCGAGGCGGGCACGCCCGGTCTCGTCGTCGGCAAGGCCGAGGAGAAGATGGGCCAGCACGGCTCGGCCACGAACGTCGTGCATTTCGACGCCTGTCGGATTCCCGCAACGGCGCTGATGGGGCGGGAGAACGACGGCTTCCGGGTCGCGGTCGGCGAGCTCGCGGGCGGGCGGATCGGCATCGCCGCCCTGTCGCTCGGCATCGCGCGGGCGGCGATGGCGGCGGCCAAGGCCCATATCGTCGAACGGCGTCAGTTCGGCCAGAGGATCGCTGATTTCCAAGGCATCCAATGGATGATCGCGGATCGCGAAACCGATCTCGAAGCGGCCCGTCTGCTGATCCTCAGCGCGGCGGCGAAGAAGGATCGCGGCGAGGCTTTCTCCCGCGAGGCCTCGATGGCGAAGCTCTTCGCCTCCGAGGCCGCCCACCGCGCGACGGACGCCGCGATCCAGCTCCTCGGCGGCGCGGGCTATTGCCGCGATCATCCCGTCGAGCGCCATGCCCGGGACGCGCGCATCACGCGGATCTACGAAGGCACGTCGGAAATCCAGCGGCTGATCATCGCGCGGGAAACGCTGCGCAACGCGGGATGACCGCGGCCTGATCCGGCTCCATGCCGCCCTGCGGCGCGGCCCCGCGGGAGGAGATCATGAGCACTTATCGTCTCGATCGCCTCTTCGAACCCCGCTCGGTCGCCGTCGTCGGCGCGAGCCCGCGGCCCGACTCGCTCGGCAGGGCGGTGTTGAACAAGATCCGGGCGGGCGGCTTTCCGGGACGCATCGACGTCGTGAACCCGCTTCATGCGGAGATCGACGGCTTCCCCTGCGCACCCTCCCTCTCCGCCCTCCCCGAAGCGCCCGACGTGGTCGTCGTGGCGACGCCGAAGGGGACCGTTCCGTCGATCGTCGAGGAGGCGGGCGCGCGCGGCGCCGCCGCCGCCGTCGTCCTCGCCTCCGGCTTCGACCGCGGACCGGGCTCGACGGAAGAACGCCTGCTGCAGGCGGCGCGGCGATACGGCGTCCGCATCGTCGGTCCCGACAGCATGGGGCTGATCGCGCCGCGGGCGAAATTCGACGCGAGCTTCGCCGCCCGTTCCGCGATCCCCGGCGATCTCGCGCTGATCTCGCAATCGGGCGCGGTCGGCGCGGCCATGCTCGAATGGGCGCATCTGAACGGCGTCGGCTTTTCCGCCGCGCTGTCGCTCGGCGACACGATCGACGTCGACATCGGCGACCTGCTCGACTTCTTCGCCGAAGACCGCTTCACGCGCGCGATCCTGCTCTATGTCGAGACGATCACGCATGCGCGGAAATTCATGTCCGCCGCCCGTGCCGCGGCGCGCGTGAAGCCCGTGGTCGTGGTGCGCTCGGGGCGCCACGCGCTCGCGACGAACCGGCCCGAAACGCATGCGGGCATGCTGGCGCGTCCCGACGCGGTCCATGACGCCGCCTTCCGCCGCGCCGGGCTGCTGCGCGTCGACGACCTCGACCAGATGTTCGCGGCGGCCGAAACCCTGTCGCGCATCGCCCCCTTCGAGGGCGACCGCGTGACCATGCTCACCAACGGGGGCGGGCTCGGGCGGCTCGCGGCGGACCGTCTGGTCGATCTCGAAGGTCGTTTCGCGGTGCTGGACGAGGAAACGCGCGCGGCGCTCGACCGCGCACTTCCCTCCGGTTGGTCGCGCGCCAACCCGGTCGACCTCGAAGGGGCCGCCGATCCCGACGCCTATGCCTGCGCCCTTTCGGTCCTGCTCGCCGACGAATGCACCGACGCGGTGCTGCTGCTGCATGCTTCGACCGCTCTCGCCTCCACCCGCAGCATCGCCGAAGCGGTCGCGGAAACGGTGAAGGCGCATCGCGCGACGAGTTTCCGTCCGAAGCCCGTCTTCACCGTCTGGGCGGGCGACGCGGCGGAGGCGGAACCCGCGCTGAACCCGGTGCGCGTGCCAACCTATGCCCGCGAAGCCGAAGCGGTGCGGGGGCTCACCTCGCTCGTGCGGTACCGCAAGGCGCAGGAAGCCCTGCTGGAAACGCCGCCGAGCCTGCCGAAGGACTTCTCGCCGCGAACGGAGGAGGCCCGCGCCGCCGTGCGCGAGGCGCTGGCGCAGGGCCGGACCCGGCTCGACCCCGATCGGCTCTCCCGCGTTCTGGCCGCCTACGACATTCCCGCCGTGCGCACGCATGTCGCGCGGACGCCCGCCGAAGCCTCGGCCCATGCCGCTTCGCTGCTCGATGCGGGCTTCCAGGTCGCGCTGAAGATCCTGTCCGACGACGTTCCGCACAAATCCGAGGTCGGCGGCGTCGCCCTGAACCTCACCTCCTCCCGCACCGTCGAGCTCGTCGCGGAGGAAATGCTCCTGCGCGTGAAGCGGCTCAGGCCCGAGGCCCGGATCGACGGTTTCGTGCTGCAGGCCACGGTGCAGCGCCCGCGCGGGCGAGAATTGATCGCAGGCATCGCGGACGACCCGCTGTTCGGCCCGGTCCTCGTCTTCGGCCGAGGCGGCACGGCGGTCGAGATCATCGACGACGCGACGACCGCCTTGCCGCCCCTCGATCTCAAGCTCGCCCGCGACATGATCGGCCGGACGCGCGTCTCGCGTCGGCTCGAAGGCTATGGCGGCATGCCGGCGGCGGACATGGAAGCGGTCGCGCTCACGCTGGTGAAACTGTCGCAGCTCGCGGCCGACATTCCCGAAATCCGGGAACTCGACCTGAACCCGCTGGTGGCCGACGAAACGGGCGTGATCGCGCTCGACGCGCGGGCCACGCTCGCCCCGGTGATCATGAAAGGACGCAAACAGGGCAATCCGCGCTTCGCGGTCGCGCCCTATCCGTCCGAATGGGAGCGCGAGATCGCGCTGAAGGACGGGCGGCGGATCAAGGTGAGGCCCGTTCGGCCCGAGGACGAGCCGCTCTATGCCGAATTCTTCACCCATGTGACGCCCGACGATCTGCGGCTGCGCTTCTTCGCGCCGGTCAAGGACTTCAGCCATGCCTTCATCGCGCGTCTGACGCAGATCGACTACGCGCGCGCCATGGCCTTCGTCGCGCTCGACGCCGAGACGGGGGCCATGCTCGGCGGCGTGCGCCTCATGGGCGACGCCGATCACAAGGAAGCCGAATACGCGATCCTGCTCCGCTCGGACCTGAAGGGCCGGGGCCTCGGCTGGGCGCTGATGCGGCTCATCGTGGATTATGCGAAGGCCGACGGGCTCGAGCGCATTTCGGGACAGATCCTGAACCGGAACAGGCCCATGCTGGACATGGCGGAGGCGCTCGGCTTCCGCAGCACGACCGATCCCGACGACCCGGAGCTGCGCCGGGTCGAACTCGATCTCGCCGCGGTGAAACGGCCCGACGCGTGAGCCTCCCCGCCGGGGAGGCGCGGGGTTCAGCCCTTCACGACGATCACGTGCAGGCTGCGCGGGCCGTGCGCGCCGAGCAGCATGGTCTGCTCGATGTCGGCCGAGCGCGAGGGGCCGGTGATCCAGTTCACCACGCGCGGCATGCCGCCCTTGCCGTAGGCGAAGCGAAGCTTCGACCACATGTCCTCGTAGTCGCCCGTCACGTCCTTGGCGTCGATCACGGCGACGGCGTAGTCGGGCAGGAAGTTGAGCGTGGTGGGGTTCTCGTGGCCGGCCGTCATCACGACCGTCCCGGTCTCGGCCACGCCCGCGAAGGCGTGGTTCACGGCCGCGAGATCCTTGCCGTCGCTCTTGCCGAAATCGATCTCGAGCGCGGTTTCGCCCCACGGCATCTCTTCGAACCGCGGATCGTCGCCGCGCCGGATCCGGGCGGGGAGATTGTTGGCGCGGAGATAATCCGCGATCGCCGCCGGCACGGCGGCGCGGTCGGCGACCTCGTCGACGGTGGCGAGCGAAGCCTTCACCTGCGCGACGAAGAGCGCGAGACGCTCCTCCTGCGGCAGCCGTCCACGCTCGACCGTCACGCCGCGCGGCGCGCGTTCCAGCCGATCCTCGACGGCGACGAGGCGGGGACGCTCGGTCCCCGTCACGCCCATGGAGCGGCGGATATTGGAGAGGATGTCGGCGCGGGCGCTCATGCGGACCTCCCGTTGCGGCGCGCCTTCCACTGCTGCTGGAAGGTCTTGCCCTGCGGCGCGGGGAAATCGCGATGGTCGGTCCAGCCCGAAGCGAAGGGCAGCGACGTGAACCGCCCCTTCGCCTTGCCGAGCCGCGCGAGGCCGCGCATGGCGAGGCCCGTCGCAAGACGATAAAGCGCCGGGCGCTTGGCGAAGAAGGCCCAGAAGCCGAGCCCCGAGCGGACGGTCGCGGGCGTCAGATGACGCTCGAATTCCCGCTCGCGCCAATGCCGCATCAGCTTCGGCAGCGGAATGCGCACCGGGCAGACGCTCTCGCAGCGGCCGCAGAAGGTGGAGGCGTTCGGCAGATGGCCGCCCTTGTCGACGCCGATCAGCGTCGGGGTGAGCACCGCGCCCATCGGGCCGGGATAGACCCAGCCGTAAGCATGGCCGCCGACCGCGTGATAGACGGGGCAGTGGTTCATGCAGGCGCCGCAGCGGATGCAGCGCAGCATCTCCTGGAATTCGGTGCCGAGCATGGCCGAGCGGCCGTTGTCGAGCAGCACCACGTGATACTCCTCCGGCCCGTCGACGTCGCCGGGGCGGCGGGGACCGGTGGAGAAGGTCGTGTAGACGCTCATCTCCTGCCCGGTCGCCGAGCGGGCGAGCACGCGCAGGATCTGCGAGGCGTCCTCCAAGGTCGGCACGACCTTTTCGATCGAGGCGATGACGATATGGATCTTGGGCAGCGTCTGCGTGAGGTCGCCGTTGCCCTCGTTGGTCACGATGATCGACGTGCCCGTCTCGGCGATCAGGAAATTCGCGCCCGTGATGCCGACGTCGGCGGCGAGGAACTTCTCGCGCAGGATCGTGCGCGCTTCCGTGAGCAGCTGCGTCGGCTGCGAGAGGTCACGGTTCGGGTCGAGATGGGTGTGATGCTTGCGGAAGTCGCTCTCGACCTGCGTCGCGTTGAGATGCACCGCGGGCGCGATGATGTGCGACGGGGCCTCGTGGCGCGGCTGGATGATGTATTCGCCGAGATCGGTCTCGACCGCCTGCATCCCCGCCGCCTCGATGGCGTCGTTGAGCGCGATCTCTTCCGAGATCATCGACTTGCCCTTGGTGACCGTCTTCGCGCCGACGCGTTTGCAGATGCCGACGATCGCCTCGCGCGCTTCGGCGGCGGTGCGGGCCCAATGGACCTGCCCGCCCGCCTTCGTCACGGCGTCCTCGTAGCGCTCGAGGTAAAGATCGAGATTTTCGAGCGTATGGTTCTTGATGTCCCGGGCGCTGTCGCGCAGCGCCTCGAATTCGGGGAGCTTCGCGGCCACCGCGGCGCGGCGCTCGATGAAGTTCTGGCGGACATTGCCGAGCGCCTTCTGAAGCTGGGCGTCGTCCAGCGCCTTGCGGGCATTGTCCTTGAAACGGGGAGAGGTGGGATGCGCGGTCATGGCGTCCTCACTCGGCCGCTTCGGCGGGAGCGCCGATGGGCGGCGTGTCGGTCATGCCCGCGAGCACTTCGGCGACGTGGCGGACCTCGACGGTCTTGCCCTCGCGCTGCAGCTTGCCGGCCATGTTCATGAGACAGCCGAGATCGCCCGCCAGCAGCGTATGCGCGCCGGAGTCGGAGACGTTCTCGGTCTTCTTGGAGACGATCGAGTCGGAGATGTCGCCGTATTTCACGGCGAAGGTGCCGCCGAAACCGCAGCAGACCTCGTTCTCCTTCATCTCGACCAGCTTCAGCCCTTCCACGGAGGAGAGCAGCATGCGCGGCTGGCTCTTCACGCCGAGCTCGCGCAGGCCCGAGCAGCTGTCGTGATAGGTGACGTCGCCGGAGAAGGTCGCCTCGACCCCCGTCACGCCCATCACGTCGACGAGAAAGCTCACGAGCTCGTAGGTCTTGTCGGCGAGCTTCGCGGCGCGGGGCGCGAGATTCGGATCGCCCTGGAACAGTTCCGGATAATGCTTCCGGATCTGCCCGGCGCAGGAGCCCGAGGGCGCGACCACGTAGTCGAAACGCTCGAAGGCCGCGATGGTCTTCTCGGCGATCGCGCGGGCGTTCGCCCGGTCGCCCGAATTGAAGGCGGGCTGGCCGCAGCAGGTCTGGCTCGGCACGTCGACGATGCAGCCCGCGTCCTCGAGGAGCTTCACCGCGGCGAAGCCCACGGAGGGGCGCATGAGATCGACGAGACAGGTGACGAACAGTCCGACGCGCGGCCGGCGCGTCGCGGATTTCTCGGGCAAGGCGTTCTCCCTCGGATCGGCACGGCCGTCCCGTTGCGTTCCGGACTTTGCATGGGCGGGCCGCCCCTTTCAAGCCGCGGCGCTGCGACCGTCCGGCGCGGCGCACCGATTCGTCTCCGCGCCGCATCCGGTCCGATGCCGGCCGCGTATGAAGAAACGGCGCTTCCGACTTCGCGCGGCGCGCCGGCCTACCGTGCCGCGCGTGCGGAACCGATCGAGGGACACCGGATGAAGCCGAACCTTGCCGAAGAGATCCGCGCCGCGGGTCCGTTGTTCACGAGCCATCCGGAGCGCGACCTCGTTCTGGGCGAGGTCCATGCGCGACCCTTCCACGCCGTCGCGGGGCCCGCACGTCTCCTCCATTTCGCCTTCATGACCGACGGGCCGCAGGCCGCGGCCGACCGCGCGGCGCTGGCGACCTGGTGCACGGCGCGCGGCCGGCCCGCCCCGCTCGCGGGCGCCAAGCATCACCGCGTGGAATGGCACGACGGCTCGCTGCGCTGGGAGCAGCATTCCGAATTCACCACCTATACATGGCAGTTCGCCGCCGAAACGGGCTCGCCCTTCGTCCCGCGCGCGGGAGCGCTGGCGGAGGACATGCGTCGCCTGCCCCAGCCCGGTCCGCATCTCGTCTCGGTCGACCTTCACTACATGCCGGAGACGCCCGAGACCGACGCGTCGAAGCCCTTCGACCCGTCGAGCCTCGCGATGGCCTCCGTCAATCGCGGCGGCGCCATGGCGGCCACGGATTATCGCGCCGATGCGGACGGCTTCGTCCGCGTGCTCGTGCTCGACCGTTCGCTGACCCCGCCGCGGGCCGGCGCGCTGCTGCAGCGCCTTCTCGAAATCGAGACCTATCGCATTCTGGCGCTGCTCGGCCTGCCGCAGACGCAGCGCGTCGCGCCTTCGGTGAAGCGCATCGAGGACGAGCTGACCCGGATCGCCGATGCGATGAAGGACAATGACGGCCTCGCGGAGGACCGCGCGCTTCTCGACGACCTCACGGGCCTTGCGGCAGCGCTCGAGGCCGACGTCGCCGCGTCGAGCTACCGTTTCGGCGCGACCCGCGCCTATGACGGCATCGTCCGGCAGCGCCTCGCCGCCATCGACGAGGAGCCCGTCGAGGGCTGGCCGCCCTTCTCCTCCTTCCTCGAGCGCCGCATGGCGCCGGCGCTGCGCACCTGCGCGATGCTGGAGGAGCGGCAGACCAATCTCTCGACCAAGCTGGCCCGCGCGGCCAATCTGCTGCGCACCCGCGTCGACGTCGAGATCGAGCGGCAGAACCGCGACCTGCTCGCCTCCATGAACGAGCGCACGCGCCTCCAGCTCCGCCTGCAGCAGACCGTCGAAGGCCTCTCGGTGGCCGCGATCAGCTATTACATCGTCGGGCTCGCCGCCTATCTCTTCAAGGGCGCGAAGGACGCGCGGCTGCTGCCCTTCGATCCGGGGCTCGCCACCGCCGCCGCCGTGCCGCTGTCGATCCTGCTCGTCGCTCTGGTCGTCCGGCGCACCCGCAAGGGGCACAAGGCCGAGGACGCCGCGGCTCAGGAAGCGGCCGCCCGCGAGGCCTCCGCGCCGCCGTCGAAGCCGAGACCCTGATCCCAAGGGGGCGTCGGGCCGTAGATCTCGGCCAGACGATCGATGAACACGCGCACCTTCCGCGCGAGATGCCGACGCGACGGATAGACCGCGAACACGCCGACGTTCCGCGAGCCCGCATGGTCGGGCAGGACGCGTTCGAGCCGTCCCGCACGAAGCTCCGGGCCGACGTCCCAGGTCGAGCGCAGCGCGATGCCGAGGCCCGCGATGACCGCCTCGCGGACCACCTCGCTCGAATTGGTGCGCAGCGGACCTTCGACCTTCACCGTCACCGGCCCCTTCGGCCCGTCGAGCCGCCATTGGTCCGTATTGTGGGCGAGGAGCGGATGGCGCGCGAGATCGGCGAGGCTTTTCGGCCGTCCGTGCCGATCGAGATGCAAGGGCGAGGCGCAGAGCACCCGGCGGCTCTCCGCGAGCCGCCGCGCCACGAGGCTCGAATTCTCCAGATCGCCGATCCGCACCGCCATGTCGAACCCGTCCGCCACGATGTCGACGAAGGCGTCGGAGAGCACGAGGTCGATCGTCAGCTCGGGATGTTCGGCGAGAAAGGCCGGAAGATGCGGCGCGATGTGGAGCCGTCCGAAGGAGGTCGGGGCCGAGACGCGGAGCACGCCCCGGACGGCCGAGGACCCGCTCGAAACCCAGCTCTCCGCCTCGTCGATGCTCGCGAGGATCGCCACGACCCGCTCATGGAAGCCCTGTCCGACTTCGGTCAAGGCGAGCCGGCGCGTCGTCCGCTGCAAGAGCCGCGTGCCCAGCCGCTCCTCGAGCCGGCGGATGCGCTTGGACACGACGGCGGGCGAGCAGCCCGCCTCGCGCGCGGCGTTCGACATGGATCCCGCCGCCACGACGCGCGCGAACATCTCGAAGTCTGAGAAACCGTCCATCGGCCGGAGACTTTTTCCCGGTGGGCAAGAATGAAGATCATTTTGTCGCGATACCCCCGCCGCGTCGAGTGCGCTATGTTCGGATGCGTCGCCGTGCTGCGCGGCGGCGGGCGGCGGAGGGCATCATGGGCATCGCGTTTCCGACCCCGGACGAGGGGATTCTCGCGCGGCGCGAGGCGATCACGGCGGGGCTCGCGCGGCTCGTGCCGCCCGGCGGGCTCGTCACCGCGGAGGACGAGCGCCGCGCCTTCGAGACCGACGCCTTCACGGCCTATCGCCGCATGCCGCTCGCGGTCGTTCTCCCCTCGACGACCGAGGAGGTCGCGGCGATCATGCGCTTCTGTCACGAACACGGCGTGAAGGTCGTGCCGCGCGGCGCGGGCACCTCGCTCGCGGGCGGCGCGATCCCGCAGGAGGATGCGGTCGTCCTCGGCGTGTCCAAGATGAACCGCGTGCTCGACGTGAACTTCAAGGACCGCACGATGCGGGTCGAGGCGGGGATCACCAATCTCGCCATTTCGAACGCGGTCATGGCGGAGGGCTTCTTCTACGCGCCCGATCCGTCGTCCCAGCTCGCCTGCACCATCGCGGGCAATATCGGGATGAATTCCGGCGGCGCGCATTGCCTGAAATACGGCGTCACCACCAACAACGTGCTCGGCGTGAAGATGGTGACGGTCGACGGGACGGTGGTCGAGATCGGCGGCGACGCGCTCGACGCGCCGGGCTACGACCTGCTCGGCCTCGTCGTCGGCTCCGAAGGCCAGCTCGGCATCGTGACCGAGGCGACCGTCCGCATCCTGCGTGCGGCGGAAGGCGCGCGGCCGGTGCTGTTCGGCTTCGAGACGAGCGAGCAGGCGGGCGCCGCGGTCGCCGCCATCATCGGCGCGGGCATCATCCCGGTCGCCATGGAATTCATGGACAAGCCCGCCATCGAGATCTGCGAGGCCTTCGCCCATGCGGGCTATCCGCTCGACGTCGAGGCGCTGCTGATCATCGAGGTCGAGGGTTCCGACGCCGAGATGGACTTCACCCTCGGCCGCATCGTCGAGATCGCGAAGAAGCACGGCGTGAAGACCGTCAAGGAGAGCAAGTCCGCGATGGAAACCGCCGCGATCTGGAAGGGCCGCAAATCGGCCTTCGGCGCGACGGGCCGCGTGGCCGACTATATCTGCATGGACGGCACGATCCCGACGGGCCGCCTGCCGGAAGTGCTCCGCCGCATCGACGAGATCGTGAAGGGCTACGGGCTGCGCGTCGCCAACGTCTTCCATGCGGGCGACGGCAATCTGCATCCCCTCGTGCTTTACGACGTCAACGACCCCGATCAGGCGCACAAGGCCGAGGAGGCCGGCAACGACATCCTCCGTCTCTGCGTCGAAGTCGGCGGCTGTCTCACGGGCGAGCACGGCGTCGGCATCGAGAAGCGCGATCTGATGAACGTGCAGTTCGATCCGCAGGACCTCGACCAGCAGATGCGCGTGCGCGGCGTCTTCGACCGCGCATGGCTTCTGAATCCCGCCAAGGTCTTCCCGCTCGACCGCCGGATCACGGCGTGAACGGCTCCGCCGTCACGCCGTCAGCCCGCGTCCCTCTTTTCCGTCCCTTGGACCCCGATCGCGCATGACCGCCGTTTCCGAGCCGACCACCGAAGCCGAACTCGCCGCCGCCGTCTCGGAGGCCCGGGCCGCCGGGATGCCGCTCGCCGTCGAAGGGCGCGGCACGAAATCGGGCATCGGCCGCCCGGCGCAGGCGGAGGCGACGCTCTCGACCGTGAAGCTTTCGGGCATCACGCTCTATGAACCGTCGGAGCTCGTCATCGGCGCGAAGGCGGGCACGCCGCTCGCCGAGATCGAGGCGGCGCTGGCCGAGAAAGGGCAGATGCTGCCCTTCGAGCCGATCGACTACCGCCCGATCCTCGCGGGCTCGGGCGGCCCGACCATCGGCGGCGTGGCGGCGGGCAATCTGTCCGGCCCGCGCCGCATCGCGACCGGCGCCTGCCGCGACTCGCTGATCGGCGTGCGCTTCGTCAACGGCCGCGGCGAGATCGTGAAGAACGGCGGGCGCGTCATGAAGAACGTGACCGGGCTCGATCTCGTCAAGCTGATGGCGGGCTCATGGGGCACGCTCGGCGTGATGTCCGAAGTGATCTTCAAGATCCTTCCCGTCGCGGAAACGAACGCGACCCTCCTGCTGCACGGGCTCGACGACGCAAGGGCCGTGGAAGCCCTCGCCGCGGGGCTGGGCTCGCCCTTCGAAGTGACGGGCGCGGCGCATCTGCCCGCCGGCATCGACAGGGTCCCGACCACGCTGCTGCGCATCGAAGGCTTCGCCCCCTCGATCGCCTATCGCAAGGAACGGCTGCGCGCGCTGCTGAAGCCCTTCGGGGCCGCGGACGTGCTGGAAGGCGAGGCGGCGGCCGATCTCTGGCGGCGCGTGCGCGACGCGGCCTTCCTCGCCGAGCCGCGCGACAAGGCCGTCTGGCGCGTCTCGATCGCGCCGTCCAAGGCCCCGTCCTTCGTCGAGCGTCTTCAGGCTCTGCGCGACTTCCGCCGCTTCTACGATTGGGGCGGCGGGCTCGTCTGGATCGCGACGGAGGCGGCGGGCGACGCGGGGAGCGCCGCGATCAGGACCGCGCTCGCGGGCACCGGAGGCCATGCGACGCTGATCCGCGCCCCCGCGGAGATCCGCGCCGCGGCCGACGTGTTCGAGCCTCTGCCGCCCGCGCTCAGGACCGTCACGGAAGGGATCAAGACGAGCCTCGATCCCGACCGCCTTTTCAACCCCGGCCGCATGTATGCGGGGATCTGACCCATGCAGACCAATTTCGCTCCCGAACGCCTCGCCGACCCGGCCATGCAGGCGTCGGAAAAGATCCTGCGGACCTGCGTGCATTGCGGCTTCTGCACCGCGACCTGCCCGACCTATCTGCTGCTCGGCGACGAACTCGATTCGCCGCGCGGGCGGATCTATCTCATCAAGGACATGTTCGAGAACGGCCGCCCGGCCACCAAGGAAGTCGTGCAGCATGTCGACCGCTGCCTGTCCTGCCTCTCCTGCATGACCACCTGCCCTTCGGGCGTCCATTACATGCACCTCGTCGACCATGCGCGCGCGCATATCGAGGAGACCTATGAGCGGCCCGTCTTCGACCGGTTCCTGCGCCGCGTCCTCGAGGCGGTGCTGCCCCATCCCGGGCGCTTCCGGCTGGCGGTGCTCGCCGCGGTCCTGAGCAAGCCGCTCGCGCCCGCGCTGCGGAGGATTCCGGGCATCGGCCGGCGCATCGGGGCGATGATCGATCTCGCACCCCTGACGCTGCCTCCCCGCTCCGTTCTCGAAACGCCGCAGACCGTTCCCGCCGAAGCGCCCCGCAAGGGACGCGTCGCCGTTCTCGGCGGCTGCGCGCAGCCCGTGCTCGAACCCGGGATCAACGAGGCGGCGGTCCGGCTGCTCGCGCGGATGGGCCTCGAAGTGGTGGTGCCCGCGGGCGAGGGCTGCTGCGGCGCGCTCGTCCACCATATGGGCCGCGACGAGGCGAGCCATGCCTTCGCCAAGCGGAACATCGACGCCTGGACCCGCGAGATCGAGGGCGCGGGGCTCGATGCGATCGTCATCACGGCCTCGGGCTGCGGGACGACGATCAAGGATTACGGCTTCATGTTCCGGAACGATCCGGACTATGCCGAAAAGGCCGCCCGCGTCTCGGCGCTCGCCAAGGACGTGACCGAGGTGATCGACGCCTTCGGTCTGCCGGAGATCACCGTCAGGCCGGGCAAGGTCGTCGCCTATCATTCGGCCTGTTCGATGCAGCACGGGCAGAAGATCACCGATCTGCCGAAGAAACTCCTCGCCGGGGCGGGCTTCGTCGTCCGCGACGTGCCGGAAGGGCACATCTGCTGCGGATCCGCCGGAACCTACAACATCCTCCAACCGGAGATCGCCGAACGACTGCGCGACAGAAAGATCGACAATATCGAGAAGACGCGGCCCGAAATCATCGCCACGGGCAATATCGGATGCATGAAGCAGATCGGCAAAGGACTCGCGCAGCGCGGTCGCGACCTCCCGATCGTCCATACCGTTGCACTGCTCGACTGGGCGACGGGAGGCCCCGCGCCGGATCTTTCGGACTGATTGTATCCGCAGGGAACCTTGTTCGATAAGGTTGTGTACATCGCCGTTTCTTGTTGATATATCTCCTCCGTCTGGGGGGGCGGGTCATGAGTCACGCCGTTGAAGTCATGTCGCTGTCCGAAGGCGTGGGGAGGCTCGTGGATGCCTTCTCGCGGAACAAGACCCGTTTCGAAATCGACTATGAGCAAACTCTGATATTTCTTGCTCTCGGGAACTTGAACGTCGGCATCGGCGGCACCGATCTCCTGACGATCCAGTCGGTCAGCGTGACCTCCTTGAGCGCGATGACGTCGCTCCCGCGCGAAACGGTGCGGCGCAAGCTTCTGCAGCTCGAAGGCAAGCAGATGGTCCGCCGGTCGGGACCGGGCTACATCCTGCGGGATCTTGAAACCTGGACCGAATTCGCCAAATCCCTGATGCGCTGACGCGGCGCGGATCGGGCGACGACGACGCAACGAAAAAGGGCGGGTCCGAGACCCGCCCTTCGTTTTTCGGAAACGTGCCGAAGGATCAGCGCGCCGCCTTCAGCACCGGGTTCCAGCGCTCGACTTCCTTGGCCACGAAGGCGCCGAGCCAGGCGGGGGTCTGCTCGTCCGCCGACGGCAGAACCGCGCCGAGATCGAGCAGACGCTTGCGGGTCGCCTCGTCGGCGAGCGCCTTGCGGAGCGCGTCGTTGAGCTTGGCCACCGCATCGGCGGACGTGCCCTTCGGGGCGAACATCGCGTTCCAGGCGCTCACCTGATACTGCGGAAGTCCGGCTTCGGTCGTGGTGGGCACGTCGGGAAGAGCGGGCGAACGGGTCGGCGTCGCGATCGCATAGGCGCGGATCGTGCCCGCGCGGATCTGCTCGGCGACGTTGACGATCTGGTCGGTCATGAAGTCGACCTGACCGGACACGAGGTCGTTCAGCGCCGGGCCCGTGCCCGTATAGGGCACCATCGTCGGCTTCGCGCCGATCATCGAACCGAGCAGGATGCCCGTCGAATGCGACACGGAACCCACGCCCGCATGGGCCAGGTTCAGCTTGTCCGCATTGGCCTTCACATGGTCCGTGAAGCTCTTGAGGTCGTTCGCGGGGAACGCCTTCTTGGCGACGATCAGGATCGGGGTGCCCGCGGCGAGGCCGATCGGCTCGAAATCCTTCGTCGGATCATAGCGGAGGTTCGGATAAAGCGCCGGGGCCGCGCCGTGCGTGCCCATATGGCCCATCATGATCGTGTAGCCGTCATTGGCGGCCTGAGCCGCGCGCGTCGTTCCGGTCGTGCCGCCGGCGCCCGCGACGTTCTCGATCACGATCTGCTGGCCGAGCGTGCGGGACATGTGCTCGCCGACGATGCGGGCGATCACGTCCGTCGGCCCGCCGGCGGCGAAGGGCACGATCATGGTGACGGGCTTGGCGGGATAGGTCTGCGCCGAGACGGAGCCGGCCGCGAGAGCGGCCGCCGCGAAGGCGAGCTTGGCAAGGAACTTCATTTCCGTTTTCTCCCCTGGGACCCGCAGGCCGTCGTTGCAACCTGCGCGACGTGTCGACAAGTGGGGCGTACCGCCGACCGGTACAAGCCCCGTTGACGCTCACTCGGTGAACACTTCTTCGCGGCTCTTCCGGATGGCGGGCAGCAACGCGGCGACGACCAGGACCACCGCGACGAGCAGGAGCCCGCCGGACACCGGCCGTTCGACGAAGGTCATGAAATTGCCGCGCGACAGGATCAGCGCCTGACGGAGCTTCTCCTCCATCAGCTTGCCGAGGACGAAGCCCAGCAGCATCGGAGCGGGCTCGAAGCCGAACTTGATCAGCGCATAGCCGAAAAAGCCGAAGAAGGCGGTCATGATGACCTGTTCGACCGAATTGTTGATCGAATAGATGCCGATGCAGCAGAACAGCAGGATCGCCGGGAAGAGCAGCCGATAGGGCACCTTCAGCAGGCGCGCCCAAAGGCCGACCAGCGGCAGATTGATGATCAGCAGCATCAGATTGCCGATCCACATCGACGCGATCATGCCCCAGAACAGCTGAGGATTCTTCGTCATCACCTGCGGTCCGGGGATGATCCCGTGGATCGTCATCGCGCCGACCATCAGCGCCATCACGGCGTTCGGCGGAATGCCGAGCGTGAGCAGCGGGATGAAGGCGGTCTGCGCGCCCGCATTGTTGGCCGCCTCCGGCCCGGCCACGCCTTCGATCGCACCGCGTCCGAAGCGGCGCGGATCCTTGGCGAGCTTCTTCTCGATCGAATAGGAGGCGAAGGGACCGAGCACCGCGCCGTTGCCGGGCAGGATGCCGAGAGCCGCGCCGATGCCCGTCCCGCGGACGATCGGCAGCGCGGCCTGCTTGAAGTCTTCCTTGTTCGGCAGGAGCCGGCCGATCGACCCCCGCACCACGTCGCGCGCTTCGGGATTCTCGAGATTGCGGATGATTTCGGCGAAACCGAAGACGCCCATCGCGAGAACCGCGAATTCGATGCCGTCGGAGAGGTTCTCGATGCCGAAGGTCAGCCGCGGCTCGCCCGTTTCCAGGTCGGTGCCGATCGTGGACAGCAGCAGCCCCATGACGATCATGGCGAAGGCCTTCACGAGCGAGCCGCGCGCCAGAACCATGGCGAAGACGAGGCCCATCACCATCAGCGAGAAATATTCGGCCGGGCCGAAGAGCTGCGCGAGCTTGGTCAGCGGTGCGCCGAGCGCCGCGATCACGAGCGTGGCGACCGTGCCCGCGAAGAAGGACGCGATCGCGGCCATGCCCAGCGCGACGCCCGGCCGGCCCTGCTTGGCCATCTGATGCCCGTCGAGAACGGTCACGACCGAGGTCGCCTCGCCGGGAATGTTGACGAGGATCGCGGTCGTCGAGCCGCCGTACTGCGCGCCGTAATAGATGCCGGCGAGCATGATCAGCGCGCCCGTCGGATCGATGCCGAAGGTGATCGGCAGCAGCATCGCGATCGTCGCGATGGGGCCGACCCCGGGCAGAACCCCGATCAGCGTGCCGACGAGACACCCGATGAAGCAGAGCGCGATGTTGTTGAAGCTCAGCGCGACCGAAAAACCGAGCTCGAGATTGGAGATGAGGTCCATGACGGTTCTCGGCTCAGGGCAGCTTGAGGATCGGGATCGGCAAGCGCAGCAGCACGTTGAAGAGCACGATGCAGACCGCCGTCAGCACGACGGCGAAGATCGCCGTCTCCTTGAACCGCGCCTCGGGCGAGGCATAGGCCCCCGCGATCATGGCGAGCGGCCCCGCCACCACGAGGCCGAAATTGCGGATGGTGAAGGCGAAGAGAAGGATGCTGCCGAGGATGAAGACCGGACCGCGGATCGACCAGCGTTCGAGCGTCGAGCCGTCCTTGAGGAAGGACGATGCGATCAGCGCGATGCCCGCTCCGCCGAGAATGACCGCCAGGGCCCGCGGCAGCATCCCGGGCCCGAAGGACCGCAGCGTGCCCATCGCGAGTTCCGTGGTCTGCCACAAAGCGAGGCCCGCAAGGCCGAGAAGAAAGAGTCCCGCCGCCGCGTCCTGCGGCGACCGCACGGGCGACGATCGCTTCTCGCCGCTCCCCGTCGCATCCGTCATGTGCCACCCCTCGGCATCGAGCCCGTCGGGCTCAAGCTTCGATGAAAGTTGTGCGACATTCGGTGTCCGACGGCAACCCGGGATTCTAGCCCGCGACCAAGGCCCCGAGCGATACGTAGAGCGGAATTCCCAATGCCAGATTGAAGGGGAAGGTGACCCCCAACGAGAGGGTGAGCGCGGGCATCGGGTCGATGTCGGGCAGAGCGAGCCGCATGGCCGCGGGCACCGCGATGTAGGAGGCGGAGGCGGCGAGCGTGATGAACACGGCCGCACCGCCCGCCGAGAGGCCCGACGCCAAGGCGAGCGGGGCGGCAAGCATCGCGCCGATCAGCGGCATCAGGATCGCGAAGGCCAGCACGCCCGGGCTCAGATGCTTGCGGCCCGTCTGCCAGCCGCGCCCCGCCACGAGGCCCATGTCGAGCAGGAACAGGCAGAGGAAGCCCGCGAAGGGATCGACGAGGAAGGGTTTCAGCGCGGTCATGCCCCGGTCGCCCGTCGCCGCGCCGATCGCGAAGGCGCCGATCAGCATGACGACCGAACCGTTGAACGCGACCTCCCGGAACAATTCCTTGTTGCTCGCCTTCTGCGCGGTCCCGCCCGAGCGGCGCGCGAGAAGCAGCGCGGAGATGATGGCGGGCGTCTCCATGGCCGCGGCGACGGCCACCAGATGCCCCTCGAAGGGAATGCCGAAACGCTCCAGAGCCGCCGTGATCGCCACGAAGGTGACGGCCGAGATCGATCCGTAATGGCCCGCGATCGCCGCGGCCCGGACCGGGTCGAGCTTCGTCATGCGGCGCAGCAGGGCGTAGGCGATGAAGGGCATGCCGAACGAAAGAAGGACGCCCGAAGCCAGCGAGGCGAAGACGGTCCCGTCGAGACCGTGGCGCGCGAGTTCCGCGCCGCCCTTGAAGCCGATCGCCATCAGAAGATAGAGCGACAGGAATCGCGCCACCGCATCGGGCACCACGAGATCCGACCGAAGAAGAGCGGCGCCCGCGCCCAGAATGAAGAAGAGGACCATCGGGCTGGTCAGGTTCTGGACGGCGAGATCAAGGACGTTCATGGCGGCTCCGCTGCATGGCGGCGCGGAACCTATTGCAACGCACAATCGACGACTAATTGATAGTTCGCCGTTCAATCATTGCAAATCACAATATGAAAGCGTGATTGTCCACGATTTCGCCGTTCAGGAGCGCGAGTCGGCATTGCGCGAGCCCCGAGAACGCGTTACGGGCGTTTCCATGGAACTCGGCCTCCCCCTTCTCGCATCCATCCTCCAGATCATCTGGATCGACATCCTGCTTTCGGGCGACAATGCGGTCGTGATCGCATTGGCATGTCGTTCCCTGCCGCCGCGCCAGAAGCGCATCGGCATCATTCTCGGGGCGGGGGCCGCGATCGTCCTCCGGATCCTGTTCGCGCTGATCATCAGCTATCTGCTCGAAGTGCCGTTCCTGCTGCTCATCGGCGGCGTGTTGCTGCTCTGGATCGCGGTGAAGCTGATCACCGGAGAGGCCGAACACGAGTCCGAAGTCTCCGAGAGCGAGAATCTTTGGGGCGCGGTCCGCACGATCGTCATCGCCGACGCCGTGATGAGCTTCGACAACGTCATCGCGATCGCCGCCGCCTCGCACGGCAATCCCTGGCTCTTCATCTTCGGCCTCGCCTTGTCGGTGCCGCTGATCGTGATGGGCTCGACGATGATCATGGCGCTGATCTCCCGCTTCCCGGCCTTCGTCTGGGCGGGCGCCGCGCTCCTCGGCTGGGTCGGCGGCGACGTGCTGGTGTCCGATCCCTTCCTCACCGCGCGGATCGGGGCGGAATATGCCGCGAGCCTGAAATATCCCTCCGCCGCGATCGGTGCGATCATCGTTCTGATCATCGGCTTCGCGCTGACCCGTCTCAAGCCCAAGCACCACGAAGCCTGAGCGCATGGACGCGGAGGCTGCGCCGCGGCCTTTCGTGTCGCGTGACGGGATGATGTTGGGCGCGCGTCTCACCGTGCCCTTCATTCCGGGTCTCGTGATCTACGGCAGCGCCTTCGGCACGGCGGCCGCGCAGAAGGGTCTGACCCTTTCCGAATCCATGCTGTCGAGCGCCATCGTCTTCGCCGGCGCCGCACAGCTCGTCTCGCTCGAATTGTGGCGCGACAACTGGACCTTCGCCTCGATCCTCGCGATCACCCTCCTCGTGATGACCGTGAATGCGCGGATGCTCCTGATGGGGGCCTCGCTGCAGCCATGGCTGCACGGCATCGACGGCCGCGTGCTGTGGCCCGGCATCCACCTGATGACCGACGCCAATTGGATCATCGCCGAGCGCTATCGCAGCGACGGAGGCCGCGATGCCGGCGTCCTCTTCGGCAGCGGCGTGCTGCAATGGATCATCTGGGTTCTGGCCGTGATCCCCGGCTATATGGCCGGATCGCTCGTCGAGGAACCGCGCCGCTACGGCCTCGATCTCGTGATGCCGATCATCTTCGCGGGCATGCTCGTGCCGATCTGGAAGGGCAAGCAGGATCTCGTGCCTTGGGGCGTGGCGGGCGCCGTCGCGCTGACGACCTCCGCGCTCGTTCCGGGCTATGCCTTCATCGTGGCGGGCGCGCTCAGCGGCGCCTTGACCGCCGCGCTGCTGCCGGTGCGCGACCATGGCTGATCTTCTCGGCCCCGTCGCGCCCGACGCCGCGCTCGCTCTGATCTGCATGGCCTTCGCGACCTGGCTGTGCCGGGCGGGCGGCGTCTGGTTGATGACGCATGTCCCCATCACGCCGCGCGTCCGTCGGGGCCTTTCGGCCCTGCCGGGCTCGATCATGATCGCGACCGTGCTGCCCATCGCCGTGAAGTCGGGGCCCGCCGCCATCGCCGCGCTCGTCGCCGCGATCCTCGCGATGCTGAAATGGCGCAAGGAGGTGATCGCGCTGGGCGCGGGCCTCCTGACGGTCTCCCTCCTGCGCGCCGCGGGCCTCTAGCGCAGCCGCGCGGTGATCTTGTCGGCCAGCATGTCGCGCACCGCGCGATAGTGCTGCAGCACCTGATCGCGCGAGCCCTGACCGACGGCCGCCGACGGATCGGGGGTCGGCCAATACTCGACGTCCGCATCCACGGTGCGGGTGAGGTCGAGCGCCTTGTGATGCGCTTCGGGGCTCAGGGTCACGATCAGGTCGAAATTCAGCCCCTCCCACTCCTCGAGGTCTTCGAAGGTGCGGGGCTTGTGCTTGGAGGCGTCGATGCCGATCTCGTCGAGCACGGCGGCGGCGAAGCCGTCGGTCTCGCCCTTCTTCACGCCCGCCGACTGCACGTAGAGCGACTTGCCGAAATAATGCCGGGCGATGGCCTCGGCCATGGGCGAACGGATGGAATTCTGGCCGCAGGCGAAGAGCACCGCCTGTACCTTCCGCCCCGTCGCGGTCTCGGCCATTCTGCCCTCAGCCCTTGAAATGCAGCGCCGCGACGAGGGTGAAGAGACGACGCGCGGTGTCGAAATCGATCTCGACCTTTCCGGACAATCGTTCGAGCAGGAGATGGGCCGCTTCGTCGTGAAGGCCGCGACGCCCCATGTCGATGGCCTCGATCTGGGCGGCGCTCGCCGTCCTGATCGCCGCGTAATAGCTCTCGCAGACGAGGAAATAGTCCTTCACCACGCGCCGGAGCGGCGTCAGCGAGAGGATATGCGTCACCACCCGCAGCCCGCCGTCGTCATGCACGTCGAGGGCGAGCTTGTTCGACACGAGCGAGACATGCAGCGTATAGGGCCCGCCGTCATGCGCGGCGGGCGAGAAGCTGTTCGACTCGATCAGGTCGTAGATCGCGATCGCCCGTTCATGCTCCTGTTCGGGTCCGCCGCGACCGATGGAGGCCTCGTCGAGCGTGACGGCGATCAGCCGCTTCCTCGGATCGCGCGTGTCCGACATGGCGCCCTCACCCGACGTCGAGGCGCAGGGCGACGGAGAGCGCATGGCCCGCCAATCCCTCCGCCTCGCCGAGCGCCACCGCGGCGGGACCGATCGCCCGCAGCGATTCCGGCGAGCATTTCAGGATCGAGGTGCGCTTCATGAAGTCGAGCACGCCCAATCCCGACGAGAAGCGCGCCGAGCGCGCCGTCGGCAGGACATGGTTCGTTCCGCCGACATAATCGCCGATCGCCTCGGGCGTATGCGCGCCGAGAAAGATCGCGCCCGCATTGCGGATCCCGGCGGCGAGTGCCTCCGCGTTCTCGGCCTCGATCTCGAGATGTTCGGGCGCGAGCCGGTCGACGAGCGGGATCGAGGCCTCGAGGCTCTCGACGAGAACGATCGCGCCGTAGTCCCGCCAGCTCGCGCCGGCGATCTCCGCGCGGGGCAACGTCTTCAGCCGCGCTTCCACGGCCGCGACGACCGCGTCGCCCAGCGCCTCGGAATCCGTCACGAGGATCGCCTGGGCGGCGACGTCGTGTTCCGCCTGCGCGAGAAGATCCGCCGCGATCCAGTTCGGATCGGCCGTCCGGTCGGCGAGGACCACCACTTCGGAGGGGCCCGCGATCATGTCGATCCCGACCTGCCCGAAGACGCGGCGCTTGGCGGCGGCGACGAAGGCGTTGCCCGGACCGACGATCTTCGCGACGGGCGCGATCGTGCCCGTCCCGTAGGCGAGCGCGGCCACGGCCTGCGCGCCGCCGACGCGATGGATCTCGTCGACGCCCGCGATCTTCGCCGCGGCGAGGACGAGCGGGTTGAGCTTCCCGTCCGGCGTCGGCACCACCATCACGATGCGGGGCACGCCCGCGACCTTCGCGGGAACCGCGTTCATCAGCACCGAGGAGGGATAGCTCGCGGTGCCGCCGGGGACATAGAGGCCCACCGCCTCCACCGCCGTCCAGCGATGGCCGAGCTCCACCCCGATCGCGTCCGTCCAGCGCTCGTCGCCGGGCTTCTGCCGCCGGTGATAGGCGACGATGCGCTCATGGGCGAGATGCAGCGCGGCGAGCGTCGGCGCGTCGCAGGCGGCGACCGCCGCGTCGATCTCCGCCTCGGTGATCCGAAGCCCCTCGGCCGTGACGTCCATCCGGTCGAAGCGGCGCGTGTAATCGACGAGCGCGGCGTCGCCCCGTGCGATCACGTCGGCGATGATGTCGCGGACGATGCGGTCCACGTCCTCCGACGTCTCGCGCTTCATGGCGAGCAGCGCCGTGAACTCGGCGGCGAAGGTCGGGGATCGGCTGTCGAGGCGCAGGGCCATTTCAGGACTCGTCCTTGTCGAGAGCGTGGTCCGGCACGTGTTCGGTCGACCACATCGGTCCGAGATCGGACATGGCGGCTTCGAGGCATTCCACGTCGAGCGCCACCGCGCGCTCGCCCGAGAACACGATCGTCAACACGCCCGCGGGCGCATCCGTCTCCTCGAAGGTGACCGCGAGAAGGTTGAGCACCTCCTCGCCCGCCCCCTGCGGGATCTTGAACCGTCTGGCGCGGGTCACGCGGTCGACATGCAGGCCCGTCCGACGTCGGCGCCTTTCGCCCGTCGCCGCACCTTCCCAATCGAAGCGGTTCACGACCAGCGCGAAGCGCTTCTCGGCGGGCAGAAAGGCCATGTCGGCGACCTTGACCACCGCATCCTGCAGATGCGCGGACATCACCGCGAGATCGTCGGCGTCGAAGGCGAGGAGCTTCAGCTTGTCCATGGCACGGGCTCGGAGATCGAGAACCCCTGTTAAACGCCGCGCAGGAAGGGCGCAACGGGCGCTTGCGCCGATCGCGCCCGCTTGCCGGGCTCCGGCCGGAACGGAACGCCGCCCGCCCCTCAGCGTTCCCCGGAGATCCGCTCGATCTCCGCGCCGCAGCGCAGCAGCTTCTTCTCGAGCGCCTCGAAGCCGCGGTCGAGATGATAGACCCGGTGCACCATGGTCTCGCCTTCGGCCGCGAGACCGCCGATCACGAGCGACACCGAGGCGCGCAGATCCGTCGCCATGACGGGCGCGCCCTTGAGCGTCGGCATGCCCTCGACGATGGCCGTATCGCCGTCGAGCCGGATGCGCGCGCCGAGCCGGGCGAGTTCCTGCACATGCATGAAGCGGTTCTCGAAGATCGTCTCCCGAATGCGGGAGACGCCGTCCGCCTTGGTCATCAGCGCCATGAACTGCGCCTGCAGATCGGTGGGGAAGCCCGGGAAGGGCTCCGTCGTCACGTCCACGGGCCTGATCCCGCGGCCGTCGCGGCGCACGCGCACGCCCTCCTCGGTCTGCGTGACCTCGGCGCCGACGGCCGAGAGCACGTCGAAGGCGGATTGCAGCAGATCGGTGCGCGCGCCCTGCAGCAGAATGTCGCCGCCCGTCATCGCGACGGCCATCGCATAGGTGCCGGTCTCGATCCGGTCCGGCAGCACGGCATGATGCGCGCCGTCGAGCCGCGGCACGCCGTCCACCACGATGCGGCTCGTGCCCGCGCCGCTGATGCGCGCGCCCATCTTGATCAGGCATGCCGCGAGATCGGCGACCTCGGGTTCCTGCGCGGCGTTTTCGATCACCGTCGTGCCGTCCGCGAGCGTGGCGGCCATCAGCGCCGTATGCGTCCCGCCGACCGTCACCTTGGGAAAATCGATGCGGCCGCCCTTGAGTCCCTTCGGCGCCTTGGCGACGACGTAGCCGGCCTCGATCTCGATCGAAGCGCCGAGATTTTCGAGCGCCATGAGCAGAAGATCGACGGGGCGCGTGCCGATGGCGCAGCCGCCGGGGAGCGAGACCCGCGCCTCGCCCGTGCGGGCGAGCAGGGGCGCGATCACCCAGAAGCTCGCGCGCATCCGCGAGACCAGTTCATAAGGCGCGGTCGTGTCGACGATGTCGCGGGCCGACAGCGTGATCGTGTCGCCCGCGTCCTCGGCCTGTCCCATGCGCTTGCCGCTGATCGCGGCGTCCGCGCCGTGATTGCCGAGAATGCGCATCAGCTGCCGCACGTCGGAGAGGCGCGGCACGTTGTGCAGCGTCACGGTCTCGCGCGTGAGCAGGCTCGCGATCATGAGGGGCAGGGCCGCGTTCTTCGCGCCGCCGATCGGAAGGACGCCCTGAAGCGGCTTCCCGCCGACGATCCTGATGCGGTCCATGTTTCATCCTCGTTCGGCCGCGCGCGGGCGGCGGATCTCGTCTCGTGCGGCGGATCGGATCCGCCCCGGCGTCGTCAGGACTTCTCCTCGCCCGTTCCCGTCGCGGGGCGCGGAGCCTCGCCGGCCGTTCCGGGCGTCGTGCGGCGACCGCGATCCTGCGCCTTGCGGCGCTTCAGATTTTCGCGCAAGGCGGCGGCGAGGCGTTTCCTGCGTTCGTCGTCCGCGTCGCTCATGGCTCGATTCGTCCGTCGCCGAAGCCCGGTCCGGGAGGACTATGACGATATATCGCGGGAGACAACCCTTGAGCTTCGGGCCGCTCCGCGTCATCTCCCCGCTCGGCTCCGGCATGATGCGGATGGAAATCGGGGCTCGGCCGTGAGAAAAGGCCGGAACGGCGGTCGCAACGAGTCCTCCGCACCAGGACCGACGAGTAAACGGGCATGGACTATCAGGCGTATTTCAAGGACGCGCTCGACGCACTTCATGCGGAGCGCCGTTATCGGGTCTTCGCCGACATCGAGCGCGTGGTCGGCCGCTATCCGCATGCCGTCCGCCACACGCCCGAAGGGCCGAAGCCCGTCGTGCTCTGGTGCTCGAACGACTATCTGGGCATGGGCCATCATCCCGACGTGGTCGAAGCCATGGCCGGGACCGCCCGCCGCATGGGCGCGGGCGCGGGCGGCACGCGCAACATTTCGGGCACGCATCACCCGATGGTGGAGCTCGAGGCCGAATTGGCCGATCTCCACGGCAAGGACGCCGCGCTCGTCTTCACCTCGGGCTACGTGTCGAACGACACGGGCATTTCGACGATCGCCAAGCTCATTCCCGACGTGCAGATCCTCTCGGATTCGCTCAACCACAATTCGATGATCGAGGGCGTCAGGCGCTCGGGCGCGGACAAGCGCATCTTCCGCCACAACGATCTCGACCATCTCGAAGACCTCCTGAAGGCCGCGGGCAAGCAGCGACCCAAACTGATCGTCTTCGAAAGCGTCTATTCGATGGACGGCGACGTCTCCCCGATCGGCCGCATCTGCGACCTCGCCGAGAAATACGGCGCGATGACCTATATCGACGAGGTCCATGCCGTCGGCCTCTACGGCGAGCGCGGCGCGGGCGTCGCGGAGCGCGACGGCGAGATGGGGCGTCTCGACGTGATCGAGGGCACGCTGGGCAAGGCCTTCGGCTGTCTCGGCGGCTACATCGCCTCGAGCGCGACGATCGTCGACGCGGTGCGTTCCTATGCGCCGGGCTTCATCTTCACCACGGCGCTGCCGCCCGCGATCGCCGCGGCGGCCTGCGCGTCGGTCCGCCATCTGAAGGCGTCGGGCGCGGAGCGCGCCCGCCATCAGGACCGCGTGGCGCGCACCAAGGCGAAGATCGCCGATGCGGGCCTGCCGCAGCTCGAGACCCCGACGCACATCGTTCCGGTGATGGTCGGCGACGCCGAGCTCTGCAAGGCCGCGTCCGACCGGCTTCTGACGGTCCACGGCATCTATATCCAGCCGATCAACTATCCGACGGTTCCGCGCGGGACCGAGCGTCTGCGCATCACGCCGACGCCGCATCACGACGACGCGCTGATCGACGCGCTGGTCGCGGCGCTGGACGAGGTCTGGACGCATCTCGGCATTCCGCGTCGTGCGCTGCCCGTCGCGGCGGAGTGAACGCGTCCGCCGGGCGGTTCCGGCCCGGCCGCTTTTCGGTCCGGTCCGGCTTTCGAGGGTTGCGCCCCCGGACCCTCTGTGGCATTGAAGCGCCGCTTCGAGACCCCGCCTCCGCGCGGTCTCCTGCTGCCGTAGCTCAGTGGTAGAGCACTCCCTTGGTAAGGGAGAGGTCGAGAGTTCAATCCTCTCCGGCAGCACCAGCGCATCCCGAAGGATCGACGGCCGGACGGGCCCACGCATCGCCCCTACCCCGCGCGGCCGAAGCATGCGATACGCTCTCGCCCCTGCAGCGATCGAGCAGCGCCGACATGTCCGAAACGGGTTGGCCCGCCCTCCGGGTCCGTGATTTCCGCCTCTTCATCCTCGGGCGCTTCCTCGCGGGCGCCGGACTGCAGATCGTCACCATGGCCCTGGGGTGGGTCGTCTACGACATGACGAAGAGCGCCTGGGCGCTCGCACTGATCGGTCTCGCCTCCTTCCTGCCGACGCTGGTCCTCGCGCTCGTCGCGGGGCAGGTGGCCGATCGGGTCGACCGGCGCGTGGTCGTCTTCGTCTGCTACGGCCTGCAGGCCCTCGCCGGCGCCGGGCTGCTCATGGTCATGCTCGTCCCGCAAGCGGGCGTCGGGCCGATCTACGGCCTGACGATGCTGATCGGCGCGACGCGCGCCTTCTACGGGCCCGCGGGGCAGGCCCTGCTGCCCGGCCTCGTGCCGCGCGACCTGTTTTCGAGCGCCGTCGCCCTCAACGCCTCGGTGTGGCAGATCTCCGTCGTGGTCGGTCCGGCCGTCGGCGGCTTCCTCTTCATCTTCGGCGCGCCCGTCGTCTTCGGCGTGGCGACCCTGTTCTCCGCCGGCGCCGCGGTCGCCTTCTTCGCGATCCGCGCGCGTCCCGAGCTTCCCGAGCGCGAACCCGTGACGGTGAAGACGGTCTTCGCCGGGATCGCCTTCATCCGCTCCAAGCCCGTCATCCTCGGGGCGATCTCGCTCGATCTCTTCGCCGTGATGCTCGGCGGGGCGACGGCCCTGCTGCCGATCTTCGCGCAGGACATCCTGAAGGTCGGGCCCGAAGGCCTCGGCCTCCTGCGCAGCATGCCCGCGCTCGGCGGCGTGGCCATGGCCATGGTCCTCGCGCAATGGCCCCTGCGCCGACGCACGGGGCCGTCCATGCTCGTCTGCGTCGGAATCTTCGGCGCGGCGACCATAGCCTTCGGCCTGTCGACGAGCTTTCCCCTGTCGCTCGCCTGCCTCGCGGTGCTCGGAGCGGCGGACATGGTCAGCGTCTATGTCCGCCAGAGCCTCGTGCAGGGGGAGACGCCCGACCATATGCGCGGTCGCGTCTCGGCCGTGAACTTCGTGTTCATCGGCGCCTCGAACGAACTCGGCGAATTCGAATCCGGCGTTCTGGCGGCGCTGGTCGGCGCGGTCCCGGCCGTGATCATCGGCGGGATCGGAACCATCGTCGTCGCGATCTCCTGGGCCTTCCTGTTCCCGGAACTCCGAAAACGGGACCGCCTGCTGCCCTGAGCGTCGGCGCTCCTGCCGCGCTCCGCTCAGTCGGCGAGGACGCGGTTCGTCGGGAAGACGACCTCGACCATGGTGCCCTGATCGCGCGCGCTGCGGATCTCGAGCGCGGCGCGATTGGCTTCGACGAGCGCCTTGGTCAACGGCAGCCCGAGCCCGGTGCCGCCGGCGCGCTTGCCCGCGCGGGTCTGCCGGAACGGCTCGAAGGCGGCTTCGATCTCGGACGGGTCCATCCCGACGCCGGTGTCGCGCACGCGGATGACGACCTCGCCCGCATCCGTGAAGGCGGTCGAGACGATCACCTGCCCGCCCGGATCGGTGAACTTCACCGCATTCGACAGGAGATTGATCACGATCTGCTTCAGCGAGCGCTCGTCCGCGACGACCATGGGCAGCGTCGGCGCGAGACCCGAGCGCAGCACGACCTTGCCTCTCTGGGCCTGAGGCTGGAGCAGGTTCACCGCCCCCGCCACCAACGCATTGGGATCGACGGCGCGGAAATCGAGATCGAACCGCCCCGCCTCGATCTTGGCGAGATCGAGGAGATCGTCGACGAGGCTGAGGACATGCGCGCCCGAGGCATGGATGTCGCGCAGATAATCCTTGTAGCGCTCGTTGCCGACGGGCCCGAAGCGCTCTTCGATCATGACCTCCGCGAAGCCCATCACCGCCGAAAGCGGCGTCCGCAGCTCGTGCGAGATGGTGGCGAGGACTTCGGATTTCCGGGCGCTCGCCTTTTCGGCCTTCTGCTTGGAGGCGAGCAGATCCGCTTCCGCCCGCTTCCAGGAGGTCATGTCGCGCAGCACGGCGAAGAAGCGCGGATTCGTCCGGCCGCCGATCCGGCCGAAGGTCATGAAGATCGGGATCGTGCCGCCCTTGCTCGCGCGGCCGCCGACCTCGCGCCCGTCATTGAGCAGGCTCAGCACGCCGTCGGATTTGATCGCCTCGAAATAGTCGCGGGCGGCCCCGTGGCTGTCCGGCGCGATCACGGTCAGGAAGCTCTCGCCGAGCAGCCGGCTCTCCTCATAGCCGAACAAGGCTTCGGCCGTGCGGTTGGCCGCGGCGATGCGGCCGTCCGCCTCGATCACCAGCACGCCGTCGGTGGCGACGTCGAGCATGTCCGAGAGCTCGCGGATCTCGCGGTCGCGTTCCGCGATCTCCTTTTCGAGCGCCGCGGTGCGCTCCGGATCGGCGTCGACGGGCCGGAAGGCCGTGAGCGTCGCGGGCGTTCCGCCCCAGCTCACCCTGTGCAGCCGCACCTGCGCCGGAAATTCGCGTCCGTTCCGTCCCTCGACGCGCACCGCCCGGCCGCCGTCGGCCTCCGGCGAAGGTCCGCGGAACAAGCGATCGATGCCGCCTTCCGCATGGAAGACGTCGGCGTCGGCATAGCCGAGCATGTCGAGCAGCGCACGATTCATCAGGATCGGCACTTCGCCGCGGCTCAGCATGATGCCGATGCTCAGCCGGTCGAAGACGTCGAGCGCCTCCTTGAGCAGGTCCGGGCCCGCGGAGGCGGGCCGCGCTTCCGCGGGCCGCGCCCGCGGAGCCTCGGTCTCGGGTCTTGCCTCCGCCTGCGGCCGCGGGGCGGGCGGGGTTTCGGACCGGACCGGGCGGTCGTCGTCCATCACCGCGCCGAGGGCGCGGGCGATTTCGCGGAAGGCGGCCTTTTCCACGGCGGAGAGCGCGCCGCGCCCGCCCCCCTCGGAGGCCGCGGGTTTCGGCTCCGGCGCGGGGTTCGCCCGCACGGGAGGAACGGTCTTTTCCCGATATGCGGGGGCGGCGGGGGCGGGTCGCTCCGTCCGCGCGGCGCTCCCGGCGTCGACGACGCCGAAACCGCGGAAACCCGCGAAGACGCCGTCCGGTCCGAAGACGGGAGTGCCGCCGAGCCTGACGGGCCGCCAGCCTTCGCCGCCCGCCATCCAGAGGGTCTCGGCCGCGTCGAAGGTCTGCCGGCCGTCGAGACCCGCCGCGAAGGCTCCGGCGGGATCACGCAGCAGATCGGCGAGGTCGCGCAGCCTGCGGCCCTCCGCCCTTGCGGCGGAGGGGTCGAGAATGCGGCGGACGTCGTCGGCGAAGGCCGCGAAGCGTCCCTCCGCATCCGTCCGCCAGGTGAACCGCAACCGACCTCCGCCCGTGCGATGCGGCGTCCCCGCCGGCGCAGCCTGCGGGACGTCGCGTTCCGCGGGCGCGGGCGTTGCGTCTTCGAAACGATCCTCGAAGGCTTCGGCCGCGTCGGAGGACGTCTCGGGCGGCTCTTCCGCGGCGGCCCGCCTGATCGCCGCGACGGGCGCGGCCATGGGCGAGGGAGAGGATGCGAAGATCGGTTCGGGCAGAGCCGCGACGGGACCGACCGGCTCGGGCGACAGCACCGCGAGCGCAGGGCCCTCGGCGAGACGGACCCGGCGGAAGCCCAAGGTCACGGGTTCGAAGCGCAGCCCGGGCATGCGGATGCGCTCGAGATGGAAGCCGTCGGCGGGGGCGACGGCCCGCAGCAGCTCGGCGAGCCTCTCGACGGGCAGGCGTCCGTCCAACGGCTTGGGTCCGGGGCCGGACGTGCCGAACAGCGCGAAGCCCGCGGGCGTCGCCCAGATCAGGCGGCGCATGTCGGCCGACAGAAAGGCCAAGGCTTCGCCGCGCCGCGCGGCGGCGGCGAGGTCGCCCGCATCGTCGAGAAGGGCGCTTCCGGGCTCGAGACGCTCCGGAAGCGGGTCTTCGGGGCCTTGCGCGCCCATGTCGTGATCGTCCCCGCGAGCTGCCGTCGACGGCCGCTCATCGGGGTAGCATGCAGGGCGTCGAAGCGTCCACGCGACGCCCGTCGGAATCTCTTGATTATGTTTCCCCATCGTTAACGATAACGGCATCCCCGCTTGACGTTTGTGCAATGCAGCATTATGTTGCACCGCACAATACAGGGGACGCCCGGCGACGGTCGCCGGATCCGCCGAGACAGGAGCCGCACCATGGCCAAGAACCCGATGAGCTACGAAATCCCGAACGAAATGCGCGACTTCGCCGAAAAGAGCGTCGATCAGGCCCGCAAGGCCTTCGACGGCTTCCTCGGCGCGGCTTCGAAGGCCGTCTCCGCCGCGGAGACGCAGGCGGCGGGCGCGCAGGCCAACGGCCGCGACATCGCGCAGAAGACCATCGGCTATGCCGAGCAGAACATCGCCGCCGGCTTCGACTTCGCTCAGAAGATGGTCCGCGCGAAGGACGTGCAGGAACTGATGCAGATTCAGGCCGAATATCTGAAGTCGCAGATGGCGGCCATGCAGTCGCAGATGCAGGAGGTCGGCTCGGCCGTTCAGGCGAACGTGCAGAAGGCCGCTTCCGACGCCAAGGCGACGGTCGAGAAGGCCACCGCCGAAGTGCAGAAGGCCGCGGCCGAAGCCGGCCGCCGCAAGTAATCGCTCGACCGCTCGACGGCGCGGATCGCCGCGCCGTCGTCGATCGCGAGTTCTCGACCGCCGCGCCCGCGGCGGCCCGCGTCC
Organism: Hyphomicrobiales bacterium; assembly: GCA_027483795.1. Taxonomy (GTDB): domain Bacteria; phylum Pseudomonadota; class Alphaproteobacteria; order Rhizobiales; family Beijerinckiaceae; genus JAIXZO01. The sequence goes on from JAIXTT010000038.1 coordinate 35,284, forward strand.
CCGGAACGAGACCTCGGCGACCCGCCCGGGCCGAGGCGAGAGGAGCATCCCGATGATCGACGAGACCAAGACGAAAGCCGCCGCGCCCGGCAAGAAGCCCGCGGCCGCCAAGGCCGCGAAGCCCGCAAAGAGCGTCGCCGCGCCCGCCGACACGAAGCCCGCCGTCGCGGCCGTGAACGGCAAGACCCCCGACCTCGTGAAGGCCGTCCCGGCCGCGCCCGCCCGCAACCCGTTGAAGCCCAAGCCCGCGACCCCCGTCGTGCCGCTCGAGCGGGTGCGCCCGGTCGAGAGCAAGGCCGTAGCGACGCCTCCCGCGCCCCAAGTCGATCCTGTCTCGAAGAATCCCGATCCCGTCTCGAAGAATCCCGAGCCTGTCTCGAAGAATCCCGAGCCCGCCCCGGCGAAGCCCGAACCCGTCGCGGCGAAGCCGGAGCCCGCGCCCCGGACGGAACCCGTCGCGGTCGCCGTCGAGGCCGCTCCCGTCCTCGCGATCGCTCCGGTCGAACCGGTCGCCGCGCCCGCGCCCGTAGCGCCCCCGGTCGCGGCCGCACCGCAACCCGTCGTCGCGCCCGCCGCGCCCGCCAAGACGGCGGCTCCGGCCGCGAAGGCCAAGATCCGCCCCGCCAAGATCAGCCCCGCCAAGATCAGCCCCGCCAAGTCCGCCGCCGCGCCCGCGGCCGAGTCCAAGCCCGCAGCCGAGCCCGCAGCCAAGCCGGCGTCGAAGCCGGGTTCGGGCGAGATCATCGACATCCCGGCCGCGTTCGAAGCCTTCCGCCGCCCGGCGGAAGCCGTCGGCGAGGAACTCCCGAAGACCTTCCGGACGCTCGCCTCCACCGGCCTCGACCAGACCCGCGACGCCTATCAACGGATGCGGCTCTCGGCCGAACGCCTCGGCGAAGGCTTCGAGGACGGCGCCAAGGCGGCGCAGACGGGTCTGCATGAGTTCCAGAACCGCTGGTTCGATGCGGTCCGCAGCCAGACCGATGCGACGCTCGGCTTCATGAAGGCGATGAGCGAAGCCCGTACGTTGTCCGACGTGATCGAGCTGAACGCCGCCCATGCGCGCCGGCGCTTCGAAGACGCCTCGTCCCGGGCGAAGGATCTGGCCGCGGTCGCGAACCGGACGCTCGTCCGGACCGGCGAAACGGTCCGCAAGGCCGTGACCGACAGCATCGCGCCGCGCGGTTGAGCGCCCGATGACATCGTCGGGCCGCGCTTCGGCGCGGCCTCCCGCGCCTCGGCCTTGCCCGCATGCGGGCGGACCGGGGCGTTTCGCGCTTGAAATCCGTTTCTTGCGGGACTAGGTTCGCGCCGCTTCCGAAGGGCAGCTGTAGCTCAGTTGGTTAGAGCACCAGATTGTGGATCTGGGGGTCCCCCGTTCGAGCCGGGGCAGCTGTACCACTTTTCTCGGATCGTCCGAGACGATGCGCGTGGCCGCGCGCCCGCATCGCGGGCGGGGGAGGTCGAGACCTCGCCCGCACCCGGATCGGCGTCGCGCGGCCGAGGCGCTCAGTCCTCGTAGGTGACCGCGCCGCGGCCCAGAAGCTTCTCGTCGATGATCGTGTCGAAGATGCTTTCGATCTCGGTGAAATGCGTCCGCATCCCGACCACGGGCTTGATCAGGCCGCGGGCCATCACTTCCATGGTCTCGATGAGCTCGGTCCGCGTCGAGTGACGCGATCCCGTCACCACCTTTTCCGTCAGCATCATCTGCCGCGGATTGACGGAGATGTCGCCCTTGCCGACGCCGATGATCACCGCCCGTCCGCCGGTCGCGAGGCTGTCATAGGCGGCCTGGAAGGTCAGGCCGTGACCGACATAGTCGACGGCCGCGTTCACGCCGCGCCCGCCCGTCAGGCGCTTGGCCTCCGCCGCCACGTCGGGCGTCCGCTTCACGTTGATGAGCTCGTCCGCGCCCCATTCCTTGGCCAAGGCGAGCTTCTCGTCCGACACGTCGACCGCGATGATCCGTGCGCCGAACAGCTTGGCGACCTGCAGCCCGTGGATGCCGACGCCCCCGCCCGCACCGATCAGCATCACCGTGTCGTGCGGGTTGATCTTCGCCCGCTCGCGCATGCAGTGCCAATTGGTGTTGACCGCGTCCGTCGCCATCGCGGCGGCCTCGTAATCGAGACCCTCCGGGATATGCAGCATGTTGTCGGCCGGCAGGCAGACATATTGCTGGAAGCCGCCGTCGCGATGCACGCCGACGAAGCCGCCGAAATTCTCGCACAGCGTCTCGCGTCCGCCGCGGCACCAGCGGCACCGGTTGCAGGTGAGATAGAAATAGGTGGCGACGCGGTCGCCGGGCTTCAGGGCCGTCACGCCCGCCCCGGTCTCGACGATGTCGCCCGCCAGTTCATGTCCCATCACGCGGGGCGCTTCGCCGCCGAAACTGCCGTTGCGCATGTTCAGCAGCGTCAGGCCGACGGCCGCCGACCTGACCTTGAGCAAGGCTTCGCCGGGCCCCGGTTTCGGGATCGGCCGCTCGTGCAGCTTCGACCTTTCGCCCCAGCGTTCGACCACCATGGCCTTCATATGCGTGTACTCCTGCGTTGCGGGCCGACGTCGGGGCGCGCCGCTATTGGAAGAATTGGATCAGGTAGGTCGTCGTGATCGGGAAGAAGTAGACGATCGCGACGACGATCATGAGCATGATGCAGAAGGGCAAGGCCCCGAGGAAGATCGTCGACATGCTCACGGGTTCGTTCGGGATCACCGCCCGCACCGCATAGACGACGAGGCCGAAGGGCGGGGTGAGAAGGCCCGCTTCGATCGTCAGGATGCCCATCAGCGCGAAGGCCAGCGGATCCACCCCGATCTTCATCGCGATCGGCGCGAAGATCGGCACCGTCAGCAGCATGATCGAGATCGAGTCGATGATGGTGCCGAGGATCAGCCACACCACGACCATGAAGATCAGCATGCCTTCCGGCGACATGCCGCTGCCCGTGATCATGGACTGCAGCTGATTGCCGATGCCGCTCATCTGCAGCGTGCGGGAATAGAGCTGCGCGGCGAAGACGATGATCATCAGGGGGGTCGCCGTACGGCCCACCGAGAGCACCGCCTTGTAGATCTCGTCGATCTTCATGCCCTTGACGAGGCCGACCCCGAGCGCGACGAGCGCGCCGATGCCCGCGCCTTCCGTGGGCGTGAAGAGGCCCGCCCAGATGCCGCCCAGCGCGCCGCAGACGATGGCGATCAGGCCGATGACGCTGATCGTCATGTCGGTTCCCGACGGTCCTTTGGTCTCGACGCCGGCGTCCTCCGCGCCGCGGACTCCGTGCCCGACGATGTCCGGCCGGATGAAGGAGACGGCGAAGATGTAGACCGCCATGAGCCCCGCGAGGATGAAGCCGGGAATGATGCCCGCGAGGAAGAGATGGCCGATCGACAGATCGGTCAGGATCCCCCAGACCACCATCAGGATGCTGGGCGGGATCAGCATGCCCAGACAGGCGCTGCCGCTGATCAGACCGAGCGAGAAATGCGGCTCGTAGCCGCCCCGCTTCATCTGCGGATAGGCGATGGCCGTGAAGGTCGTGGCGGACGCGAGGCTCGTGCCGGAGACGAAGGCGAAGACGACGTTGCCCATGACGGTGGCATAGGCGAAGCGCCCGCGCAGACCCTTGAAGGCGCGATCGATGCCCCAATAAAGGTCGTAGGCGATGCCCGATCGGGCGATGAATTCGCCCATCAGGAGAAACAGCGGCACCACGGCGAAGACGTAGTCGCGCAGGGCGTTGTAGGCCGTCGTGCTCAGGAAGGCGATCGAGATCTCGACGTCCTGCGTCGAGATGAAGATCGCCAGAAGGCTGACGACGCCGAGGGAGACCGCCACTTCGACGCCCGCGAAGACGAGGAACAGCAGCAGCCCGAGAACGAGCAGAGGGGCATAGGCTTCCATGATCGTGAACTCGCGTCAGATATGCTGCTGGGGAGGAAGCGTGGGATCCACGTATCGCGCCCAAGGCGGATCGGAGGCGAGTTCGACGATCCGCAGGAGGTAATAGAGGCTCGCCATCCAGCAGCCGATCACCACCGAGAAACGTCCCGGCCAGGCGGGCACGTCGACGACGCTCTCGCCTTCCATCTCGTTGTTCACCCAGGCCGTGACGGCGGGCTCGAAGGCCCCGAGGCCGACGGCGAAGAAGAACAACGCGCCCAGCACGGCGCCGAGAATGCCGATCCTGTCGGCGACCCGCTTCGGCAGCGCGCCGACCATGATGTCGACGGCCAGCATGCTGCGCGTCCGCACCGCGAAGGGCAGCTGCAGGAAGACGATGACGATCAGAAGATTGCGGATGTATTCGGCCGTTCCGTAGAACTTCAGTCCCAGAAAACGCGCCGTGATCTCGACGAAGATGAAGAAGGACGCGCCGAAGGCGCAGAACGCCGTCAACACCATCATCATCCGGGCGGACGAATCCATGCCCTTCAGCAGCTTGATCATCGGTTCCCCCAACCCCTGATGTCGATGCGGGCGGGGTGAGCCCCGCCCGCACGATCGGTTCAGTCGAGCTTGGCCTTCACGGGCCACTTGTAGCCCGCGGCTTCGGTGGCTGCGATGTAGGACCGCATCACCTTCTGCATGGGGACCTTGTTGTCGTTCTCGAACTTCTTGGCATGCGCGGCGGTGCCCGCGACGAGCATTTCCGCCCAAGCCTGACGTTCGGCGTCCGGCACCTTCACCACGTTGACGCCGCGGCTCCTGATGGCGGCCAGCGTCTTGTCGCCGACCTCGCGGGTGAACGGGCCCGCCTTGCCTTCCATGTCGCGACCGACTTCGAGGATGATGTCCTGAACTTCCTTCGGCAGGCGGCCGAAGCGGCGCTCATTGATCGTCAGCGAGGTCACGGTCATCGAGCCGAAGGACGCATCCACGAAATTCGGCGCGACTTCGAAGAGCTTCAGCGAATCCATGACCGAGAGGAAGATGATCATGGAGTCGATCAGGCCGGTCTGCAGCGACGTGTACATGTCCGGACCGGGCACCGAGACGGGCAGCGCGCCCGCGTTCTCGACCCAGAAGGCGTTCGGGCCGGCGGCCCCGATCTTGCGGCCCTTCACTTCCGTCGCCTTGGCGATGGGCGTCCGCGCGACGAGGTTGTAGGGCTCGAACGGCACGAGCGAGAGAAGGCGCTGGCCATGGCCCTCGAACTGCTTGCCGAGTTCGGGATTGGCGTCATAGACCTTGCGGGTCGCCTTGACCGAGACTTCCGGGTCGCTCGGGCCGAAGGGCAGATACATCGGGAAATTGTTCAGCGCGAGCCGCTGGGGCTCGTGGCAGATGCAGAAAATGCCGATGTCGACGACGCCGTTCTTCACGGATTCGAGGACTTCGTTCGTCTTCGCGACCGACCCCGAGAAGCCTTCCACGAACTCGATGTCGTGGCCCGTCTTCTCCTTCACCCGCTTCTTCACTTCGGGCATGAAGTAGGTCTGGGTCAACTGAATGAAGTGCCAGCTCGGGCTGTGCCCGGAAGCGATCTTCAGCGTGAATTTTTCGGCCGCGGCTTCGCCGGTCCAACCGATGCTGCCCATGACCGCCGCGGCGGTCAGGAACCATCCCTTGAGGCTCATCCTGTGTCTCTCCCCGTTGGCTCGGCCGTCCGCGTCCCGTCTTCGGGATCTTCGGCAAGCACCGGGGAGCCGGCGCAGGGTCCGAGCGAGCTAATTAAGCGATCGATAATTTAGACTGTCAAGCAAATGCCGGCGCGATTCTTCAGCCTCTCGAAACCGCTTCTTCGTCCGGCCGTTTCATGATCTTTTACAGAGACTTGAGCGCTTATCCGACGATCGCCGGCACGCATCGGAACATCGGCCGTTTCGGGCATCGGGAACCAAAGACGCGCATGCGTCACCGCCTTGGAAGAGGGCACGCTTCGAATCCGTCGCCCGGTTTCCGCTACGGCATCCGAGGGCGGCAGGCGGTCGTGGACGACGCGACCGCGTCGGACGTTTCACGCTCCGCGCCCCCGCGAGTTGATCGCGACGCGAAACTTCCCCATATTCCGTTTCGAACCATTCTAAACTGCCTCGGGCCGCAGCGCGGACCGGCGGCGGAACGAAACGCCCGGCCGCGGCCTTGCCCCGCGGAACGAGGAGACGGCGATGTTCATCCAGACCGAAGCGACCCCGAACCCGGCGACCCTGAAATTCATCCCCGGCCGCGTCGTGATGCCCGAAGGCACGCTCGACATCCGCGACGCGCGGGCGGGCGAGCGCTCCCCGCTGGCGCGGCGGCTCTTCGCGGTCGACGGCGTGACCGCCGTCTTCTTCGGCTCCGACTTCGTGACGGTGACCAAGCGCGAAGGCGAGTGGCAGCATCTCAAGCCCGCGGTCCTCGGCGCGATCATGGAGCATTTCCTTTCGGGCGATCCGCTGGTCGAAGGCGGGGAAGCGGCCGCGGCCGCGGCGGCGAACGACGCGGAGGACGAGTTCTTCGACGATGCCGACGCTCCCACCGTCGCGACCATCAAGGAACTGCTCGAAAGCCGCATCCGTCCCGCCGTGGCGGGCGACGGCGGCGACATCACCTTCCGCGGCTTCAAGGACGGCGTGGTCTATCTCGCGATGAAGGGCTCCTGCGCGGGCTGCCCCTCCTCCACCGCCACGCTCAAGCACGGCATCCAGAACCTGCTCCGCCATTTCCTGCCGGACGTGCGCGAGGTCCAGCAGATCTGAGCACTGGAAGCGGCGCGGCCGCGCTCCAATTGAGGCTCCGCAAACCCTTTGCGGAGCCTTTTTCATGACCGATCCCGTCTTCCGCGCCCCGCTCGATGCGGCGACGCTCGACCGGCTCTTCACGGAGGCGCGGTCGCACAATGCCTGGCGGGACCGGCCCGTCGAGGACGCGCAGCTCCGGCGCCTCGCCGACCTGATCAAGGCCGCGCCCACCAGCGCCAACTGCTCTCCCGCCCGCATCGTCTTCGTGACGTCGCAAGAGGCCAAGGAGCGGCTGAAACCCTGTCTCGCGCCCGGCAACGTCGACAAGACCATGAGCGCGCCCGTCACCGCGATCATCGGCATGGACACGGCGTTCCACGAGAAGCTGCCGCGGCTCTTCCCGCATGCGGATGCGCGCAGCTGGTTCGAGGGCAAGCCGGAACTGATCGAGGCCACCGCCTTCCGCAATTCCTCGCTGCAGGGCGGCTATCTCATCATGGCGGCGCGCGCGCTCGGCCTCGACGTCGGCCCGCTGTCGGGCTTCGACGCGGCGAAAGTCGAGGAAGCCTTCTTCCCCTGCGGGACGATCAAGGCCAATTTCCTGTGTAATCTCGGCTACGGCGATTCGTCGGCGCTCTTCCCGCGCTCCCCGCGTTTCGCCTTCGAGGAATTCTGTTCGATCGTCTGAGGACCGGAGCACGGTCCCGAGAGGCCCGGCCCCTTGCGCATACTCGCCGTCGACACCGCGCTGTCCGCCTGCTCCGTCTGCGTTCTCGACGCGGGCGCGGCCGCACCCGCGGCGCTGCGCTCCGAAATCATGGACCGCGGCCATGCCGAAGCGCTGATGCCGATGCTGGCCGATCTCGAGCGGGACGTTCCCGGCGGCTTCGCCACGATCGACAAGATCGCCGTCACCGTCGGTCCGGGCAGCTTCACGGGTCTGCGCGTCGGGCTCGCCGCCGCCCGCGCCATGGGCGTCGGGCTCGGCATTCCGGTCGTCGGGGTCGGGACGCTCGCGGCCTTCGCGGCCCCGGTCGTGGCCTCGGACGGCACGCTCGTCGTGGCGAGCGCGATCGATGCGCGCCACGGCAACGTCTATGTCCAGGCCGTCAGCCCCGGCGGCCGCCTTCTGGTCGCGCCCCGCGTCGCGCCCCTGCGCGAGGCGGCGCGGGCGGTCGGCGGCAGCGCCGTGCGCATCGTCGGCCCCGCGGCCGATCTCCTCGCCGCAGCCACGCTCGATCTCGGTCTTCAGGCCTTCACGGATCCGCCGCAGCGCGCGCCCGACATCGTCTGGGTCGCGCGGCTCGGCCTCGCGGCGGACCCCGCCCATGCGCCGCCCGACCCGCTCTATCTGCGCGACCCGGACGCCAAGCCCCAGGGCCATGCCCGCATCCCCCGCGCCTGAGGAGCCCGCGTCTTGCGCCTGCCCTTCTTCGGCCCGCCTCCCGCCCCCGCCTTCGCCCGTTTCGACGCGCGCGACGCCCGGGCCGCGGCGGCGATCCATGCCGAGGGCTTCGCGCGCTCCTGGAGCGCGGTCGAGATCGAGGCGCTCGCCGTCGATCCCGCCGTGTTCGGCGACGCGGCGCGGGAGGGACGGCCGGGCGGGCCGCTTCTCGCCTTCGTGCTCAGCCGCGCCGCGGCCGACGAAGCCGAGATCCTGACGATCGCGGTCGCCTCCTCCGCCCGCGGGCGGGGGATCGGCAAGGCGCTGCTCGCCCGCCATACCGCGCGCCTCGCCGCCTCCGGCGTCCGCGCCCTCTTCCTCGAAGTGGAGGAGACGAATGCGGCGGCGCGGGCCCTTTATGCCCGCACGGGCTTCGCGGAGGTCGGCCGGCGCGGCGCCTATTACGCCAAGCCCGACGGCACGCGGGCCGACGCGCTGATCCTGCGCCGCGCGCTCTGAACCGGTGGACGGGGTCCGGGGCCGGCGCTATAGGTCGCGCGTGTCTCGGAGGGCCTGTCCTTGGCCGCATCGCGCAAGGGAATCGAACAGCGCTGCCTCGAGCGCGGCCTGCGGATGACGGGCCAGCGCCGCATCATCGCGCGGATTCTCGACAAGGCCGCCGACCATCCCGATGCGGACGAGCTCCACCGCCGCGCGCTCCGCGACGATCCCCGCATCTCGCTGTCGACGGTCTACCGGACCGTCCGGCTGCTGGAGGAGGCGGGCATCCTCGAAAGGCTCGACCTCAAGAGCGGCAAGGCCCGCTACGAGCAGACGCCGGACGTGCATCACGACCATCTCGTCGACATCCGCAGCGGACGGGTGGTCGAATTCCGCTCGGAGGAGATCGAGCGCCTTCAGGCGGAGGTGGCGCGGCGGCTCGGCTTCCGCCTCGTCGACCACCGGCTCGAACTCTACGGCGTGCCTCTCGACGAAGACCACGGCTGACCCGATGCGCATCCTGAAGCTGTCGGTCCTCGCCGCCGCCTTCGCGACCCTGACCCTCGCGCTGCTGCCCGTGCAATGGCTCGCGCTGAAGCGGGATTCCAAGCTCTCCCATCGGCTTCCGGCCTTCTATCACCGCAGGGTGGCGCGCCTTCTCGGCATCCGCGTCACGGTCGAGGGCGCGCCCGCGGCCGACCGGCCGCTGCTGCTCGTCGCCAACCACGTCTCTTGGACGGACATCACCGTCCTCGGCAGCGTGCTGCCCCTCTCCTTCATCGCCAAGGCGGAAGTGGCGTCATGGCCGCTTTTCGGCACGCTGGCGCGGCTTCAGCGCACGGTCTTCGTCGACCGCACGCGCCGCACCGCGACCGCCGCGACGGCGAAGGAAGTCGCCGAACGCCTCTCCTCGGGCGACGCGATGGTGCTCTTCGCCGAAGGCACGACGGGCGACGGCAACCGCGTCCTGCCCTTCCGCTCGCCGCTTCTGGGCGCGGCGCGGGAGGCGGCGGGCGGGGACGGCCGCGTCCTCGTCCAGCCCGTGGCGATCGGCTATCTCCGCCGCAACGGCCTCGTCCTGCACCGCCGCGAAAAGCCGGACATCGCCTGGTACGGCGACATGGATCTCGGCCCGCATCTCGCGGGCATCGCCGCGGGCGGGCCGATCGACGTCGCGGTCCGTTTCGGCGACCCCATCCCCTTCGGCCCCGGCGCGGACCGCAA